>NZ_JACMYP010000125.1 GCF_020889705.1 Bradyrhizobium altum | reverse complement strand
GTCCGCTCGATCTGCGGCGGCGTCCAGCCGGGCGGCGGGCGGATCGTGCAATGCCTGGCGACCAATGCCGGCTCGCTGTCGCCGGCGTGCCGCGACGTGCTGGCGCCGTTCGCGGCGCGGTGATCCTGTTGTCACGCGACTGATCGGAAAAGGGAGCGATCAATGCTGCGTCTTGTCCTGACCGCCGTTCTGCTTTGCGGCTCAACCGCCGTCTATGCCCAGGAGCTGACATCAGCGCAACGCGACGCCTGCATGGGCGACTATCAGAAGTTCTGTAAAAGCGTGACGCCCGGCGGCGGGCGCGTCATCGCCTGTCTTGCCAAGGAGAGCGACAAGCTGACGCCCGCCTGCAAGAAAGTGCTGGCGGCAGCGGAAAAGAAATAGCCGCGCAGGCGGTGAGACGATAGGTGCCCGGCGATTTGCCGGGCACGCAACCGCAGCACCTTGTTGTCATCCACAGGCCAACCAACCTCACTCCGGGAGAGGGAATATCATGCGCTCATTATTGCTGATCGCTGCGGCCCTGCTGTCCTTTGCCGCGACCATGACCTTCGAGTCCTCCGATGCCAACGCCGTCGTGTGCGGGCGCGGCCCCTATCGCGCCGGATGCGCCGGCCATCGCGGCGCGGTCGTCGTCCGCAAGCCCGTGGTCGCCGGCTGCCGCTGGGTATGGGTCGGCGGGGTCAAGGTCCGCCGCTGCTACTGAGCCGTTCGCGGCCACGCTTCTGTTCGCCGCGCGCATTTTCGCTCTGGCGTTCCCGCCAGAGGGCGATTAGGCTGGACCCAAATTGTAAGTACACTGTCAATCTGGGAGGCAGACGTTGCGGATCGCCGTGATTGGCGGAGGGCCCGGCGGGCTCTATTTCGCCTATCTCTGGAAGAAGCGTCATCCTGACGCCGAGATCGATCTGTTCGAGCAGAACGCCGCCGGCGCCACCTGGGGCTTCGGCGTGGTGTTCTCCGAACAGGCGCTGGAGTTCCTGCGCGCCGACGACCCCGAGACGGTCGACGCCATCGCGCCGCGGATGGAGAGCTGGAAGAACATCACGCTCAATCTGCGCGGCGAGGGCGTCGAGATCGACGGCGTCGGGTTCTCCTCGATCGGCCGGCTGGCGCTGCTGACGATCCTGCAGGAGCGCGTGCGCAGCACTGGCGTCACGCCGCGCTTCGACACCGTGATGCAATCGGTCGACCAACTGAGGGGTTACGACCTGATCGTCGCCGCTGACGGGCTGAACTCGATGGTCCGCCGCGATTTTGAGGCCGCATTGGGCGCGTCGGTCTCGCATTCGACCAACAAATTCGCCTGGTACGGCACCACCAAGACCTTCCCGACACTGTCGCAGACGTTCGTGGCGACCGAGCGCGGCAACTTCAACGCCCATCATTATCGCTATGCAAAGGACATGAGCACCTTCCTGGTCGAGTGCGACGCGGCGACCTGGGCGGCCTACGGCTTCGCCGACAAGACGATCGAGGAATCGCAGGCGATCTGCGAACAGGTGTTCGCCGCGACCTTGGACGGTCACAAGCTGATCTCGAACAAATCGGTGTGGCGCAATTTCCCGTGGATCTGGAACGAGCGCTGGTCGCACGGCAACATGGTGCTGATCGGCGACGCGCTGCATTCGGCGCATTTCTCGATCGGCTCGGGCACCCGGCTTGCGATCGAGGATGCGATCGCGCTGACCAAGGCGCTGGAGTCCGAAAGCGACACCGCCGCCGCGCTTGCCCGCTACGAGAGCGAGCGCAAGCCGATCGTGAAGAAGCTCGTCACCGCGGCGCGGACCAGCGCCGACTGGTACGAGCATTTCCCCGCGCACATGAAGCGCGGCCTGATGGATTTCGCCTACAGCTACATCACCCGCTCCGGCCGGATCGACGATGCGCGGTTGCGCGCGATGTCGCCCGCGTTCATGGCCCGTTTTGAGGCCGCAAAGGGACGCTCATGACTGGGATCGCCGACCTGGTTCCGCAGGACAATCCCGGTGCGCGCGAGATCGGCTTTGCGCTTCCCGAGCCCTATAATGCGAGCCGCATCCTGTTCGACAATCTCGGCAACGGCAACGCCGAACGCCTGGCGCTGACCGGTCCCGCCGGCACGCAGACCTATCGCGAACTGTGCACCGAGGCGGCGCGCTGGGGCCACGCTTTCCTGTCGCTTGGACTGCAGCGCGGCGACCGCGTCCTGCTGTTCCTCGACGACACCCCGGCCTATCCGGCGGCGTTCTTCGGCGCGGTGCGCGCCGGTTTCGTGCCGCTGCTCATCAACACGCTGACGACGCCGGAGCTGCTGCAATTCTATCTGTCCGATGCCGGCGCGCAGGTTGCCGTCACCGATGCCGAGTTCTGTTCGCGCTTCAACGCCGAGGCCTGCAAGGACACGCCGCTGCGCACGCTGGTCGTGGTCAATGGCGCGGGCACCGGGCATGCCGTCGTGGAGACGCGTAACGCCGGCGACTGGCTGCATGCGTTTCCGACCGAGCTCAATGCGGCCGACACCCACCGCAACGAGATGGCGTTCTGGATGTATTCGTCGGGCTCGACCGGTCGCCCCAAGGGCATCGTGCATCTGCAGCACGACATGGCCTATAGCGAGCGCGCCTTTGCCCGCAACGTGCTGAAGCTTTCGCCCGGCGACATCTGCTTCTCGGTGCCGAAGATCTTCTTCGCCTATGGTTTCGGCAATTCGATCACGTTTCCCTTTTCAGTCGGTGCCGCCACGCTGCTGCTGCCGGGCCAGCCGAAGCCGGCCGCGATCTTCGCCGCCATCGGGCAGTACCGGCCGACCGTGTTCTTCGGCCTGCCGACACTCTACATCACCCTGACCAAGGCCGAAGGCGCCGAGCAAGCCGACTTCTCCTCGCTGCGGATGGCGGTCTCGGCCGCCGAGGTGCTGTCGGCCGATGTGTTCAACGGCTGGAAGCGGCTCACCGGGCTCGAGATCATCGAGGGACTCGGCTCGACCGAGGTGCTGCATGTCTATCTCAGCAACCGCGCGGAGCAGAAGAAGCTCGGCGCCGCGGGCCTGCGCGTGCCCGGCTACGAGATCATGCTGCGCGACAGCGACGGCCGCGAGGTCGGCGATAATGAGGAAGGCATCCTGTGGGTGCGCGGCGATTCCGCAACTCCGCTGTACTGGAACCGGCCGGACAAGACCGCCGAGACCGTGCGCGAGGACGGCTGGATCTACACCGGCGACCGTTTTGTGCGCGACAGCGACGGCTTCCACTTCTTCCGTGGCCGCGCCGACGATCTGATCAAGATCTCCGGCCAGTGGGTCTATCCGCTGGAGGTCGAGCTGTGCCTCGCCGATCATCCCGATGTCCGCGAGTGCGCCGTCTACGGCGCCGAATTGCCGGACCGACGCATGACGCTGCGGGCCGTGGTGGTGATGAACAAGGGTGGCTTCGACGCCAATGAGGCGACGCGGCGGTTGCAGGACTACGTCAAGATGAAGTTGCTGCCGTACAAGTATCCGCGCGAGGTAAAATTCATCGACGAGCTGCCGAAGACCGGCACCGGCAAGATCGATCGCCAGGCGGTGATGCGGATGTGACAGCCACACACTCGCTGTCGTCCCTGCGAAAGCAGGGACCCATAACCACAAATATTCGTGGCACGAAGGCTGGGCCCCAGCCTGCCATAACAACAGCCATCGGTGGTTATGGGTCCCGGATCGCGCTTCCGCCTTCGCTCGTTGAGCTACGGCGGACAAGTCGCTTGTCCGGGACGACGAGTAATTGGCGGTCCCGCCATCAGCCATACATTCGATGTCGTCCCGGCGAAGGCCGGGACCCATAACCACAAATGCTTGTGGCGCGACGGCTGTGGCCCCAGCCTGCTACAACAACAACCATTCGTGGTTGTGGGTCCCGGATCGCGCTTCGCTTGTCCGGGACGACACCAGGAATGTGGCGCATGTCGCGCATCTCACATCGAATAGCTAGTTGCCCAGCCCCGTTCCACCATACAGCCACGCGATATCGTCGCACCACTCGGCTTGCGACTTCGCGCTCATGATCGCGTTGCGGATGCGGGCGTGGTCGCCGGCGGGATGGTAGACGTGCTCGCCGATCGCGCGTGACATCAGTTGCACGCGCGCGGTGCGCGGGAAGCGTTGCGCGCGGTAGGCTTCCAGCGCGGCCGCATGATCGTCGTGATTGGCCAGCATGTGCGACAGGCACACCGCGTCCTCCATCGCCTGACAGGCGCCCTGCGCGAAATATTGCAGCATCGGATGCGCGGCGTCGCCGAGCAGCACAACGCGGCCGTCGATCCAGCGTTCGGTGGGGTCGCGGTCGCACAGCACCCAAAGCTTCCAGTTGGTGCCGTGGCGGATGATGTTCTGCGCCCGCTCATGGACGTGGGTAAAGCCCCGCATCACCTCGTCCTCGGAGACCGGCTTGCCCGCGACCGGCTCCGGCGCATCGTTGTGATAGGTGACGACGAGGTTGAATACCTTCCAGCCCGACAGCGGATAATGCACGATGTGGCATTTCGGGCCGGCCCATAGCGTGGCCGCGTTCCAGCGCAGATCCTCCGGCATCTGTTCGGTGGGGATCACGGAGCGATAGGTGGTGTGGCCGGAAACGCGCGGCGGGCCATCCGCCGTCACCTGCTTGCGGATGCTGGACCACAACCCGTCCGCGCCGATCAGCAGGCGTCCGGTGATGCGCTCGCCATTGGCGAGCTTTGCGGTTACCGACGCACCGTCCTGCTCGTAGCCTGTCACCTCGCTGGACACGCGCAGCTCGATCAGCTCGTGATTCTGGCAAGCGCGCAGGAACACGCCGTGCAGATCGCCGCGATGTACCACGGCATAGGGGTTGCCGAACCGCGTGCGGAAGGCGTCGCCGAGGTCGATATGGGTGATCTCATCGGCGGTCAGCGCATCCATCAGCCGGAGCTGGTCGATATAGACCGCCATGTTGCGCGCGGCTTCGCCGACGCCGAGATAGTCGAAGGCGTGGAACGCGTTCGGGCCAAGCTGGATGCCGGCGCCGATCTCGCCGAGCGCTGAAGCCTTCTCCAGCAGGATCGAGCGGATGCCCTTCTGCGCGAGGCCGAGCGCCACGGCGAGGCCGCCGATGCCGCCGCCTGCGATCAGGACAGGTCCCGTCTCCACCATCAGCCTGACCTCCCGAGATGCTCGAGCGCGTCCTCGGCGCGCAGCGGTACCCGCGAGGCCTCGTTGTTGAGGTCGACGAGCTGGGTCAACAGCGCCAGCAGCGTCTTGCGGTCGGCCGGCTTCAGCGGCTGCAGCATCCGCGCCTGCGCCTTGTCGACCGAGGGCATGATGTCGTTGAGCACGCTGGCGCCGGCCTTGGTGAGGTAGAGCAGCTTGACGCGCTTGTCCTCGGGCGCCGGCTTGCGCACGATGAATTCCTTGGTCTGCAGCCGCTCGATCACGTTGCCGAGCGTCGAGCGGTCGAACGCGATCACCGCCGAGAGCCGGGTGGCGTCGATGCCGGGATGGGTCGAGATCGTGACCAGCGCGGCGTATTGCACCGGCGTCAGGTCGAACGCCTTGCATTCCTCGATGAACAGCGCGACCGCGATCTGCTGCATGCGCCGGAACAGATAGCCGGGCGCGGTGTAGACCGCATCCATGGTGACCGGCGTTGGCTTGCTATTCGGCATCGGGCTGCTTGTCCGGAGCGGCGTCGGCAAACGCCTTGACTTGTTTTGCCGCGGCCTCTGCCTTGAGCAGGCGCGGATAGGCCGACACGTCGACGCCGAAGCGCCGCGCATTGGCGAGCTGCGGCACCAGGCAGAGATCGGCCAGCGTCGGCTGATCGCCGAAGCAGAATGGCCCAGCCTCCGCCGCGATCAGGGTCTCGCAGGCCGCCAAGCCTTCCCGATTGGCCCAGGCCGCCCACTCGGTCACCTGCTCCTCGGGCAGGCCGAGCTGACGCAGCCGCGCCAGCACTTTCAAATTCTGCACCGGGTGGGTGTCGCAGGCGATTGCCTGCGCAAACGCCCGCACCTTGGCGCGCCGCAGCGGGTCGTTCGGCAGCAGCGGCGGATTGGAATTGGTCTCGTCGAGCCATTCGATGATCGCGAGCGACTGGGTGAGGATCGCGCCCGCGTCGCTCTCCAGGGTCGGCACCAGCCCCTGCGGATTGATCGCGAGATAGGCCGGCGCGCATTGTTCGCCCTTGCGCAAATGATGCGGCAGATGCTCTGGCGTGAGCCCCTTGAGATTGAGGGCGATCCGGACCCGGTAGGACGCGCTGCTCCGGAAATAGCCATGCAGCTTCATCGGAACCTCCCTTGCATTTTTCTGGTTTTGACGCGGTTCT
Organism: Bradyrhizobium altum; assembly: GCF_020889705.1. Lineage (GTDB taxonomy): Bacteria > Pseudomonadota > Alphaproteobacteria > Rhizobiales > Xanthobacteraceae > Bradyrhizobium > Bradyrhizobium altum. The sequence goes on along the minus strand of NZ_JACMYP010000125.1, from coordinate 19,338 downwards.
TCACGCGAACCGGCATCCACTTCGCTCGAAAACGCTACGGCATGTTTGATTGACGCTAGCCATATTGTGAGTATACTGTCAATTAATTGAACCGACAAGAATGATGATGGGAGGCTTGCCATGGAAGCCGTGCAGAAGACCCCCGAGCGCGAGGCGTTCTACAAGAAGATCGACGGCCAGAACCTCTCGGCGCTGTGGAACGTGATGAACGATCTGATCACGCCGGAGCCGAAGAGCGCCTGCCGTCCGCATCTGTGGAAATTCGACCAGATCCGCGATTACATGAACGAGGCCGGCAAACTGATCACTGCCAAGGAAGCCGAGCGCCGCGTGTTGGTGCTGGAAAATCCCGGCCTGCGCGGCCAGTCCAAGATCACGACCTCGCTCTTTGCCGGCGTGCAGATGGTGGTGCCGGGCGACATCGCCCCCGCGCATCGCCACGCCCAGTCCGCGCTGCGTTTCGTGCTCGAGGGCAAGGGCGCCTTCACCGCCGTTGACGGCGAGCGCACCGCGATGTCGCCAGGCGATTTCGTCATCACGCCGTCGATGACCTGGCACGACCATTCCAACGAAACCAGTGAGCCGATGTTCTGGCTCGACGGGCTCGACATCCCGATGGTGCAGTTCTTCGACTGCTCGTTCGCCGAGGGCGCCAAGGAAGATCAGCAGTCGATCTCGAAGCCAGCCGGCGCCAGCTTCGCGCGCTACGGCCACAACCTGCTGCCGATCGACCAGAAGCGGACCTCGAAGACCTCGCCGATCTTCAACTATCCCTATGAATACACCCGCGAGGCGCTGGAGAAGGCCAAGGTCGGCGACGAGTGGGATGCCTGCCACGGCCTCAAGCTGAAATTCTCCAACCCCGAGACCGGCGATTTTGCGATGCCGACCATCGGCACCTTCATCCAGCTGCTGCCGAAGGGCTTCAAGACCGCGCGTTATCGGTCAACTGACGCCACCGTGTTCGCCGCGATCGAGGGCAAGGGCCGCACCCGGGTCGGCGACCAGACTTTCGAGTGGGGACCGCGCGACCTGTTCGTGGTGCCGAGTTGGCACTGGGTCACCCACGAGGCCGATGCCGACTCCGTGCTGTTCTCGTTCTCCGACCGCCCGGTGCAGCAGAAGCTCGATCTGTTCCGCGAGGACAGGGGGAACGCGTAAGAGGCGCAGCAAAGTGTAATGCTGTCGTCCCTGCGAAAGCAGGGACGACATTGAGATCGTGGCGCACAGCGTGGCCCTCACCGCCAGTGCAACAGCCGCGTCTCCAGCAGATTGATCAGCCTCCCCACCGCAAGCCCGAACAGCGACAGGATCACGACGCCGGCGAGCAGCTGATCGGTCTGCATCAGATTGCCGGCCTGCAGCACGAAGGCGCCGATGCCATATTGCGCGCCGATCATCTCGGCGCTGACGACGAGCAACAGCGCAACCGACGCGGTGATGCGGAAGCCGGCGAGGATCGAGGGCAGCGCGCCCGGCCAGATCACGCGGCGCACGATGGCGTGGAACGGCACGTTGAAGCTCTGCGCCATCCGGATCAGATTGCGCGGCACCGCGTCGACGCCGCTATAGACCGAGATCGCGGTCGAGAAGAACACCCCGAGCGCAATGGTCGCGATCTTCGGCTCCTCGCCGATCCCGAGCCACAGGATGAGCAGCGGCAGCAGCGCGATCTTCGGAATCGGAAACAGCGCCGAGATGAAGGTGATGCCGACCCCGCGCGCCATGGTCGACAGCCCGATCGCGAAGCCGACAATGACGCCCGCTGCCGTGCCGATGATCCAGCCGGTGCCGATCCGCATGATCGACCACGACAGGTGCTGCCACAGCGCGCCCGACATCGCGAGCTTATAGATCGCAACCGCGATCGCCGACGGCGCCGGCAGGAACAGCGGATTGACCAATCCCGCACTGCCGGCAAGCTGCCAGACCGCGATGACGAGCGCGAGCGCGATCCAGCCGGCATAGCGGCTGCCGCCGGGAGCGAAGCCGGCGCCGCGAAACGCGACCGGCCGCGTCGCTTCCGCCGATTGGTCCTGCATTTCCTGCGGGGAGCGGTCAAGCATGCTGGACCTCGCGCTCGGCATCGATCGCTTCCTTCCGGATCAGCGACCACAATTCGCCCTGCAAAGCGGCCAACTGCGCGCGGGCATCCGGTGCGCCGCGCTCGGCGCGCGTCATCGGGATGGTCACGATCTCCCTGATGCGGCCAGGGCGGCGCGACAGCACCACGACGCGGTCGGCGAGCCGCACGGCTTCCTCGAGGTTATGCGTGACATAGACCGCACCCATCGCACCGTCGGCGAGCAGGCCCACGAAATCCTCCATCAGGAGCTCACGGGTCTGCGAATCCAACGCCGACAGCGGTTCGTCCATCAGCAGGATCGCCGGGCGCACCGCCAGCGCACGTGCGATGCCGACGCGCTGGCGCATGCCGCCGGACAGCTGCTTCGGATAGGCCGCGCGAAAGTCCAGGAGTCCGGTGCGGCGCAGCGCGTCGTCGATCACGGCGCGGCGCTCGCCGGCGCTCAAGGCCGCGTGCAACAGCGGAAACGCGACGTTCTCCTCAACCGTGTTCCACGGCAGCAAAGCAAAATCCTGGAACACGAAAGTCAACGGATTGAGGCTGCCGGCCGGCGGCGTCCCGCGCAGCTCGGCGACGCCCGCGGCTGGTCGCAGCAGGCCGCCGAGGATCGACAGCAGGGTGCTCTTGCCGCAGCCGGACGGCCCGACGATCGCGACGATCTCGCCGGCGCGAACCGCGAAGGAGACATCATCGAGCACGTCGAGCGCGCCGAAGCGATGGCTGATATGGTCGGCGATCAGGTCCATCTACCGGCTCACTATCTGATCCGTCACCCTGAGGAGCCGCGCAGCGGCGTCTCGAAGGGTCGACGGCCCGGGCGTATCTCGGCCGTCCATCCTTCGAGGCTCGCTCCGCTCGCACCTCAGGATGACGGGGAGAGAGTTGTGATCGATGTCGTCCACCATCAATCCGCCTTCACATAATCCTTGGCGATGATCGTGCCGGCGTCAAAGCCCTTGTCCACAAAACCCTGCCCTTGCAGCCATTTGATCTGGTTGTCGACGTTCGTCACGTCGAGCTTGCCGTCGGGATCGATATAGGCGCAGTTGCCGACCACCTGCTCGACCGGCAGATTGGTGTATTTGGCGATGATCTCGAGCAGCGGCTTTGTGCTCTCGTTGATCGGCGCCACGCCGTCCTTGATCGCGGTCAGGATCACGTCGTGGTATTCGTGGTCGGCTCGGGTGAGTGCGGTGAGCAGCTTCGTCACCAGCTGTGCATTGGCCAACGTCTTCGGCGAGGCGAAGATGGCACCCAGCTGCCACGGCGTCTCGTCGCCGACCCAGCCCAAAAGTTTCGCGCCGTTGGAATCCATCAAGGTTCGCGCGGTCGAGACCGGCAACAGTGCGGCGTCGACGGTTTCGCCCTTCAGCGCGGCGGCCGCGTTCGACAGCGATTGCAGCGGCACGACCTTCACGTCGGACAGCTTGAAGCCGTATTTGTCGGCGAGCAGGCCGAGCGAATAGTGGAAGCTGGAGCCGACCTGGGTCACCGCCACGCGCTTGCCGGCGAGATCCTTCGGGGTCTTGAGGCCGGCCGCATAAGCATTGTTGCTGGCGAAATAGCCGATCAGGGGATAGCCGGCTTTCTCGCGGCTCATGCCGCCGATCACCTTCAGCGTGCCCTTGCCGGCGAGATTGTAGAGCCCCGCGGTGAACGCCGTGATACCGAAATCGACATCGCCCGACGTGGTCGCGACCGCGATCGGCTGCGCCGCGTCAAAGAACTTCAGCTCGACATCGAGGCCGGCGTCGCGGAAATAGCCCTTGTCCTGCGCGATGAATACCGGCGCCGACGACGACAGCCGCAACACACCGACCTTCGCCTTCAGGAGATCATCGGCCCGCGCGATGCCGCTCGCGGCCCAGACCAGCAGACCCGCGAGTGCGAGCCGCGCCCAACCTCTCATTGCCGTCCTCCGCCAAGAGCCCATTCCGTTCCGACCAGATCGGAACGGGGCTCCAGATTCCTGTTTTGACGCATCTTCTTCACGCGAACCGATGTCCACTTCGCTTGAAAACGGTCTAGATTCCTTCGGGCACGGCCTGATCGCGGCCGATGAACGCGCCCTGCCTGCCAAGCTGTTGTTGCAACTTTTCGATGGAAATGTCGCGCGGAATCGTATTGCCCGACAGTGCCATCGCCGCCGCGGTTCCCGCCGCCTCGCCCATCACGAAACAGGCACCCGAGACGCGCGCCGCCGATTGCCCTTCATGGGTCATCGAAGCGCAGCGGCCGGCGACCAGGAGATTGTCGACGCCATCAGGCACCAGCATGCGGTACGGCAACTCGTTATAGCCGCGGCTTTCCGGGATCGGCGGAAACTCGAAGATCACGTCGCCCGGCACGTGCGATTCCTTCGGCCAGCCGTTGACGCCGATCGAGTCCTCGAACGAGGCGCAGCCCAGCACATCCTCGCCTGAAAGCATGTAGCCGCCGATCACGCGCCGCGTCTCGCGAATGCCGAGCTGCGGCGGCAGATCGACGATGTAGGAATTCTCGAAGCCCGGTACCGTGCGCAGGAACTTGAACGCTTCGACCGCCTGACGGCGGCCCTCGATCTCGCCGCGCGTCATGTCGTCGGGATCGATGCCCGAGATGGCGCCGCCATCGCTTCGCGTCACCTGGGTGAAATTCACCCGCCATTCGATCTGCGATTTCTGCGGCCGTACGATCGCGGACTTGCGCGGGAATTTGTGCGTGCCGGCGGCCTCGGCCTCCGCCATCAGCGCCGGAATCGTCCGCCACGCATCGCCCGCCTTCGCCGGATCGATGCCGTTGAGGCGGAACATCATCGAGGGGTAGAGCATGCCGCCTTGGTTGTCGCCGACCTCATAGGGCGCGCCCGCCCACACCGCGAGATCGCCGTCGCCGGAGCAGTCGATGAAGATGCCGGCCCGCACGGCCTGCCGGCCGGCCTTGGTCTCCACCATCAGCGCGCGGATGTGCGAGCCATCCATCACGACACCGGCGCCGAGCGCGTGGAACAGGATATCGACCTTGTGATGCGCCAGCAGATCGTCCGCCGCGATCTTGTACGCCGCGGTGTCATAGGCCTGCGCAAGGATCTTGCCGAGGATCAGATGCGGCGTGTTCAACCCGCCGAGCCGGTCGATCCGCGCCAGCAGGTCGGAGGCGATGCCCTGCACCACCCGGTGCATCTCGCCGAAGATGTTGGCGTGCAGCCCGCAGAAGTTCGTGACGCCCGCCGCGGTGCCCATGCCGCCGAGAAAGCCGTAACGCTCGATCAGGAGCGTCCGCCGCCCGGCGCGCGCCGCGCCCACGGCTGCCGCGATGCCGGCCGGACCGCCGCCGAGCACCACCACGTCATATTCGCCATAGACCGGGACCTGCCGCGCAGGTTCTTCGATCGTGCTCGCTCGCATCATTTCCGCCCTGAACAAAGTTGATTGGGCCAACTATGAATTGATGCGGATTGCAGTACAATCCACCAAATTATGTAATCAGCTTTCGCGAATCGAGAAAGGCAAGGGAAGAGAAAAGAGCGGATGGACACGCTGGTCAACCTCGAAGCCTTCCTCGCCACCGCCGACGCCGGCGGCTTCTCCGCCGCGGCGCGCAAGCTCAATGTTGCGACGTCGGTCGTCGCCAAGCGCGTCACCCAGCTCGAGGAGCGGATCGGCACCGCGCTGTTCCACCGCTCGACCCGCCAATTGCGACTGACCGAGGCCGGGCAGCAATATGTCCATCGCGCCCGCGGCGTAGTTGCCGATGTCGGCGATCTCTTGTCGCGGATGGGCGAGAAGCAGCGCGATCTCACCGATCATCTGCGCGTGAAGGCGCCGACCTCGCTGACGGTGGCGCGGCTCGCCGATGCCTTCACGATCTTCCAGAAACAGAACAGAAGCGTGAAGCTCGAGATCGTGATGATCGACCGCCCGGTCGATCCGGTGACCGAAGGTTTTGACATCGCGATCGGCGCCTTTCCACATTCGTTCGGCGGCGTCGTCGACGAGCCTTTGTGCCGGCTGCCGCGGCTGTTGTGCGCCTCATCAGCGTATCTGAAGAAGCACGGCACGCCGAAGCATCCGCGCGACCTGGTCGATCATCGCTGCCTCAGCTTCCTGCCGACCGGGCCGGAATGGCCGTTCGAGGGACCGCGCGGCCGCATCAATATCCAGGTGCGCCCGATTCTCTCCTCGAACGAGGGCCGCGTGCTGACGCAAAGCGCGATCGCCGGCAACGGCATCGCGCTGCTCTCGCACTATCTGGTCGCGGACGCGCTGCGCGACGGCGCGTTGCAGCCGATCCTCGCCGAGTTTCCGATCCCGGAACTGTGGGTGAAGGCCGCCGTTCCGGAACGCCGCATCAATGCGGCCGCGGTGCAGGCGCTGCTGAAGACATTGAAAAAGTCGCTGTCGCAATCGCTTTGACATGGCGGCGGTCTTGCCCCCTGCACGCCGACCTGAGACAAGGACACGAAAGGATCGCCCGCTTTGAAACTCCTGATGTCAGTGTCGCTTGGCCTCATCCTCGCCGCTGGGCCCGCGGCGGCGATCGAGACCTGCCGCTTCATCGAGGCCAAGACGGAGCGCGAGGCCTGCTACCATCGGCAGGAGCAGGAGCTTGCGGCCAAGCGCAAGCCCGAGCCGGCGGCGACACAGTCGAGCGAGTCCAGGGCGTTCGATCAGTTGCAACAGATGCGCCGCGACGACGAAGAGGTCTATCGCAGCATGCGCGGCATCTGCCGCGGCTGTTGATGAATGCCTACGCCTCGCCGCTACCCCAGCGGCCCGCGCGCTTCTCGGCAAAGGATGCGAGCCCTTCCGCCGCCTCGGCGGTCTGCCGCTTCGCCGAGTGCAGATGCACGAGGCGCTTGTAGGCTTCATCGTCGACACCCATGCCGCCGAACGAGCTCTCCATCGCGAGCTTCTTTGTCTCGGCCATCGCATCCGGCGCGTTGCCGAGCAGCTGCTCCACGACCTTGGCGCCCGCGCTTTCGAGATCGGCTGATGGCACCACCTCGTGCACCAGGCCGATGCGGCGGGCATCCTCGGCGCCGAAACGTTCGCCGGTCAGCGCGTAGCGGCGCACCTGGCGCACGCCGATTGCATCGCAGAGCTGCGGGATGATGATCGCAGCCGTCAGGCCCCAGCGCACCTCGGTGATCGAGAACAGCGCGTTGTCGGCCGCGATCACGATATCGCAGGCCGCAATCACGCCGGTGCCGCCGCCGAAGCAGCCGCCCTGCACCAGCGCCACGGTCGGGACCGGCAGCGTGTTGAGGCGCTGCACTGCCTCGAAGGTGGCGCGCGATGCCGCCTCGTTTTCCGCTGATGATTTCGGCCGCACGCCGTTGATCCATTTCAGGTCGGCGCCGGCCTGAAAATGCTTGCCGTTGCCGTTCAACACGACGACGCGCACCGGCTTGGTCGAGAGATCGTCGATCGCGGCCAGCACGCCGGCAATCAGCGCGCCGTCATAGGCGTTGTTGACCTCGGGGCGATTCAGCGTGACGGTCGCGACTCCGCGGGCATCGAGGCTCCACAGGACTGGGCTGGCCGACATGACGTTCTCCCTCGTTCGGCATTGCTGTTGTCTTGTACTAGCCTTGCACTATGGCGAGAGGAGCTGCCTTGATCCATCACTTTCGAGCGCACGCGGCCGCGCCGCATGCATGGCGGGTTGCGCAATGCCCTGCGCTTGTGGAAACTGACGCGGCACGTTGCAAGGACTTGTTCCACTGATGCGTATTTGCATTTTCGGCGCGGGCGCCGTCGGCAGCCATTTCGCAGTCCGGCTGGCACGCGCCGGCCACGATGTGTCCTGCGTGATGCGCGGCCCGCATCTCGACGCGGTCAAATCCAGCGGGTTGACGCTGAAGGTCGGCGACACCAGCATCACTGCAAAGGTGAAGGCATCGGCCGATCCTGCCGATCTGGGGCCGCAGGACGTCGTCATCAGCACGCTGAAGGCCACCGGCATCGGCGCGCTCGCAACCGGGCTGTTGCCACTGCTTGAACGCGACACCGCCATCGTGTTCGCGCAGAACGGCATTCCCTGGTGGTACGATCTCGGCCTGCCGCCGCGGCATCCCGCGATCCCTGATCTCGGTTTCCTCGATCCCGGCGGGCGCCTGCGCGGTGCCATCCCGAAGGAGCGGATCATCGGCGGCGTGATCTTCTCCTCCAATGAAGTGGTTGCGCCCGGCGTGGCGGCGAACCTGTCGCCGGATCGCAACCGCCTCCTGATCGGCGAATGCGACGATCGCCGCAGCGAGCGCATCGCACAGCTGCGTGCGGCACTGAATGACGCCGCGATCGAATCGCCCGAGGTCAGGGAGATCCGGGAGACGATCTGGTCGAAGCTATTGACCAACATGTCGATGTCGGTGCTCTGCCTGCTGACGGGGCTGACCGCACGCGGCGTCCGCGACGATCCCGGCATGCAGGACGTGATCCCGCGCCTGCTCGACGAGGCCAATGCGGTGGCGACGCACTACATTCCCGAGGTCAAGCGCGTCACCCGCTCAGGCCCGGCGCCGGACCACAAGCCGTCGATCCTGCAGGACTACGAGCTCGGCCGCGCCATGGAGATCGATGTGCTGGTGCGCGCACCGGCGGCGTTCGCCCGCGCGGCCGGCCTTCCGACCCCGATGCTCGACCTGATGGCCGCGCTCGCGATCCAGAAGGCGCGTGACAAGGGGCTCTATCAGAGCTGACAATCCGCCCCACGACGCTAACAAGCAGGGATATCGAACCATGCAAGTCAAGGACAAGGTCTGCATCGTCACCGGCGGCGCGAGCGGGATCGGCGAAGCGGTGGCGCGGGCCTATGCCGACGCCGGCGCCCGCGGCGTCGTGGTCGCCGATCTCAAGACCTCGCGCGACCGGCTCGCCAGCGTTGCCGGCGACATCGACGGGCTTGCGGTCACCGCCGATGTCGGGATCGAGGAGGACGTCAAGGCGCTGATCGCGGCGGCCGAGGACAAGTATGGCCCGGTCGACGTGTTCTTCTCCAATGCCGGGCTGTCGCGCAAGGGACAGGAATCAGCGTCCGATGCCGACTGGGATGTGAGCTGGCGCGTGCATGTGATGAGCCACGTGTTCGCCGCGCGCGCGCTGGTGCCCGGCATGCTCGCGCGCGGCTCCGGCTATCTGCTCAATACGGCGTCCGCGGCGGGGCTGCTGGCCTCGCTGAACTCGATGCCTTACGGCGTGACCAAGAACGCCGCGGTCGCGCTCGCCGAACATCTCGCCATCCAGTATGGCGATCGCGGCATCCGCGTCTCCGTGCTCTGCCCGCAATCGGTGCAGACGGGGATGACCACGCCGGGCCCGAGCGCGGCGCGCGTCGACGGCGTGCTGCAGCCCGGCGAAGTGGCACGGATGGTGATCGAGGCGATGGCCGAGGAACGCTTCCTGATACTCTCGCATCCCCAGGTGCAGGAATACATGCAGCGCAAGGCCACCAATCGCGAGCGCTGGCTGTCGGGCATGCGCCGCCTGCGCGACCGGATCTATGGCGGCGCGGCGTCATAACGACCTCACCGTCATTGCGAGCGAAGCGAAGCAATCCATATCACCACTTGCCGAGAAATGGATTGCTTCGTCGCTACGCTCCTCGCAATGACGAGGTCATTCCTTGAGACCTGGCGCGAATCCTTCGAGCAAACCCGAGTATCCTTTCGCCGCGGGCGTCGCATAGGCGCCGCGGCGTGAGGTCGTGAGCTTGAGGCCGGCGAGCGCTTCCGCCTGCTTCACCGCGGCGGCCACGCCGTCCACGACGGGCACGCCGAATTGCGCGGACAGCACATGCGCGAGATCGGCCATGCCGGCGCAGCCGAGCACGATGGCGTCGGCGCCCTTCTCCAACGCGCGGGCGATCTCCGCTTCCAGCTTCTCCCTCGCACCCGAACCCGGTTTCTCCAGATCGAGCACAGCGACGTCGCAGGCGGTGACCATGGCGCGGTCGGCAAAGCCGTAGCGGCGGACCAGCTCCTCGAGCGGCACGATCGAACGCGGCAGCGTGGTGACGATGCCGATGCGCTTGGCGATCTGTCCGGCCGTGACCAACGCCGCCTCGCAGATGCCGACCACCGGATAGCGCGCCACCGACCGCGCGGCATCGAGCCCGGTGTCGTCGAAGCAGGCGACGATGCCAGCATCGGCGTCGGGCGTCTTCAGCAATGCGTCGATCAGCCCGGGAACGGCGAAGGCCTCGTCGTAGAAGCCTTCGATCGAGGCGGGTCCCATCGATGACGTGACGGCTACGATCTCGGTGCCATCAGCGGCAACCGCCTGGGCCGCAGCGGCGATGGTCGCGGTCATCGACGCGGTGGTGTTGGGATTGACGATCAGGATTCTGGTCATCGGCTTCGACTCACGCATGCTTCGCCACCCAGGCCGCGAAGGCATCGAGCACCTCGGCCATCACCTCGCGGTCGTTGCGGCCGGAGCGCTTCAGGACATGGAAGGAGTGATCCGCCTCCTGCACCAGCTGCAGCGTGGCGCGCGCACCCAGCCCCTTTACCACGGGCTCAAGCAGATCGAGCTCGGCCAGCGCGTCGCGCGTGCCCTGCAGGAACAGCATCGGGACCTTGACCTCGGCGAGATGTTTGGCGCGCTCGCTCGACGGCTTGCCGGCGGGATGCAGGGGAAAGCCGAGGAACACCAGCCCGCGCACGCCGGCGAGCGGCGCTTTGGCCTGCGCCTGCGAGGTCATGCGTCCGCCGAACGACTTGCCGCCGGCGAACAGCGGCAGTTCGCCGCAACGGCGCGCGGCCTCCGCCACCGCGGCGCGCACCGTCGCCTGCGCGACGGCGGGCGGATCGGGCCGCTTGCTGCCCTTCTCCATGTAGGGAAACTGATAGCGCAAGGTCGCGATGCCGCGCTCGGCGAGGCCGACCGCAATCGTCTCCATCGACGGATGCGTCATGCCGGCGCCGGCGCCATGCGCAAACACATAGGCCGCGCGCGCCTGCGCCGGGCGCAGCAGCAGTGCGGACACCGCGTGATCGTCCGAGACCGTGATCGTGAGCGGTTGTGCACTTGGCGCGTTCAAGATGACATCTCGAAGAATTGTTGCTCCGTCATTTCTAGCCGCAGGCAGCCATGCGCGCAAATGCCGCCGAGGCGAACACGCCGCAAGTGAACTGGCTCACAGCCAACCAACATTTCTTTTGCAAGATTTCCTTTGCAACATTTCCGTTGGTAGACCCAGCGCCGCTACTGTAGGATGGCGCACAGCGCATCACACGCTTAACGCGAACCTGTTTCGGCGATTTTTAATATCTCATCAATATGACGCGCGGGTACCGCGAATTGGGGAATGGGGCATGCCTCGCAAGACGATCTTCTTCATCGGGCTGCTGATTGTCGCCGGCGTCCTCTACCTCAAGGACGATATTGAGACCGTGGCGAGCGGCTTCCGCGTCAAGGTCGTCGACTACCAGCCGCCGGCAAAGACGGTGTGGCTGGATCAGAACGTCAGCGCCGAGCGGCTGCGCTGGTTCTATCACGCCGACCAGGGCACGCGGACTTTCGGCATTCCCCTTGAGTGGTTCATGGCGCTGGAGCAGCCGACGGTCTGGCCGCTGCTCACCGCGGCACCACGGCTCAGCGAGACCAATTATCTCGGCCGCTTCGGCTTTATTCCCGACACCGTGATTCCGGGGAGCCCCGATGCACTGCCGATCGGCTTTGCCCCGAGCGGCCCGATGGCAGACGCCAACGGCGCGCCCTGGCGCAACCCGCATAGCAAGGCCGACATGAACGGGGTCGGGCTGACTTGCTCCGCCTGCCACACCGGAAGCTTCAGCTATCGCGGCACCGAGATCGTGATCGACGGCGGGCCGGCCAACACCAATCTGTTCGAGTTCCAGAAGAGCGTCGGCGTCTCGCTGCTGTTGACGCGGTTCTGGCCGGGCCGCTTCTCGCGCTTCGCCGACGAGATCCTCGGCAAGGATGCCAGCCTCGACGAGCGCATGGCGCTGCGCGGCCAGCTCGATCTCGTGCTGAAGCAATACGCCAACATCAACGCACTGGAGACCAAGGTCGCCGCCAACAGCGTCGAGGAAGGCTACGCGCGGCTCGACGCGCTGAACCGGATCGGCAACCAGGTGTTCTCGATCGATCTGAACAATCCGAACAACTACGCCGCGCATTCGGCGCCGGTGCATTTCCCGCGGATCTGGAACGCGCCGTGGTTCAGCTGGGTGCAGTATGACGGCTCGATCATGCAGCCGATGGTGCGCAATGCCGGCGAGGCGCTCGGCGTCAGCGCCGAGCTGAATCTGCTCGATGAATCCAGGGGCCTGTTCAAATCGAGCGCGCGGATCGACGTGCTGCACGAGATGGAGCGGATGATCGCCGGCGAGCCGCCCAGCGAGGACAAGGGCTTTGGCGGCCTGGCGTCGCCAAAATGGCCAGAGAGCATCCTGGGGCAGATCAACATGGATCTCGCGAAGAAGGGCGGCGAGCTCTACAAGACGCACTGCCAGGATTGCCACGGCCCGGCGATCGACAGCAAGGCGCTGCCCTCGAGCGAAGCCTTTGCGCTGTTCAAGGACAAGAAGCGCTGGATCAAGAACGACGCCGGCCAGCCGCTGCTCGACGTCGAGATGATTCCGATCAGCCATATCGGCACCGACAGCGCGCAGGCCGACGGCCTTGCGAGCCGCACCGTCGAGACGCCCGCCAATCTGAAGATCAAGGACGGTGGTTTCGGACCGGCGCTCGGCGAATTGGTCGAGAAGACCGTCGACTACTGGTACGACCAGAACAAGACCCCGCCGGAGGACCGCAAGCGCATCAACGGCTACCGGCCGAACGAGATCCAGGCGCCGCTCGCCTACAAGGTCCGGCCGCTCAACGGCATCTGGGCGACCCCGCCCTATCTGCACAACGGATCGGTGCCGTCCATCTACGCGCTGCTGTCGCCGGTGAAGGATCGTCCCGCGACCTTCTATCTCGGCAACCGGGAGTATGACCCCAAGGATCTCGGCCATGTCTGGAAGGACAACATCAAGAACGCCTTCGTGCTCGACACCACCAAGCGCGGCAACAGCAATTCCGGGCACGAATTCTCGAACGAGAAGCGCCTCGGCGTGATCGGGCCGGAACTGAAGGAAGACGAGCGCCGCGCCTTGATCGAGTTCATCAAGACGCTTTGAGCTTCGGCCTGCTCCTCATGCCGTCGGGACGCTGAGCGGCACGCTTTGGGCGTGGTGAAACAAATCATCGGGATCGTATTGCTGCTTCACCGCAACCAGGCGGGCGAGGTTGTCGCCCCAATAGGCTGACGCATAGCCGTCGAGGTCGAGGTCGCAATAATTGACGTAGGACGCGCCCGGCATGAAAGGGCGCATCGCCGCATAGACCCTTGCGACGTCAGCGAGATGCGCCGCGGTGTCGGCGGATCGGCTCCAGCTCGAGAAATACTGGATACAGTACTGCGTGCCGGCGCGGCGCGGGAATGCAGTGGCGTCGGCGGCAACATCGGCGATCCGACCGCCATAGGAATCGCACAGCAGCACGATGCCGCCCGGCACGATCGGCGCGACCGCCGCCATCATGGCTTCGATACCGTCGGAGGCGAGCGGCGTCAGCACATAGTCCGACTTCGCCTTCATCAGCACCGACTCGTAGGCGAGCGGTCCGGCAAAGTGCTTGACCGCATCAAGGAAGGCGAGCGATTGCACCGACAGCGCCGATGACGGTGGCCGCACCGCCGTCAATCGCCGGAGCTCGCTGCGCAGCTCGCTCTCGCTGCCGACCGACTGGCCAATGCAGCGCATCGTGATCAGGCCGTGGCCGGCCGGGCCGACCTTCATGATCGAGGTGATGTTCGACGGCGCATTCGGCGCCCAGTCCTGCCAGGCGGCGAACAATTGCGCGGCGTGGGCCTGCGACAGTTTCCAGGAGACACCGAACACCCGCGCCGTCTTCAAGGGAAACACCTCGATCCTGAACTCGGTCGCGATGCCGAAGCTGCCACCGCCGCCGCCGCGGCAGGCCCACCAGAGGTCCGGCTCCGATGTCGCATTGGCCTGCAGCACACGCGCCTGGGTGTCGACGACATTCGCCTGCAGCAGGCCGTCGCAGGTCAGTCCATGCGAGCGCGCGAGCAGGCCGTGGCCGCCGCCGGTGAGATGACCGGAGATGCCGACGGTCGGGCAACTCCCTGCCTGCAGTGCGAGGCCCTGGGCGGCCAGCGCGGAATAGAGCTCGTACAGCGATACGCCGGAGCCTGCCGTGACGAGGTTCGAGGCTTTGTCGACCACAATCTGCTTCAATCCGCGCACGTCGATCGCAACCCCGGACGATTGCGACAGGCCTTCATAGGAATGCCCGCCGCAGCGAACGGCGAAGCTCAATCCGTTGCTGCGCACCCAGTCGACCATCACGGCAACCGCGTGCTCGGTCTTGCAGACCGCACGCAGCGCCGGCGCCAATTGCTTGCGCTTGCTCGCGGCAGGCAGGTAATCCGCATAGTGCGCGTCCTGCGGCCGCAGGAACTGAACGTCGGCCGCCGGCAGGTTCGGCAATGGCGGCAGCGGTGCCACGGCCTCCACCGGCGGCGCGGCGATCTCGGCGTCGGCGGCGGCAGCCGGCGCATCGGAGGGCAAGAACTCGCCGACGCGAAGCGGATGTTCCATGGCGAACCCTCAGACCTCGGGAATCGCCGGGTTGACGATCGGCGCGTGGACGGGGTTGTGGATATGGATGTCGGGCAGCGGCCTCGCCGGTGCCTTGCCGAACAGCGAGGCGATGTGATCGACGAGGCCCTGGCACACCGCCTTGTCCGGGGTCTCGTTGTTGACGCCGGGCTCGAAGGTGCCGCCGATCACGACGTGGTCGCTGCGCGGGAACAGGTAGCCGTTCTGGCCGTAGAGATATTGCAGCGCCGGCTGCGGCCGCAGCAGCGCAAGCTGTCCCTTGATCGGCATCATTTTGGTGTCGCTCCACAGCGTCATCGATCCGAGCCCGGTGCAGTTGACGATGATCGGCTGCGGCACTCTGGCCAGGATATCCGAACGATTGACGAACCGCTTCGACACGAAGCTGACGCCGCGCTGGTCGAGGTCAGCCTTCAGCCTGGCGAGCAGGACCGGCGGCTCAATCAGCAGGGTCTGGTAGACGAAGCCGGGCTTGGTGTGGTGCGCGAACGGCAAGCGCTGCAGCGGCTGCCGCGGCGGGATCAGGCCGGGCGCGAGTTGCAGCACGATGTCGAGATTATGCGCGCGCGTCGCGGTGTAGTTCGGCCGCTCGAACACGCCGAACCCCTGCCCGATCCGATCCTTGAACGCACGATAGGCGCTCTTGATGATGTCGGTGAGCTCGCGCTCCTTGCCGGCGAATTCCACCACCGAGACGGCCCACTGGCCGCCGGCCTTGGCGGAGGTGGTCTCGAGCGGCACGCGATCGGAATAGACCGTGACCTTGAGCCCGAGATCGAGCAGCAATGTCGCCGCGGTCAGACCCATCACGCCGGCGCCGAGCACGGCGGCTTCAGTGACCCCACGGCTTGCGGCCAGATGATCCCTGACGATGTCGCGGACCTTCGCGGCGCAGCCAAAACTCAGCGTGATGCCGGCGCCGCCATGGCCGTAATTATGCACGACGAAGCTCTGCGAGATGGTTTCGGCATCGAGCCGGTACGATCCGTTGCGATAAGGCCGCACGCCTGCAATGCAGGCGCCGAGCTGATCGGGATCGAAGGCAAAATCTGGCGTCGGCAGGTTCGGCGTGGCCATGGCAAACCTCGCAATCCCTGTGCCGCGAGCGCGGTACATTAATTATCTAAAGTTGCTTCATCGTATCATACATCTCCGATGGACGTGTGATCGGCTTCACAAAAGCGCCATCACGGACGCGTCGGCATGCGGCCGGCTGCAAGGGTCAAAATGGATGTTTGTCGGGCGGGATCCGTAACGCTTGCTCTTAACTGTCCTTCAACTTGGGCACGGGCTGACGGCGCGCCGGGCGGGTCATGGCTTCGAGCTCGAGCAGCTGGTTGAGTTGCTCCTCGGTCAGCAGCTTTTCCTCCAGCACGATGTCGGCGACCGAGCGGTTCTCCTTCAGCGCGCGGCGCGCCACGCGCGATGAGGCCTCATAGCCGAGCGCCGGCGCCAGCGCCGTGATCAGGCCGATCGAGCCCTGCACCAGGCTGCGGCAACGCTCGCGGTCGGCCTCGATGCCGTCGACGCAGCGCTTGGTCAGCGTATCAATCGCCGCCGTCAGCATGCGCAGCGAGCTCAACACGCAATAGCCGATGGTCGGCTCGAAGGCGTTGAGCTGGAGCTGGCCGCCCTCGGCGCACATCGTCACCGTGAGATCGTGCCCGATCACGAGGAAGGCGACCTGGTTGACCACCTCCGGAATCACCGGGTTGACCTTGCCGGGCATGATCGACGAGCCGGCCTGCACCGCGGGCAGCCTGATCTCGCCGATGCCGGTGCGCGGCCCCGACGACAGCAGGCGGAGGTCGTTGCAGATCTTCGACACCTTCACTGCGACGCGCTTCAGCACGCCGGAGAACAGCACGAAGGCTCCGAGGTCGGAGGTTGCCTCGATCAGGTTCGAAGCCAGCACCATGGGCTGGCCCGACAGCCGCGACAGCTCCTCGACCGCAAGCGCCGCATAGCGCGGATCGGCATTGATGCCGGTCCCGATCGCGGTGGCGCCGAGATTGACCTCGCGGAACAGGCTGGAGATCTCGTTCAATCGTGCGACGTCCTCCTTCACGGTGGCGTGGAAGGCGTCGAACTCCTGGCCGAGCGTCATCGGCACCGCATCCTGAAGCTGGGTGCGGCCCATCTTCAGGACATCGGCGAACTCCACCGCCTTGCCCTTGAAGGCATAGGCGAGGTCATCGAGCGCGCGCACCAGCGGCTGGGTCGCAAAGATCACCGCGAGCCGCAACGCGGTCGGATAGGCGTCGTTGGTCGACTGCGCCATGTTGACGTCGTCGTTCGGATGCAGCGTGTGATAATCGCCTGGCTTCTTGCCCATCAGCTTTAGCGCGACGTTGGCAATCACCTCGTTGGCATTCATGTTGGTCGAGGTCCCGGCGCCGCCCTGGATCGCATCGACGACGAAGGACTCGGCATAGACCTTGTCGGTCGCGATCTGGGTGCAGGCCCTGTCGATCGCATCGGCCTT
The DNA here is from genome assembly GCF_020889705.1 of Bradyrhizobium altum. Lineage (GTDB taxonomy): Bacteria > Pseudomonadota > Alphaproteobacteria > Rhizobiales > Xanthobacteraceae > Bradyrhizobium > Bradyrhizobium altum. Next base: position 2,127 of record NZ_JACMYP010000125.1, on the reverse strand, counting down.
TTCCGGCGCGAGATAGCCCAGGCGCTTGTTGGCGCGGGCGGCCGCTTGCTTCACCAGCGCCAGCGCGCGGACGAATTCCGGGAAATGGCCGACCGGCACGCCGGTGATCGGAAAGTTCACCACCGCGCGCTTGGTGTGGATGCCCCACAGCGCATTGGCCGGCACATCGTCCTCGCCGAGCAGATCGTGCTCGGTGCGGGACTGCGCCTGCTCGATCGGCACGGTGCGGACGGTCGCGATCGCGAGCTCGCTGACGCCGCCGCTGTCGCCGGAGGGTGGCGCGGCGCCTGCAGTGTTGGCGGTCTCAACCTTCGATTCGGCCATCAGTCCCTCCGTTACCCTGCTGCAAATCTCGTCGTCAGCGACACCAGCCATGATGCGCCCGACAGGCATCGAAAGCCAATGCCTATCGGCGAAGTCTTGCACACCGGCGAGCGGAAAGACGCGTCAAAACGTGATCGGCATGCGCGCCGCATGGGGAATTGAGGGCTTACCTTATCCGTCACGATAACAACAACTTATAGCTCTACACCGCGGCTCGCGCTGCGCGAGATGCGGCTGCTTTCTCCGCCCCGTCATTGCGTGCTAGATCAGCATCGACTGGCGCAAGGGCGCTGCCGACACTGAACGAACCAAGGGCCAAACCGTGTCCAACAACAACGAAGCGTTAGCCATCAAATTCCGCTGCCCAGCGGAGCTCGAGGGCAAGATTCCATCGCCGGTGCCTGCGTCACTGGGTCTTCCCGGATGGCTCAAGGCGATGCCGACGCAGGCCTTCAATGCGATGAGCAACCGCCAGGAGGATACCGTCAAGCGCTGCCCGCCATTCATCGATGCGATGACATCGGGTTTCCTGATGCCGCTGATCTGCGATCTCAAGATCGAGAATGGCGAGATCACATGGGACAACGACCTTCCGTCCGGGGGTGTGCTCGAATTCCCGCGCTCGCCGGTCGGATTCCACGACGAAAGCCAGGTGATCGGCTCACCGCTGTTCGAACAGGACCGCTTCGTGATCAAGTTCGTCAATCTGTGGACCATCGAGGCGCCGGCGGGCTACTCGCTGTTCTTCACGCATCCGGTCAATCGGTTCGACCTGCCGTTCACCACACTGACCGGCATGGTCGATTGCGATCAGTTTCACGACAGCTGGATTCATTTCCCGGCGCGCTGGCACGACACCAATTTCAGCGGCACCTTGCCCAAGGGCACGCCGGTTGCGCAATGCTTCCCGGTGAAGCGCGAAAACTGGGTCGCGCAGACCGCGGCGATGACGCCAGATGAAACAACGCGCGCACAGGAACTGTCCAACAGAATGGCCCGCGAGCCTGGACTCTATCGCCGCCAGTTTCGGACGTAGATCGGAGCGCGCGCGACGGCGTTCGGGGCGCCTCCCTCCATTCGTCGTCCCTGCGCAAGCAGGGACCCATACGCCGCAGCGGATGTGGTGAAGGGACTCGTCGTTCCGGCAGCGCTTAACAATCACCATTCGTGGTTATGGGTCCCTGCTCTCGCAGGGACGACACTAAGTTTGTTGCACGGCCAGTGCACAACAATCCGCGTTCTCGCGACATGAATTGTCCGAGCTGCGCCATCGGGCAAATCAGCGACAAGGGGGCTCGCTGCCCTAGCTCAAAAACTTCGCAGCCGCGCTGGGACGGAAGAAGAAGCGGCCATGCGATGCCATGGCCAGCGCGGACGTGGTGCGGCCGATCATTTGCGGACGGCCGCGCAACGCCAGACGCAGATTTGCTTCGCCGGCAGCGCGGTCGCCCATTTCCAGAAGACAGGCAGAGAAGCTGGTACGCGTCAGGGGATCGTCGGGGCGCTGCGCCAGCACCTGGCGGTAGAGATCCGCAGCAGCCGCGTATTCGCCATCGAGCAGCAGAACACGCGCGAGCGCGGCCAGAATATCGGGATGGCCCGGCGCCACGGTGCGCAGCTTCTCCAGAATCTCCCGCGCGCGGCCGCGCTCATTGCGATGGGGCAGGATCTGCGCGAGCAAAAGCTGCAATTCGAGGCTCGCGGGCGCGAGTGCAAGCGCGCTATCGATGACGGCAACCGCCTCGTCGAAGCGGCCGGCCGCGGCCAATTGCCCTGCCAACTCCTGAAATGCGGGAAGGAACG
>NZ_JACMYP010000124.1 GCF_020889705.1 Bradyrhizobium altum | reverse complement strand
GTGGCCTGGGCGCCGTCGAGCACGCCGCCCTTGGCCGGCCCCTTGCAGCCCTCAGCGATCGCCATCACGACTCCATGGAGCGTGTGCATGTCCTGCTTGGTCGGGTCCATTCGGGTGAAGATGTTGCGCAGGTTCACCAGCATGGTGTCGCGCTTCTCCGCCGGACGCAGGAACTCGACCTTGTCGAGCTCGGCAACGAGGTTGTCGAAGAAGGCCTGCATCTGGTGCTGGGAGGCCGGCTCGGAGCGCTCGGGCATCGCGAACGGCAGTGCGCCGGTGGTCGAGAGCTTGAACCATTCGTACCCCATCAAGAGCACCGCCTGCGCGAGGTTGAGCGATGCGAAGCCCGGGTTGACCGGAAAGGTGATGATGCGGTTGGCGAGCGCGACCTCCTCATTGGTCAGGCCGGAGCGCTCCCGCCCGAACAGGATGCCGGCCCCGCCGCCGGAGGCGACATGGCCAACGATCTCGTTTGCCGCGCCTTCCGGCCCGACCACCGGCTTGGCCTGGTCGTGGGCACGGGCGGTGGTCGCGAACACCAGCGTGAGATCGGCGATCGCTTGCTCGACCGTGTCGAACAATTCGACGGAACCGATGATGTGGTCGGCGCCGGCGGCTGCGCGCTGGGCGGCGACATTCGGCCAGCCGTCACGCGGATTGACGATGCGCATCCGGGTCAGCGCGAAGTTGCCCATCGCGCGCGCGGCCATGCCGATGTTCTCGCCAAGCTGCGGCTCGACCAGGATGACGACGGGACCGGCAAGGTCGTGCCCTGCCTTGGTCTTGTCGGTGCCGGACATCTCAATTCACTTTCTGATTCAAGGTCTGAAGATTTTGAATCAGCTTCCGAAGCGCCTGATTCAAACTCTCATGCAGGGCGGCGCAACCAGCTTTGCACCGGTTTTGCGCGGGACCATTTTCTCCAAGGAGATAACAGGGTTAGCGGCGTTTGCGAATCCTCAATCGGAATCCCAATCGCACGGAGCGAAGACTGCCGCTTGCGCGCGCTTCGCCTTCGGATAGGCTATCAACCACAACCAAAGCGAAGCTGTAAAGGCACGCTTGAGACGCCGCTTGAACGGCGAGGCACTTGGGTCGAAGCACTTGGGGGGGACGATGATGCGGGGCAGATGGACGCTGGCGATTGTGGGCGTGGTCTTGATCGTGGCGGGGGGCCTGCTCGCCCACCTCACGCAGACCGCAGGCGGCATCCGGATCGAGGATGTCAGGTTCAAAGGCGCCAAGGGCAACACCATGAGCGCCCTGCTCTACATCCCGTCGAATGCCACGCCGCAGATTCCGGCGCCAGGCATCCTCGCGGTCCACGGCTACATCAATTCGCGGGAGACCCAGGACGGCTTCGCCATCGAGTTCGCCCGCCGCGGCTATGTCGTGCTGGCGCTCGACCAGACCGGCCACGGCTACAGCGACCCGCCCTCCTTCGCCAACGGCTTTGGCGGACCTGACGGCCTTGCCTATCTCCGCAGCCTGCCATTCGTCGACAAGGAGAACATCGGGCTCGAGGGCCATTCGATGGGCGGCTGGACCGTGCTGGCTGCGGCTGCCGCGATGCCGAACGACTACAAGTCGATGGTGCTGGAGGGCTCGTCCACCGGCAAGCCGTTCGCCGCCGAAGGCACCGCGAGTTGGCCGCGCAACACCGCGCTGGTGTTCGCCCAGTACGAGGAATTCTCCACCCTGATGTGGGGCGTCGACCTCGCCCGCGACGTCACCAAGAGCCCAAAGCTCTGGGCGCTGTTCGGCACGCAAGGCGCGGTCGAGCCGGGCAAGGTCTATGGCGACCCGGCCGCCAGCAGCGCGCGGGTGCTGTACACCCCCGCGATGACCCATCCGGCCGAGCACATCTCGCATGAGGCGATCGGCTACAGCCTCGACTGGTTCGCCAAGACGCTGAAAGGCGGGACCCCGCGTCCGGTCGACGACCAGATCTGGTTCCGGAAGGAGCTCGCCACCCTGATCGCGTTGATCGGCTTCGTCGCGCTTGTGATCGGGACGTTCGACGGGCTGCTGGAAGCGCCGATGTTCTCCCGCCTGCGGCTGCCGGCGGTTGCCGACGGCACCATGCCGGCGCACGCGGCCGCCAAAGGCCGGCGCTGGACCGCGGCGTTCATCCTGTCCGCCTTCATCCCCGCGCTGACCTATTACCCGGCGTTTGCGCTGGGCGGCACTGCCGTCACCCCGAGCGCATTCCTGCCGCAGGGCATCACCAACCAGATCCTGGTCTGGGCCATCATCAACGGCCTGATCACGCTGGCCCTGATGGGGTTCGCCCCGAAGCGCGCCAGCCGGGCCGGCCTGGTCGGTCAATCCGTCGTGATCGCGGTCGCCTCGGTTGCGGTTGGCTACGCCGCGCTCTGGCTTGCCGACCTCGCGTTCAAGATCGACTTCAGGTTCTGGATCGTCGCACTCAAGTTGATGAGCGCGAAGCAATTCCTCATCTTCCTGATCTATCTGATTCCGTTCACGGCGTTTTTCGTGGTGGCGCTGGACGTGCTGCACCGGAATTTCTCGACCATGGGCGCGCCGCGCGGGGCGCTGTACCTGACCAACATCCTGGCGCTGACGTTCGGTTTCATCGTGTTGCTGGTGCTACAATACGGCACGCTGTGGCTGACCGGAAAGCTGTTCAACCCGATCCCGGACCCCAGTTTCGTGCCGCTCTCGACCATCGTTGCGATCCAGTTCGTGCCACTCTTGGCGATCGTGGCCGTGATCGCGACCTTCACCTGGCGGCGGACCGGATCGAGCCTGCCGGGCGCCCTGATCGCGGGCCTGTTCGTGACCTGGTACATCGTGGCCGGGACCGCCACACAGGTCCCGTTTTAGAGGGGTTCGGGTGAGGAAAACCCGTCCAGGACAAGGAGCGAGAGCCGCCGTCAGAATGGCGGTTCTCGGTGAAAAGATGGGCTGAAAGTGCATAACCGGTGCGCTTCCGCCCGTCCCCGGGCGGTGCTATAGCGCAGGCGTATTCCACCCCCGCCGTCAAAAGCGCGCCGTTCCCAAGAGGGCCTCCCCGTCATGGCAAAAATCAAGGTATCCAACCCCGTCGTCGAGCTCGATGGCGACGAGATGACCCGGATCATCTGGCAGTACATCAAGGACAAGCTGATCAACCCGTTCCTGGATGTCGAACTGCTCTATTTCGATCTGGGCATGGAATACCGCGATGAGACCAATGACCAGGTGACCATCGACGCCGCCGAAGCCATCAAGAAGGTCGGCGTCGGCGTCAAATGCGCCACCATCACCCCCGACGAGGCCCGGGTGAAGGAGTTCGGCCTGAAGCAGATGTGGAAGTCGCCCAACGGCACCATCCGCAACATCCTCGGCGGCGTGATCTTCCGCGAGCCGATCATCTGCAAGAACGTGCCGCGCCTGGTTCCCGGCTGGACCAAGCCGATCATCATCGGCCGCCACGCCTATGGCGACCAGTACCGCGCCACCGACATCAAGTTCCCCGGCAAGGGCACGCTGTCGCTGAAGTTCGTCGGCGAGGACGGCACCGTGATCGAGCGGGAAGTGTTCAAGGCGCCCGGCGCCGGCGTCGCGATGGAGATGTACAATCTCGACGACTCCATCATCGATTTCGCCCGCGCCTCGCTCAACTACGGCCTGCTGCGCAACTACCCGGTCTACCTCTCGACCAAGAACACCATCCTCAAGGTCTATGACGGCCGCTTCAAGGACATCTTCCAGGACATCTACGACCGCGAGTTCAAGAAGGAATTCGAGGCCAAGGGCCTGACCTATGAGCACCGCCTGATCGACGACATGGTGGCCTCGGCGCTGAAATGGTCCGGCGGCTATGTCTGGGCCTGCAAGAACTATGACGGCGACGTGCAGTCCGACACCGTGGCCCAAGGCTACGGCTCGCTCGGCCTGATGACCTCGGTGCTGCTCACCCCGGACGGCAAGACGGTGGAAGCCGAAGCCGCCCACGGCACCGTGACCCGCCATTACCGCGAGCACCAGAAGGGCAAGGAGACCTCGACCAACTCGATCGCGTCGATCTTTGCCTGGACCCGTGGCCTGGCCCACCGCGCCAAGCTCGACAACAACCCGGAACTGGCGAAGTTCGCCACCACCCTGGAGAAGGTCTGCGTCGCGACCGTCGAAGAAGGCTACATGACCAAGGACCTCGCGCTCCTGGTCGGCGCCGACCAGCGCTGGCTCTCCACCACCGGCTTCCTCGACAAGGTCGCCGAGAATCTCGGAAAGGCGATGGCGGCCTGACGGCCGGCTGTTGCCGAACACAATAGCGAGCGTGACCATGACCTTTCCCGGCCGGGTGACGCTCGCATCCTTGTTGCTGACCGGATCGGCGGCACTCGCTGCCGATCCGCTGCCCGCCCCCGTTGCGGCGCCCGACGAGACCGCGGTCCTCACCGCCCATGCCGAGGGCGTGCAGGTCTATGAGTGCAAGCCGGTCACCGACGGCAAGCTCGCCTGGTCGTTCCGCGAACCGGTTGCCACCCTGATCGCCGGTGGCCGCACCGTCGGCCGGCACTATGCCGGTCCGAACTGGGAGCATGTCGACGGCAGCGCCGTGACCGCCCGCACCGCCGGCAGCGCGCCCGGCGCAACGCCAGCGGACATTCCCTGGCTGAAGCTCGAGGTGATCTCCCACCGCGGCAACGGCCTGCTCACGAGCGTCGCCACCGTGCAGCGGATCAACACCTCGGGCGGCGAACTCAGCGGCGCCTGCGACAAATCAGGCGCACTGAAGAGCGCGGCGTATTCGGCGGATTACGTGTTCCTGCGGAGAGACTAGAGCGTTTTCGAGCGAAGTGGATACCGTTTCGCGTGAAGAAAACGCGTCAGAACAAGAATCTGGAGCTTCGGTTCTGATTCAATCAGAACCGAAATGCGCTAGTCGCGGATGCCGCCGTCGGTCTCGTGCGGCGCCTGGGCGATCTCGCCGGCGGCAAGGTCGCCACCGGCCGCGAGCGGATCGGCGAGCCGCGCCTCCGCCGTCTCCCTGACATGCGCGGCGAGCGCCGGCATCCGCTCGATCAGGGCATGGAAGTCCTGCGCATCGAGCAGCAGCAGCTTGGTCTTCCGCATCGCCGTCACCGTGCCGGAGCGGTTGGTCCGCCGGAGCAGCGCGATCTCGCCGAAGAACGAGCCGTCGGCGAGCCGCACCCGCTGGCTCGGCAGGTCGATCTCGACCTCGCCGGCGGTGATGAAATACATCGACGACGCTGCGTCGCCGCGCCGCACCAGCACCTCGCCGGCCTCGATCGTCTGCGACCGCAGCAGGCGCATGATGTCGGCGATATCGGCGGCGTTGAGATGCGAGAACAGCGGCACCCGCGCCAGCATGCCCCAGGTCACGACGAAGTCGCGGCGCCGCACCTCATCGGCGAACGCGGTCGAGACGATCGCGACCGGCAGCGCGATCATCGCAAACCCGACCACGATCGCAACCACCGTGACCATCCGGCCGAGCGGCGTCACCGGGACGACGTCGCCGTAACCGACGGTGCCGAGCGTCACGATCGCCCACCACATCGCCTGCGGCATGGTGCCGAACTTGTCCGGCTGCACCTTGTGCTCGATGGCATAGAGCAGCGAGGCGAACAGCAGCACCGCGCCGGTCAGGATCACGACGCAGCCGAACAGCGTGCGCCGCTCGGCATGCAGCGCCGCCAGCAGCGAGCGCATCGCGGTCGAATACCGCACCAGCTTGAGGAACGGCAGCATGCCGAACAGCACCAGCGCGGTCTTGTCACCGATCGCAAGCGCGATGGCCGACGGCAGGAAGGCGAGCAGATCGATCACGCCGAGCGCCGAGAAGGCGTATTCCAGCCGCGCCTGCAACGGCGTCATGTCGCGCAGCGAGCGGCCGACCACGCTCCAGAGCCGCGCGGCATATTCCAGCGCGAAGGCGGTCACCGCGGTGATCTCGATCGCCGTGAACAGCCACCAGAACTGGGCATCAATCTCGGGCACCGACGCCAAGATCGCCGCCAGCACGTCGACGGTGATGATCGCGACGACAAGCCGGACAAATCGCGCGCCGACCGAATATGGCAGGTGGTCCTGCTCGAGCAGCTCGTAGAGACGCTCCCGCAGTCCGGGATCGCTGATCGTGGGCTTGAGCGGAGCCGTCGCCACGATCAGCCTCTCCGTCAGGCGCCGGCCGATGCCTGTTGAGTCATGGCCTGTTCGATCGCCGATAGCGCGGCATCGGCCTTGGCCCCGTCGGGGCCGCCGGCCTGCGCCATGTCGGGCCGGCCGCCGCCGCCCTTGCCGCCGAGCACCTCGGAGCCCTTGCGCACCAGCTCGACCGCGTTGAAGCGCGAGGTCAGGTCAGCGGTGACGCCGACCACGATGCCGGCCTTGCCGTCCTCGGTGACGCCGACGATCGCGACCACACCGGAGCCAATCTGCTTCTTGCCGTCGTCGACCAGGCTCTTCAGGTCCTTGGTCTCGACGCCCTCGACCGCGCGCGCGAGCAGCTTGACGTTGCCGACCTCGCGAACGCCGGAGGCGGCACTGTTCGACGACGCTGCGCCGCCCATCGCGAGCTTCTTGCGGGCATCCGACAGGTCGCGCTCGAGTTTCTTGCGCTCCTCCATCAGAGCCGCGATGCGCGCCGGCACATCCTCGATCGTGGTGCGCAGTTCGGCCGCCGCGGTCTTCGCCAGCGTCATGGTGTCATTGGCGTGCCTGCGCGCATGATGTCCGGTCAGCGCCTCGATGCGGCGGACGCCGGAGGCGACCGCGCTCTCGCTGGTCACCGAAATCAGGCCGATGTCGCCGGTGCGGCGAACATGGGTGCCGCCGCAGAGCTCGACCGACCAGCCGAGCGCGTTCTGGCCGTGCTCGCGGGCGCTCTTGCCCATCGAGACGACGCGAACCTCGTCGCCGTATTTCTCGCCGAACAGTGCGCGCGCACCGGCCTCGCGGGCGTCGTCGACACCCATGACGCGGGTCGTCACCTCGTCATTCTCGAGCACGACGTCGTTGGCGATGTCCTCGACCCGGGCGAGCTCTTCCGGCGTGATCGGCTTCGGATGCACGAAATCGAAGCGCAGGCGATCGGGCGCGACCAGCGAGCCGCGTTGCGCGATGTGATCGCCGAGCACCTGGCGCAGCGCCTCGTGCAGCAGATGCGTCGCCGAGTGATTGGCGCGGATCGACGAACGCCTGGCGTGGTCGACCTCGAGCTGCAGCGCGGTGCCGACGTTCAGGGTGCCCTGCTCCACCGTGCCGACATGCACGAACAGGTCGCCGGCCTTCTTCTGCATGTCGGTAACGCGGAACTTGACGCCCTCGCCGGTGAGGATGCCGACGTCGCCGACCTGACCACCGGACTCGGCATAGAACGGCGTCTGGTTCAGCACGATCGCGCCGCTTTCGCCGGCCTTGAGGCCGTCAACCTCGGCGCCGTCCTTGACCAATGCCGTCACCACGCCTTCCGCGCTCTCGGTCTCATAGCCGAGGAATTCGGTTGCGCCGAGCTTCTCGCGCAGCGGGAACCAGATGGTCTCGGTCGCCGCCTCGCCAGAGCCTGCCCAGGAAGCGCGCGCTTTCTCGCGCTGGCGGTTCATCGCATCGGTGAACGAGGCCTGGTCGACGCTGATGCCGCGCGACTTCAGCGCATCCTGCGTCAGGTCCAGCGGGAATCCATAAGTGTCGTACAGCGTGAACGCGGTGTCGCCGTCGAACATGTCGCCCTTCTTGAGGCCTGCGCTCTTCTCGTCGAGGATCGACAGGCCGCGTACCAGCGTCTTGCGGAAGCGGGTCTCTTCCAGCTGCAGCGTCTCCTCGATCAGCTTCTCCGCGCGCACCAGGTCCGGATAGGCCTGGCCCATCTCGCGGACCAGCGCCCAGACCAGGCGATGCATCAGCGGCTCGCTCGCGCCCAAGAGCTGCGCGTGGCGCATCGCGCGGCGCATGATCCGGCGCAGCACGTAGCCGCGGCCCTCGTTCGACGGCAGCACGCCGTCGGCAATCAGGAACGCCGAGGAGCGCAGATGGTCGGCCATCACCCGGTACGACGCCACGTTCTGCGCGTTCGGCCCATGGCCGAGGGCCGAAGCGGCCGCATCGATCAGATGGCGGAACAGATCGGTCTCGAACACGCTCTCGACGCCCTGCAGGATGCAGGCCATGCGCTCCAGCCCCATGCCGGTGTCGATCGAGGGACGCGGCAGCGCCACGCGCTCCTCCTTCGTCACCTGCTCGTACTGCATGAACACCAGATTCCAGAATTCGAGGAAGCGATCGCCGTCCTCCTCCGGGCTGCCCGGAGGTCCGCCCCAGATATGCTCGCCGCGATCGATGAAGATCTCGGAGCACGGACCGCACGGGCCGGTATCGCCCATCGCCCAGAAATTGTCCGAGGTCGCGATGCGGATGATGCGATCGTCCGAGAAGCCCGCGATCTTCTTCCAGTAGCCCGCCGCCTCGTCATCGGTGTGGTAGACGGTGACGAGCAGCTTGTCCTTCTTCAGCCCGAAATCCTTGGTGATCAGATTCCAGGCGAGCTCGATCGCGCGCTCCTTGAAGTAATCGCCGAACGAGAAGTTGCCGAGCATCTCGAAGAAAGTGAGATGGCGCGCGGTGTAGCCGACATTGTCGAGGTCGTTATGCTTGCCGCCGGCGCGGACGCACTTCTGCGACGTCGTGGCGCGCTGATAGCCGCGCTTCTCGACGCCGGTGAAGACGTTCTTGAACTGCACCATGCCGGCATTGGTGAACATCAGGGTCGGGTCGTTGCGCGGAACCAGCGGCGACGACGCTACGATCTCGTGGCCGTTCTCCTTGAAGAAGTTAAGAAATGTCGACCTGATGTCGTTGACGCTGCTCATGTTCATCCAATCGGAAAAAGGGGCCGGCCAGCCGCAAAAAGGCGTCATTTTCCGGCCGAACGCTTTTAGACATTGCCAGCTGCGGTGTCCAGAAACTGTGCAGGCGGATCATGGGCTTGCCGCGGCAGCACAAAGCCCATTGGATAGCCGCGAGAGCTGCGTTGACAGTCTTGGTGGCGCCGTGTTTTCTACCTACCTGTTATTAGTCACGTCGGGAGAGACCGGCCTTACCGCCGGCGCCGAAGGAGCAACCGCCCCGGAAACTCTCAGGCAAAAGGACCGCGTGACGTCTAACATCTGGAAAGAGGCGCTGGGGTTCTCCCCGATGCGTCCGCCGACGGGATAATACTCTCAGGCACAGCGACAGATGGGGCTTTCTGCAGGTTTCTCAAGGGGAAATAGGTCCCCTGCGGGAACCGCGAGGGCCCTGTGATGTCTGCGCGCGAAACTTTCCCGCTGAAACAGACCCCGCTGCACGCGCTGCATCTGGCGCGCGGCGCCAAGATGGTGCCGTTCGCCGGCTATGACATGCCGGTGCAATACACCGCCGGCGTGCTGAAGGAGCACCTGCACACCCGCAAGGAAGCCGGCCTGTTCGACGTGTCCCACATGGGACAGCTCGTGCTGAAGGCCAAATCCGGCAAGGTCGGCGACGCGGCGCTCGCGCTGGAAAAACTGGTGCCGCAGGACATCGTCGGCATCGCGCCGGGACGGCAGCGCTACGCGCAATTCACCAACGACGACGGCGGCCTGCTCGACGACCTGATGGTGGCGAATTTCGGCGATCACCTGTTTCTGGTGGTCAACGCCGCCTGCAAGGCCGAGGACGAGGCGCATCTGCGCGCGCATCTCTCCGATGCCTGCGAGATCGTGTCGCTGGCCGACCGCGCGCTGATCGCGCTGCAGGGGCCGAAAGCCGAATCGGCGCTGGCGAAACTCTGTCCAGATGTCAGTTCGATGAAATTCATGGACGCCGGTCCGCGCCGCCTCAATGACATCGACTGCTTCGTCTCGCGCTCCGGCTATACCGGCGAGGACGGTTTTGAGATTTCCGTGCCCGCAGACAAGGCGGAGGCCCTGGTCACCGCACTGCTGGACAATCCCGATGTACTTCCGATCGGGCTCGGTGCGCGCGACAGCCTGCGGCTCGAGGCCGGGCTTTGCCTCTATGGCCATGACATCGACACCACGACGACCCCGGTCGAAGGCGCGCTGGAATGGTCGGTGCAGAAGGTTCGCCGCAGCGGCGGCGTCCGCGCCGGCGGTTTTCCGGGCGCCGACAAGATCCTCGCGCAATTCGCCGACGGCGCCGCTCGCCGCCGCGTCGGGTTGAAGCCCGACGGCCGCGCGCCGGTGCGCGAAGGCGCTGCCCTGTTCGCCGATCCGACCTCGACCGAGCCAATCGGCAAGGTGACCTCGGGCGGCTTTGGCCCGAGCCTCAATGCGCCGGTTGCGATGGGCTATCTGCCCACCGCCCTCTCCGCCGTCGGCACCACCGTTTTCGCCGAAGTGCGCGGCCAGCGGCTACCGCTCAAGGTCGCCGCAACGCCCTTCGTTCCCAATACCTACAAACGCTAAACGCCAAAGGATCGATCCCCATGACGACGCTGTACACGTCCGACCACGAATGGCTCCGCATCGAGGGCGACGTCGCCACGATTGGCATCACCGATTACGCGCAGTCGCAGCTCGGCGACGTCGTGTTCGTCGAACTGCCCAAGGTCGGCCGCAGCCTGAAGAAGGCCGAGGCCGCCGCCGTCGTCGAATCCGTCAAGGCCGCCTCCGACGTCTACGCGCCGATCACCGGCGAGGTGATCGAGGTCAACGAGGCGCTCGCGGCCGAGCCCGCGCTGGTCAATTCGGATGCCGGCGGCAAGGCCTGGTTCTTCAAGCTGAAGATTGCCGACAAAGGCGAGCTCGGCGGCCTGATGGACGAGGCCGCCTACGCCGCGCACACCGCCTGAGGATCACCCCAAGGATTAGCCCATGAACGCGCCCTTCAAGCCGATCAACGAAGCCGCCACCGATTTCGTCCGCCGACACATCGGACCATCACCGCGCGACGTCGACGCGATGCTGGAAACGGTCGGCGCCGCGAGCCTGCAGGCGCTGATGAATGAGACGCTGCCGGCGTCGATCCTTCAGAAGGCGCCGCTCGATCTCGGCCGGGCGCTGAGCGAAACCGAAGCGCTCGCGCATATGAGCGAGCTCGCCGCGCAGAACCAGGTGTTCACCTCGCTGATTGGCCAGGGCTATTCCGGCACCATCCTGCCGGCGGTGATCCAGCGCAACATCCTGGAGAACCCGGCCTGGTACACCGCCTATACGCCGTATCAGCCGGAGATCAGCCAGGGGCGGCTCGAAGCCCTGTTCAACTTCCAGACCATGATCTGCGATCTCACCGGGCTCGACGTCGCCAACGCCTCGCTGCTCGATGAGGCGACCGCGGCCGCCGAAGCAATGGCGCTCGCCGAGCGCCATTCGCAGGTGAAGGCAAAGGTGTTCTTCGTCGACAAGGAGGTGCATCCGCAGACGCTGGCGGTGATGCGCACGCGCGCCGCCCCATTGGGTTGGGCGCTGGTGGTCGGCGATCCCCTGACCGAGCTCGACAAGGCCGACGTACTCGGCGCGCTGCTGCAATATCCCGGGACGACAGGCGCAGTGCGCGACCTCCGGCCGGCGATCGCATCGCTGCGCGCCAAGGGTGCGCTTGCGATCGTCGCCGCCGACCTGCTGTCGCTGGCCCTGCTGGCCTCGCCCGGCGAGCTCGGTGCCGACATCGCAATCGGCTCGGCGCAGCGCTTCGGCGTGCCGATGGGTTATGGCGGACCGCACGCCGCCTACATGGCGGTGCGCGACACGCTGAAGCGCTCGCTGCCCGGCCGCATCGTCGGCCTTTCGGTGGATTCGCGCGGTGCACCGGCCTATCGCCTCGCGCTGCAGACCCGCGAGCAGCATATCCGCCGCGAGAAGGCGACCTCCAACATCTGCACCGCGCAGGTGCTGCTCGCCGTGATCGCCTCGATGTATGCGGTGTATCACGGCCCCGAGGGCCTGACCCACATCGCACGCGGCGTGCATCGCCGCGCCACCGTGCTCGCCGCGGGCTTGCGCAAGCTCGGCTTTGCGCCGACCAGCGAGGCATTCTTCGACACCGTGACGGTCGAGGCCGGAGCAAAACAGATCGAGATCGCCTCCCGCGCGCTGGCGGAGCGGATCAATCTGCGCATCGGCGCGACCACGCTCGGCATCGCGCTCGACGAGACCACGACGCCGGAGACCGTCGAGGCGGTGTGGCGCGTGTTCGGCGGCAAGCTCAGCTTTGCCGAGATCGAGGCGGCCGCGCGCGAGGCGCTACCGAAGGAGCTGCGCCGCACCAGCGCATTCCTCACCCACCCGGTGTTCAACACCCACCGCTCGGAGACCGAGCTGCTGCGCTACATGCGCAAGCTCAGTGATCGCGATCTCGCGCTCGACCGCGCGATGATCCCGCTCGGCTCCTGCACGATGAAGCTCAACGCCACCACCGAGATGATCCCGCTGACCTGGCCGGCGTTCGGCAATCTGCATCCGTTCGCCCCCTCAGATCAGGCCAAGGGCTACCACGCGCTGTTCAAGCGGCTGGAGCAGTGGCTGTGCGACATCACCGGCTATGACGCGATCTCGCTGCAGCCGAATTCCGGCGCGCAGGGCGAATATGCCGGGTTGCTGGCGATCCGTGGCTATCACCTCGCGCGCGGCGAGCCGCACCGCAAGGTCTGCCTGATCCCCTCCTCCGCGCACGGCACCAATCCGGCCTCGGCCGCGATGGTCGGCATGGACGTGGTGGTGGTGGCCTGCGATGCGCGCGGCGACGTCGACGTCAACGATCTTCGCGCCAAGGCGGAGAAGCATTCGGCCAATCTCGCCGCTGTGATGATCACCTATCCGTCGACCCACGGCGTGTTCGAGGAGCATATCAGCGAAATCTGCGACATCGTGCATACGCATGGCGGCCAGGTCTATCTCGACGGTGCCAACATGAATGCGCAGGTCGGGCTGTCGCGGCCCGGCGATTACGGCGCCGACGTCAGCCATCTCAATCTGCACAAGACCTTCTGCATCCCGCATGGCGGCGGCGGCCCCGGCATGGGCCCGATCGGCGTGAAGGCGCATCTTGCGCCCTATCTCCCGGGTCATCCCGCAACCGACGGCGCGACGGCACACGCCATCGGCCCGGTGTCGGCCGCGCCGTTCGGCTCGGCGTCGATCCTGACCATCTCCTACATCTACATCCTGATGATGGGCGGCGAAGGGCTCACGCGCGCCACTGAGGTTGCGATCCTCAATGCCAACTACATCGCCGCACGGCTGCAGCCGCACTTCCCGGTGCTGTATCGCAACGAGCGCGGCCGCGTCGCGCATGAATGCATCGTCGACCCGCGGGCGCTGAAGACGACCAGCGGCGTCACCGTGGACGACATCGCCAAGCGGCTGATCGACTACGGCTTCCACGCGCCGACCATGAGCTTTCCGGTGGCGGGCACGCTGATGATCGAGCCGACGGAATCGGAATCGAAGTTCGAGATCGACCGCTTCTGCGACGCCATGATCGCGATCCGGGGCGAGATCGCGGAGATCGAGAAAGGCCGCTGGAAGGTCGAAGCGTCGCCGCTGCGCCACGCGCCACACACCGTCCACGACATCGCCGACGACGCCTGGAACCGGGCCTACAGCCGCGCTGAGGGTTGCTTCCCGGCCGGCGTGTCGCGGTCCGACAAGTATTGGAGCCCGGTCGGCCGCGTCGACAATGTCTACGGCGACCGCAATCTGGTTTGCTCGTGCCCGCCGATCGAGGATTACGCGCAGGCGGCGGAGTAAAGCGGCTATTGCTCTAGCCCTATTGTAGGATGGGTAGAGCGCAGCGAAACCCATCCTACGGTCCGGCAATCATAAGGCCCGACGAGACTGCGGGCGAACGACGGCGAGCAATACCGCCGCAGGAGGAAACATGCGCGAGGAATTCTGGTTTCATTTCCCGTTTCGCGTCCGCTATTCCGAGATCGACGCGCAGGCCGTGGTGTTCAACGCGCACTACCTGACCTATTTCGACACCGCGATCACCGAGTACTTCCGCGCGCTCGGCTACGACTATCTCGGCGAGGTCGCACGGACCGGCATCGACTTTCACACCGTGAAATCGGTGGTCGAGTACAAGGCGCCGATCCGGTTCGACGAGGACATCGAGGTCTGCGTGCGGGTCGCGAAGATCGGCCGCTCCTCGATCGTGCTTACTCTCGCGATCTTCGCCAAGGGCTCCGACGACCTGCGCGCCACCGGCGAGATCATCTGGGTCGCGACCGACCAGAAGACCCACCAGTCGGTCGCCGTGACGGAGGATCTGCGCGCGCTGATCGCGAGCCGCGAAAAGGCGCTGGCGTAGATGCAGGCCTTACGGGGTGACCAAAGTGCGGCTCTCGGCGTCCCAGCGCCATAGCCGGTCATTGGTCAACTCCGTGCCGCCCCACCAGCGATGGATTGGATTGTACTGGCTGAAGTCGCCAGCGCCCGCGACGATTACCCTGCCGAGGCCGGTCAGCGCGAGCCTGCTTCGCTTGTAGCGTTGGTGACGTTCCGGGTCCTCGTGCATGTCGAGATCGAACGGCCCGTCGTCGAGGCCGGAGATGGCAGGCACCGGACAGCGAGCCAGCCCGTCCAGTAAGGCCCCCGTTTCCCAATAATCGAACGTCCGCCGGGGGCGGAGTTTCTCGTGCCCGGGAAACAAATCGTACGGACGGACATGTCCCGCCGAGAGCAACTCCAGCATCCGCATTTCCGTTGCGCCGAGCCCCGAGCCACGCGAGGGAAGCTCTTCCAGGAGCGCGACGACTGAGCTGCGCAATTGCGGAAGTGCTTCTGGATCCTGAGTCAACAGATTGAACCAGGCTTCCGGCGTTGATGCGCCCCAAGCCGCCCACGCAGCGCCGGCGTCGAGCAACCAGACCAGCACCAGCTGGTCATTCGGCCGGGGATGAGCCCATAACTCGACGCTGTCGCAACGCTCGCAGAACTCGACAAGACCGACGTCCCGACCGATCGAGCCAGTCCGTCTCGAACTGGCGAAGTCGAGCCAATGCGTGTCGAAATCGACATGCTTTGCGGAACGCACTTCCAGGAGGGTCGCGAGGTCAGCTGGCGAGGGCATTTTCCTCCAAACGAAGCGTGGCCTCAACCCGACGACGATATCCGCCCTTCGCGCCTGTCTCAGGCGAAAGCTCGCGAGATCGTTTGTCGCAAGGATCAAACTTGTCACGATGCGCGCGGCTCCCGCTACGTGCTATGGCCAGTCAACGCCGGATTCCAGCGCCAAAGGTTGTCGTTGGTGAGATGCGTGCCGCCCCACCAGCGATTGATCGGATTGTGATCGGTGAAGTCCGCCTCGTGGGCGAGCACCGCCTTGCCAAACGCCGTCACGGACAAGCGGCTTCGCTGAAAGGCCTCCAGGCGAGCTCTCGCATTTTCCGGCTCGATAGAGCGCAAGCCATCGTCGAGCCCGGCGATCGCCGGCCGCGGTCCATGTGCAAGGCCTTCGAGCAGCCTGCCGATTTCCATGTCGTTGAAGACGCCGCGCTGGCGAAAGCCGCGGAGGTAGAACAGCGCGTTGGTCCCCATGAACCCTGCCGCGATCAGCTCCAGCAACCGCATCTCGGTCGCGCCAAGGCCAGATCTGCTCCATGGCAGCTCACGAAGCAGATCAAGCAGGGCCGGCCTCAGCAAGGGAAATGCACTCAGGTCGCGGTGCACCACATCGAAGCACGTCTGCGGAGTTGTCGCCCGATACGCCTGCCAGCACATGCTTGCGGTCTCGATATCCACAGCTCGGATGTTAGCCAGCGGGACCTCGTTCCAACCGCGCCATGCCGGGTCCATCGTTAGCAGGCTGAAGCCGACGAGACGCAATTTCAGCTTCGCTAACATGTCCGGCTGAGCATGAAACTGGTCGAGCACCCAGATCAACTGCAGCTGATCGTTTGGGTCAGGGTCAAACCACAATTCGATGATGTCGAACGACTGGCAATAATCGTTGAACGCGAGGTCCTTCCAAGTCGCGCGCTTCGCGGACGGGGAAATCCAATCCGACCAATGATTCCCCGGCTTCTGGCCCGCTCGCACGCTGAAATAGGCCGCCAGCTCTTGTGGCGAAGGCAGCACGCCCCAGGCGAAGCGAAATGAAAGCGGAAGCACCGCGTCGCCCAGACCTGCGCGTTTCAGGTCGAGCCCGGATGGATTACCCAAGATCAGGCGCTTCACCGCTTCAACTCACTGAACACCGGCTACAAAACCAAACGGGCGCCGAAGACGTCGGCAACTCAACGTCCTCAGCGCCCGCTTGCAGCGAAATCGTGCCAGCCTGAAGCTTATTCCTCAGCGGCCGCCGGCTCTTCCCCGTCGGCATCGCGCTCGGGCGTACCGGCAAGGATCTGCTCGGCGATCAGGCCGGAGTTCTGGCGGATCGCGGCTTCGATCTTGGCGGTGATGTCGGGATTCGCCTTCAGGAACGCCTTGGAGTTCTCGCGGCCCTGGCCGAGCCGCTGGCTGTCATACGAGAACCAGGCGCCTGACTTCTCGACGATTCCGGCCTTGACGCCGAGGTCGAGGATCTCGCCCATCTTGGAGACGCCCTCGCCGTACATGATGTCGAACTCGACCTGCTTGAAGGGCGGTGCCAGCTTGTTCTTCACCACCTTGACGCGGGTGGTGTTGCCGACCACCTCGTCGCGCTCCTTGATCGCGCCGATGCGGCGGATGTCGAGGCGAACCGAGGCATAGAATTTCAGCGCGTTGCCGCCGGTCGTGGTCTCCGGCGAGCCGTACATCACGCCGATCTTCATGCGGATCTGGTTGATGAAGATCACCATGGTGTGGGACTTGTTGATCGAGGCGGTGAGCTTGCGCAGCGCCTGGCTCATCAGGCGCGCCTGCAGGCCCGGCAGCGCATCGCCCATCTCGCCCTCGAGCTCGGCCTTCGGCACAAGCGCCGCGACCGAATCGATCACCAGCACGTCGACCGCACCGGAGCGCACCAGCGTGTCGCAAATCTCCAGCGCCTGCTCGCCGGTATCGGGCTGCGAGATCAGGAGCTCGTCGATGTTGACGCCGAGTTTGCGCGCATAGACCGGATCGAGCGCGTGTTCGGCGTCGATGAAGGCGCAGATGCCGCCCTTCTTCTGGCCTTCCGCCACGGTGTGCAGCGCCAGCGTGGTCTTGCCCGACGATTCCGGCCCGTAGATCTCGACGACACGTCCCTTCGGCAGACCGCCGACGCCGAGCGCAATGTCGAGCCCCAGCGACCCTGACGACACCGTCTCGACATCCATCGAACGGTCGTTCTTGCCGAGCTTCATCACCGAGCCCTTGCCGAACTGCCGCTCGATCTGGGAGAGCGCGGCTGAGAGGGCCTTGGACTTGTCCATGGAGGATCCTTCGACGATACGCAGTGCAGTGGCGGACATTTGGGATGTGCTCCTTATGGCGGGGATTCGCTAGCGGGAAAACGGGCGATGGGATCGGGCGGAATACGTTGTTGATAGGAACCTGTGTACCATGTTTGTTCTTCGTTCGCAATATGTTCTTTCGAACGATGCGGTGCTGGCCTGTTTTAACCCCTAGTGGCCTAGTTTGAATTTGAGAGTGGCCTGTTTTGAATTAAGCGAACGGCAACTAAGGCTTGGCCGATGTTCTCGGTAGGACTACTGAGTCGCCCATCGGATGTTCTGGGCCCATCACTTTCGAGCGGGCGCAATAAGTTCTTCTCACTAAGCGCACGCTTTTGACTTGGGTCAAAGATCGCGTTGGGAAGCTAGCCACCTTGTCCCGCATGAAATGGGACTGGGTCACCATCGCAGGAGTCGCTTCAATCGCGCTTGTCGCGCTGATCTTTTTGGCGGTCGTGCTCGCCTAAAAAGAGCAGATGGCACAAAGTGCACTAGGCCTCAGCGCAGTTCCCGCCTTATCCTAAGTGGTCCTCTTTAGGTGGGGGTGCGCTTTGTCAGAAGTGCTGTTCCGCGTCGGCGTCATCATATTGGGGCTTTGCCCCGTCGCCATCGCAGCATTTGCTGTGTTCGGCGTGGATTGAGGACCCGCCCCTCCCACTCGCAAGGGGCTGGTAGATGGTCCCAGCATCCCAAAGCCATCACAGGCCCCCCAAGGTTGCTGGGGCCGCTTAACCAGAGGCCGCCAACTGAGGCGGCCTCTTTCATTTTGGATGGCCGAACAAATCAGCCTGTTGGCTTGGCACGGGCTGCGGCTCCGGTTCTGGCTCAAGTGCTGGTTCTGCCATCAATGAGGGGCCCAGCAAATGTTCTGACCCCATCAGTTCCGTTTGACAGCCAAACGTTCCCTTATTCGGCAGCAAGTTCCGAATTAACTAGGAACCGCTGGGTTCCGGGCGTATTAACGATTTGTCACCGCCCAGCCCGTGGCAACCTATCGGTGATGAGAACGCCCGGTTAGCGCTCCCGCCCAGAGACAAGGGAGCGCAGCGTGATCCAGCAGCCTCATCTCGACTCATATTCAGTCCCAGCGCGCATCTGTCTTAGCGTGGCGATTTTTAGCGCAGGTCTACTCGTCGCGGTGGTGAGCGCCTGCGTCTTGTAGCGGGTCAGAATAAGGCCGCCTCAGTTGGCGGCCCTACAAGGCGAAGGCGCTAGCTGCCGTCAACAGCGACAGCAAAAGCAATAGTAGGATTACGCGCTCGGTCCGGTCCATCATGAGGCCTCAGTTGGCGGCCTCTTTGCTGTCTTGATTCGGCGAGAATTTCCTTATCGATTTCGAGCTTCTGAATCAGGCGCTCGATCTCTTTCACGCCAATGTTGCCGCTCACGATGAGACGAAAGCTGGCACCCTTCGCGAGGTGCGCCAACTGTTCTCCATCCACAGGGAAGAAGTGTTACCGGGGTTCTCCGTGGGGGAACGAAGTTCCTGGGCGGCGTAGCTTTGAGCGGTTCTAACCCACTAAAGGAACGGTGCCCGTTTTGGGCGTTTATCCCTTCATCGATTTCAGTTTTGGGGCATGGAATGCGCCGCTACTATTTCGACATCCGGGACGGCGACGAGATCGCCTCGGACGAGGAGGGGATGGAACTGCCAAACATCGAGCGCGTGCAGGAAGAGGCCGCTCGTTCGCTGGCGGATATGGCCAGGGACGCGGCCCGACAAATTACCCAACATGGCGACGCTCACCAGATGGCAATCGAGGTTCGGGATACCGATGGCCCCGTGATGCAAGTGAGTTTTTCCTTCAACGTGAAGCGATTAAGAGAGTGAGGCCGCCTCAGTTGGCGGCCTCTTCCTCAAAGTTCCATTTCGAGCTGTTGACCGAAGATCCGTCTGACGTGGCCTTCATGCGTTCTTCCCCGTTGGCGCATGTCACTTGCCACGGGAACTGATTGCGAAAAGTCGCCCCTTTGAAAGCCATTAACTTTTGCCGATGTGGTCTGTATTGACCAGCATGTCGGCTACCTGACATGCGAAAGTTACCCGATCACCGCACCGCCTTGTTGGCCCCTATCGGTGATGAGAACGCCATCACGCGCTCCCGCCTTCTGCAAACAGAGGAGCAGCGCCATGCAGCAACGCCGCCGTTACCAGCCCGAAGCCGAACCTCTCCACAACCGCCTTGCCGATGAGGCAGAGCGACTTCGCAAGCAAGCGAGGGGCACTCCGCCAGGTATCGAGCGTGAGAGGTTGATCCGGAGAGCACGCCAGATTGAGACCGCATCGCACATCAGCGAGTGGCTTTCCTCGCCCGGCCTGAGGGTTTCGACCTAAATGCGCAGCTCATTCAGCGACAACTACACCTTGGGCAAGTTCAACCCGCCCTCTTACGCGAGTTGGCTCGCCGAACTTCGCACCCTGTTTCCTGTTCCGGATGAATTCCTCCTAGCGGATGCGATCTTCAGTTTCGAAAACGCATTCAGGGAAGGAAAGACGCCGCAGCAGGCTTACGAGGCGTTCGATATTTTCGTCGGCGCGGAGGCTTGAACGACAATAGCTAGGCCGCCTCAGTTGGCGGCTTCTTCTGGCGCTTCACCTAATCCTCAAGTGCCTCCAGCATGATCTCATCGATCTCGCGGCTCGCGCTCAGCTTGGGGTAGTTCTGAGGGTTGGAAAGGCGTCCTCACTTCAATCCAAAGAAACGGCCGAGCGCCCTTGGAGATCGATGCCGGGGCCGCTTCGCCGCTCCGCCGAATCGAAAGGGGTCGCTCACGCCGCGACCCCTTACCGGGAAAATTCTCGAAAATAAGATCGGGATGAAATGTCCAGCCCCGGCAACGATGAGACTAGAGTTTTCCACAATCTATGTGGACTCCGGAAGAACACGGTGTTCCGATGCCGGAACCAGACTGTCCTCATTTGCCATCGCTAGCGTCTGGCGCGCTCGCGCGTGACGCCCGGCGCCATCGGTGGCGCCAACACGGCGAAGCGCTGAGGCCGAGCCGTCCCGACCGATCGCCCGTGATAGCCAATTTGGGACATGTGCTGTGGCACAAATTGTATAGGCTCCCAGCTATCAGGATTTTGCACACCTTCCTGGGGCTAGGGCCAGCGCCGTCCGCAAGCATTTCAAGCGGGCGGCGTTGTGCTGTCAGGCATCAGCCCGAATGAAACCGGGCGGATCCGAGCACGGCGACGGAAGCCATTGTCGAAGCGTTTGGGCAGCGGCCCAGCGCGATCCGTAGTTCTCCGGGGCAGAACAAAGTTCCGCGAGCAGGCTGCTCGGCCTTCGTCTCGACTTCATCAGATAATCAACGAGTTACCGAAGGATTTGGCGACGCCGGATCACGATTGGCACAATCTGCATACTACCTTGGTACCCCTCCTGACGTCCAAAAAAACTACGTAGCGTTCGAGGGAAGACTCGGGTTCCGGCAGTGTTCGTAACATTGGCTTGTCCGGCCGACGCACTGATTGCGCGTGATTGCGCATCGCGAGGCGAGGCGACGCCGCCGGCGCACGGATCCACTTCGGGATCCGCAACGACGCCCAAACGGGCGCGACGATTCACTCCATCCTTGGACGAGTGTTAATCATTAGTACAACCTTTGATTTAAATATCGACGACCGCCATTCATTCGCGGAACCGTTCCAGATGATTCACAAGGGCGTCGAATTCAGCGTCACGCAGCTCATGCCCGGCGTCTGGAAATGGCATTTCCAGATCGGCGATCGGGTCTTCACGGGCAAGACCGAAGCAAAGCTCGACTTATTGGCGATCCGCCGCGTGCAGCTGCGGATCGACCGCGAGCTGAACAATCTCGGGCTCGGACCGACCCGCGGGCACCGCGATCAGGATTGAGGCGCAGTCTGTCCGGCAAGCCGGCAAGTCTCAGTCCGCGCTTGCCAGCCGTCGCATCGTGAACTCGATGTCGCCGCCGGGCAGCTCGCGCCAGCTCTCGACGGCGCTCATATAGGCGGCCTTCGGGTAGCGCTCGAGAAAGTCGCGCGCCCGCAGGCGGGCCTGATCGCGCGGCAGGCTGAAGGTCTCGCGCAGATAGCCGTCATCCGGCTTGCGCCGCGCGGCCATCCGGCTGGCGAGATCGCGCGGACGAAACACCATTGCCGCAACTCCGGACCAACTGACGACGCCCCCAATATAGGGGCGCCGCCACAAGAATCCGAGTCTGCGGGAAACCGGCGAAGCCGGCCCGAACGGGGCTTACTGGCTGCGCTGCGCGGAGCCTCCGGGCTGCGCGGAGCTCCCGGTCTTGGTCTTCGGCTTGGCGGGAGGATGGGCTGCTGCCTTCGGCGCATCGCTGCGCACCGCGCCCCAGGGATCGGCCGATCCCTTGGCATCCGGAATCTTGCTCAACGAGTCCTTGTAGGCCTTGTCGTTGATCGCGTCCCGATCCTTCTCGTCCTGGGTCTTGGTCTTGACCTCAGGCATCAGATTGACGTTCGGCATTTGCGCATAGGCCGGCGCCGACAGCAGCACCGCAACCGCAACTGCGCTCAAAACTCTCATAAGAACGCTCCTTGCATTTTCGTCAGCGGTATATCACCCCAAGAAAGCCGCCGCCAAGCGCGGCCGTCCCTGCCCTAGAGACGGTCTGACTTGCAGGATTTCGGCGACTGCATCCAGTCGTCCCAGATCGGCCCGCATCGCGTGCAGCCGCCAAGCGCAAGCCCGATCGCGATCACGCCGCCCAGCAATACCAACCGGCGGAACATGGACGCCCCCACCACCGACGAGGGGCGATTGGGCGCCAAAACTGGGACATTTTCAAGCCGGGCACGGTGCTTGCAACGCAGCGCAAGCGCGTCGGACAGCAGCGCCAGCGCATCGGAGCGCAGCGTCCGCGCGATGGTTTGACCGGGCGGCCCCCCAAACTACACTGCGCAACAAAGCAGAAAAGGAATCGACGACATGACTTTGGCGATGAGCTGGGACGAATGGACGCGGCACGACGGGACGGCGCTCGCCGAGCGCGTCCGGAGCGGCGAGCTGACGCCAAGGGAGCTGGCGGCGCAGGCTGCCGCCGCCACAGCCAAGGTCGATCCCGCGCTCTCCGGCGTGGTCGAGCTGTTCGACGACGTGATCGCCGATCCCGCGCGCGACGGCGCCGATCTCAACGGCCCGTTCGCCGGCCTGCCCTTCCTGATGAAGGATCTCGGCCCGACGCTCAAGGGCCGGCTGCAGGAAATGGGTTCGCTGATGATGCGCGGCAACCGCGCCGCGGCCGACACCTTCCTGACTACGAAGCTGCGCAAGGCCGGTCTCAATTTGATCGGCCGCACCACCACGCCGGAGTTCGGGGTCTGCAGCTCGGCCGAGAATCCCGCGGTCTATGTCACGCGCAATCCCTGGAACACCGACTACACCACCTGCGGCTCGTCGGCCGGCAGCGCGGCGATGGTTGCCGCCGGCGCCGTTCCGATCGCGCATGCGACCGACGGCGGCGGCTCGATCCGGATTCCCGCCGGCGTCAACGGCAATATCGGGCTGAAAGTGTCGCGCGGCGTGTTCTCGCTCGCGCCGCATCTGTCCGATCTCACAGGCCTCGTCTCCATCCAGGGCTGCCAGTCGCGCTCGGTGCGCGACACCGCAGCCTTCGTCGATAGCTGCCGTGGCCCGGCGGCCGGCGAGTTCATGCCGTTCTGGACACCGCCGGAGCCCTATACAGCGATGATCGCGCGCGATCCCGCCCGGCTCAGGATCGCGCTGTCGCACACATGGGGCGACTATCGCGCGACGCCGCACATTGCAGCCGAGCTCGAGCGGGTCGGCCGCTTCCTCGAAGGCCTTGGCCATCAGGTCGATTACGCGCTGCCGGCGATCGACTACGCGGAAGCCTTCGCGGCGCAGACCACCTGCTACATCAGCAATTTCGCCGTCGTGATCGGCAACATGCTCGCCGCGCGCGGGCTGGAACGGCCGCCGGCGGACCTGATCGAGCCGATCAATATCCGCATCTGGGAGCATGGCCGCGACTTCAGCTTCGCTGATCGCGCACGCATGCAGGCGGTGTTCAACACCACGGCGCGCGGCTTCGGCGCCTTCTTCGAGGACTGGGACATCATCCTGACGCCGGTCACGGCGCTGCCGACGCCGAAGATCGGCACCACGGAATATCTCACCATCAGCGACAACCCGTCGGTGCTGGACTGGTTCGGCAATCTCTGGCGCAACTTCGCCTTCACGCCGCTCGCCAATCTCTGCGGCATCCCGGCGATCTCGCTGCCGCTCGCGACCAACGAACACGGCCTGCCGCTCGGTATCCAGGCGATCGGAAAGCAGGCCGATGACGGGCTGTTGTTGCAGCTCGCCGCCCAGATCGAACGGACGATCGACGGCAAGTGGAATGACGGCAGGACGCCACGCGTGCATGTCACGCGCAACTAGGCGATAAATGGCAAACCATCAGCGGAGGAAACGGGACGTCATGCAGCAGGCCGGTGAATTCGGAATCGACGACGCGCGGCGCGTGCTCGGCGACGTCTTTGCGCCATGGGTGCAGGACCTCAATCTGGCGGTCGAGCAGTTCGACATCGCACCGCCCGCCGGCGGCGATGCCGACTGGCAGCCCGGCGCGATCCTGCGCATGCCGTTTTCCGAACGGTTGTGCCGCAATGGCGGCATCGTCTGCGGCCAGGCGCTGATGGCGTTCGCCGACACCGCGATGGTGCTGGCCAACCTCGCGGCCAACAAGGGCTATCGTCCGATGACGACGGTCGACCAGACCACGCACTTCATGCGCGCGGTGACCGCCTCCGACGTACTGGCCGACGCCCGCGTGGTCCGGCTCGGCCGCACCATGAGCTTCGGCCGCGTCACGCTGTCCTCCGCCACCGACAACAAGCCGGTGGCGATGGTGTCGAGCGCATTCGCGATGCTGCCGGGATAGAGCATGATCCGGAAAAGTGCGAAGCGGTTTTCCCTCGCGACAAACGCAAAGGCGTTTGCGCGGAGATCATGCTCAAACAAAGAGGCTTACTTTCCGAGCACGGCCTCGGCGGCGTTGACGATACTGATGGTCGGATTCTTTCCGCAATAGGTGCCGAACTTCCTGGCGTTCTCGGTGAACACGTCGGTGTCGATGATCGCCTCGTCGGAATCGCCCTTGTACCAGCCGTCCATCCAGACCAGCACCATCTTGATGGTGTCGTCGCCGCCTTCGACGAATTGCTTGCAGGTCATGGTGGAGAGATCGAGCACGGTGGCGTTGGCCGGCGCGGACGACAGCGCGAGTGCAGCGGCAAGCATGATCGAGGCAGTGATCTTCATCGCAATCTCCATGGGCAAGTATTTTGAAATCAACGGGAAGCCCAGCGCTTCCGCTCGCGCGTCGTAAACGAGGCACCGCGGCGAACGCAAGTATGCAACTGCACAGACCGCCCCCGCACGTCGTTTCGATGCGCGGATTGAGAATTCGTGTTTCTGATTTGTGACGGCGCCGCGCTAAAACGCGAGAGAACAGGGTGTGTACTCAAAAATCCGGTGTATGCGAGCGGGGATAGCGAGGTCCGTGTCGCTCTCAAAAGCCGACATCGGCGATGCCTTGGTGAATGTCCGCCCAGGGCCAACAGACGACATCGTTGTTAGTAGCTACTTGTGTTCAGGCTCATCCGCTCGGTCGACAAAAATTGTCTTCGAGGGTCCCTCAAATTGAAGTTGAACGATGGCTTCTTCGTCCAACGTCCATACGAAATGCGCTTGGCCAGCGGGTACGATAGCGAATGTGCCGGCCTTTCCAATTTCAGGATTGGAGGCGTCAAATTTTTCCCCCTCGCCGTAATATACCTTGCCACTCAGGATCGTAGTGTATTCCGCATAGGGATGCCTGTGCGGTGGCGTCTGTCGGTTAGGTGGAAACTTAAATCGTAAAACCACAGTTCCGGCTTTGGTAGGATCGCCGTGGAGCAACGCTGCTTTCCCTCCCGCTACGAGGGGAACGTCAAACCATTTCAATTGGTCTTCGTGAACGGAATAGGAGTTGACGATGGGCGGTGAATCATTTGTCACAGAGTTTCCATTCAATGGTCGATCAAAGTGTTTACGCCGGCATCCTCACACAAACGAACTGGACTTGGAATTGAATAGATGTCCCTTTTGGGTCAAAGGCCGCCCATAGCGACCGAACCGGGGACTTCCGGTTCACCTCGAAGAGCCGACATTCCCGATTGTCATGAAGACCGTCAGCTATGGGACCCGAAGCGGACATGTAGCGAACTTCGAAGCTTCGTCCTAATTCGCCCGCTCCCAGACGAGAATACCCCGCACCTTCGACCCTCCGAACGTAGGTGCGGAGAACGGCGCAGTCTCGATGTACAGCTTATTGCCGTCAATTCTGTAGAATCGAACCTGATCGGTA
>NZ_JACMYP010000123.1 GCF_020889705.1 Bradyrhizobium altum | reverse complement strand
CAAGAGCGAGGTCGTGCAGCGGCTGCGCGGCGATGGCCGCACCGTCGCGATGGCGGGCGATGGCGTCAACGATGCGCCGGCGCTCGCCGCGGCCGATGTCGGCATCGCGATGGGCGGTGGCACCGATGTCGCGATCGAGAGCGCCGGCATCACGCTGCTCACCGGCGACCTGATGGGCCTCGTCCGGGCGCGGCGATTGTCGGTCGCGACCATGCGCAACATCCGCCAGAACCTGGCGTTCGCCTTCGTCTACAACGCCGCCGGCGTGCCGATCGCGGCCGGCGTGCTGTATCCGCTGTTCGGCATCCTGCTGTCGCCGATGGTCGGGGCCGCCGCGATGGCGCTGTCCTCGGTCAGCGTGATCGGCAACGCGCTGCGGCTGGCGAGGGTGAAGCTGGACTGAGCAACAGTGCCTCGTCCCACAAACGCGGAGCGAGGCAGTGCCACTGCGTAGCCCGGATGAACCGAAGCGAAATCCGGGCAGTCCTACCGTGTGCGCGACTCCCGGATTTCCCGGAGCCCCTCATCGGGCGCGCGTTCGCGCGACCCGTTGGCTGCATCGGGGCTACGGGAGTTAAGCCGGCTGCAGCAGAAGCTGCGCGCGCCGCTCCATCTCGGCATCGAGCCAGGTCGCGAGGTCCTCGCTCACCTCCACCATCGGCAGCCGCACCTCGGGGCTGTCGATCAACCCCTGTCGCCACAGCCAGCGCTTGGCCGGCGCGGGGCTTGGTTCCGCAAACAGCAGCCGGGTCAGGCCGACGACGCTCTGCCAGGCCGCCAGCGCCGCGTCGCGCTCGCCCTGCCGCAGCAGCGTGCGGATCGAAGCGAAGGTGTCTGTTTCCAGATGGGCGGACAGCAGGATCGCGCCGTCGGCGCCGTCCGAGAGCGCATCGAAGGTCTGCGCGTCCTCGCCGGTCAGCACGCGGAAGCCGGCGGGCCGGCGGTTGAGGAAGTCGATCGACTGCGCGCGGTCGGCAGAGCAATCCTTCATGCCGACGATGTTGGGATGTTCCGCGAGCGTCAGCAGCGTCTCATTGGTCAGGTTCACCGCCGTGCGATACGGAATGTTGTAGAGCACGACCGGCCACGACGCATGATCGGCCAGCGCGTTGAAGTGCTGCACGAGCCCGCGTTGCGAGGGCCTGATGTAATAGGGGCTCGCGATCAGGTAGCCGTTGATCGGCCAGTCGGCCGTATCATCCAGCGCATCCTTCATCCTGGCCGTAGAGGCGCCGGAGAGCCCGAGGCAGACCGGCAAATGGCGGGAGTTGGCACTGAGCTCGTCGAGCACGACGCTGACCAGGCCCTCCAGCTCATCGGTGCTGAGCGCCATGCCTTCACCGGAGGTTGCACCGAGGATGAACCCGTCGACGGGGCCGCTGGCATAGTGCCGCACCAGGCGGCGTAGCGAGGTGACATCGAGTTCGCCGTCGCGGAACGGCGTGATCAGGGGCAGCCAGAGGCCCTGCAATTGCTGGTGTAGCTCAGTCATGTTCCATCTCCTAAGGGGCAAAGCCGGAGACGGGACCAACAAAAAACCCCGTCCAAGCGGCGGGGTTTCGGGATCGGTTGAATGCGAAGGTGATCTTATCGCGCGCGATCTCGTGTCCCCGGGAGGGGAGCTTTTTTCGACGACAGAACGGCGCACGAAGTCGTGATCATTGGACAATGATGCTGCGCTGCGAGGTTGTTGTCAATCCGCTGACCGTGACGTGCGGCACGTTCGAGCATGACATCAAGGTGAAAGACCTAGAGGTGAAAGACATGGAGATGAAAAAAAGCCGGGCTCGAGTGAGCCCGGCTTAAGGTATTGGCCACGTGAGGCCGACACAATCACCTTCCAAGAGGGATTACTGAACTTCCGCGCCACTGGAGGAGGGGGACATATGCGCGACGCGACCGCTCAGCGTCTAAGCACTATGATCCCCATCGACGCCCTGCAGCAACTATCCAGGTCGCATGTCAGTCATGCGGAGATTTAGGGGCCTCTGGGGGCAGCGCGGAAGGCCTATAAACCAGCCCTATAAGGGCGGCTTAATCAGGACGGCCAGCGCTGCGCTTTGCTGACCACGAAGTCGCGGAACACCTGCACCCGGGCCACTGTCTTCAGCTCTTCCGGATAGACGAAGTAGGTGTCGAGCGCGATCGAGTCGGACTCGCCGAACAGCTGTACGAGGTTGTTCTGTTCGACCAGATAGTCCGGCAACGCGGCGATGCCGAGGCCCTGCTGGCAGGCGCGCACCAGGCCAAGGATGTTGTTGACCTTGAAGTAGGGTTCGCGCGGACCGGAGCCGTTGCGGCCGGCATCGATCAGCCAGCTGCGGTTCTGCAGATGCGGCGGCACCTGCGAGTCGCCGAGCATGATGATGCGGTGCGAGTCGAGATCATCCAGCGTCCGCGGCGTGCCGAAGCGCTTGATGTATTCCGGCGAGCAATAGGCATGGAAGCCGATCGAGAACAGCTTGCGCTGGATCAGGTCGGGCTGGGTCGGCTTGCGGGTGCGGATCGCCACGTCAGCCTCGCGCATCGACAGGTCGAGGTCCTCGTCGGTGACGATCAGCGAAATCCGGATGTCCGGATAGAGCGCGACGAACTCGTCGAGCCGCGGGATCAGCCAGTTGATGCCGAGCGCCGGCGGCGTCGTGATCTTGAGATCGCCGCTCGGCCGCTCGCGGCTGTCGGTGAGCTTTGCGCGCGCCGCCTGCAACTGCATGAACACGTCATGCGCGGTGCGGAACAGCAGGTCGCCCTGTTCGGTGAGGATCAGGCCGCGGGCATGGCGGTGAAACAGCGAGACCGAGAGCTCCTGCTCCAGTGCGCTGACCTGGCGGGAGACCGCCGATTGCGACAGGCCGAGCTGCTCGCCGGCATGCGTGAAGCTGCCAGCCTCCGCCGCCGCGTGAAAGACCTTCAGCTTGTCCCAATCCATATCCGTAAATCCGTCGCGAGAGCGTGCCATGATTATTCCGCCGCTGCGCGATCGCTCGCGCGAAGAGCAATGAAGCGTTCGGCCTCGAGCGCTGCCATGCAGCCGAGGCCGGCGGCGGTGACCGCCTGCCGAAAGGTTTCGTCCGCCACGTCGCCCGCGGCGAACAAGCCGGGCACCGAAGTCGCCGTGGAATTCGGCGCCACCTCGACATAGCCCGACGGTTTCAGCTTGATCTGGCCTTTGACGAGCTCCGTCGCCGGCGCATGGCCGATCGCGACGAAGACGCCGTCGGTCTTGAGGTCGGTCAGTGCGCCGGTCTTGACGTTCTTGAGCCGCACATGGGTGACCTTGTTCGGGTTCTCCGACCCGCAGATCTCGTCGATCGCGGAATCCCACACCACCTTGATCTTGGGATGCTTGAACAGCCGCTCCTGCAGGATGCGCTCGGCGCGGAAATGATTGCGGCGATGCACGATGGTGACTTGCGAGGCATGATTGGTCAGGTACAGCGCTTCCTCGACCGCGGTGTTGCCGCCGCCGACCACCACGACCTCCTTGCCGCGGTAGAAGAAGCCGTCGCAGGTCGCGCAGGCCGACACGCCGCCGCCCTGGAATTTCTCTTCCGAGGGCAGTCCGAGCCAGCGCGCCTGGGCGCCGGTGGCGAGGATGACAGTTTCGGCGAAATAGACGTCGCCGGAATCGCAGGTCAGACGAAACGGGCGGTGGCCGAGCTCCAGCTTGTTGACGAGATCGGTGACGATCTTGGTGCCGACGTGGGCCGCCTGCTTCTCCATCTGCTCCATCAGCCAGGGGCCCTGGATCACATCGGCGAAGCCGGGGTAGTTCTCGACGTCGGTGGTGATGGTGAGCTGCCCGCCCGGCTGAATGCCCTGGATCAGGATCGGTTCGAGCATCGCGCGCGCCGCGTAGATCGCTGCGGTGTAACCGGCGGGGCCGGACCCGATGATGACGACCTTGGCATGGGTAGGCGCGGGCATTGTGAGATCCCTCTGTTTTGGGGATTTTGATCAAGGACTTGTGCGGGAAGCGCCCCGGAAACGCGTCACGGCGGCGCCAAAAGTGTCAAATCCAAGTCTAGGATATCTGGGAAGCTATGCAAGATTTGCAATCCATGGCAGCGATTTTTCCCCGGAACTGAAGTCACATTCGCGAAATCGTGCGCTGCACGCGCAATAAAATTGCGCAATGCCGGCTGCCTGCGCTATGAGAGTTGCCGGCAGACCTGCCAAACCTTCCGAACCCTGAGGGAACCCAAGTCGCGTGTCGAAGAACCTTGACGAGATCGACCTCAAAATCCTCGCCGAGATCCAGGCCGATGGCCGAATCACCAATGTGGAACTCGCCAAACGCGTCGGGATCTCGCCGCCGCCCTGCCTGCGCAGGGTCCGTGCGCTGGAGGAGGAGGGCTACATCCAGGGCTACCGCGGCCTGCTCGATCCGCGCCGCCTCGGCTACGACGTCACGGTGTTCGCCTCGGTGCATCTGTCGAGCCAGGCCGACGCCGATCTACGCGCCTTCGAGAACTACGTGCGCGCCGAGCCGTTGGTGCGGGAATGCTGGATGTTGTCCGGCGAAGTCGATTTCATCCTCAAATGCGTCGCTCCGGACATGGCGACCTTCCAGGATTTCGTCACCCACCTGACGGCCGCGCCGCATGTGCGCAACGTGAGGACGTCGCTGGTGCTGCACAATTCGAAATACGAAGCCGCGGTGCCGTTGGGCGTGAAGGCGGCGGGCTGACGAGCGGAGCCCGTCATTCCGGAGCGATGCGTCAGCATCGAATCCGGAATCTCGAGATTACCCGATGCGCGCTTGCGCATCTGAGGTCTGGTGCTTGCGCACCAGACCGGAATGACGTCGTTGTTGTCGGTTAGGTGAGACTCGCTTGGAGTCGTTACCTCTTGCCCATTGCAGCGTCGACGCTGATCGGGCCGGGCCCGAGGTCGCGAGATACAGGCAAGCAAAGCAGAATGCGATTGCAAGACTGCCGTTGTTGAGCAGCGGATAGAAGCCTTTGGGGAAATGGCCCATGAAGTAGGCGAAGGCCATTTCGCCTGCCAGGATGAAGGCCACGATCCGCGAAAAGAGGCCGATCATCAGCAACCCGCCAAGGATCAGTTCGAGCGTGCCGGCTGCTCCGATCAATGAGAACAGTTCGACTTTCTCGAACATTGTCCCGGGCGGGAATTTGAAAAGCTTTGCGACGCCAAACTGGAACAGCAGCAGCCCTGTGATGAATCGAAACAGGCTGAGCGCCAGCGGCTGAAGCTTGGATAGTGTCTGGTCCATTGTCATTAACCCCCTGTTTGACACGCTGGAACATTGCACGATGCAGAAACACACGGTGTCCGCCACCCGAGTGTGATGTCAACACCTTGCACCTGGAATCATTCCTCGCTCCACGGAAGTTGCGCGAGAACGCACCAGTGACACGGTGACGCGCCGCGATGCGTGTTGCGACGCAATCATCGGCTCCGCCCCAGTCCCCGACATGGTTATACTGCATAAACATGTCACGGCCTCACTAGTATGCCGCTTACCGCTCTCCACTCACATTGCTGTCAGACGGGGGAAAAACGCGGGCACAAAAAAAGCCGCGTGCAACACGCGGCCTTTTTGCACCAGTCACGTCAAGGTAACTACCGCCACTCGACCTTGGTGATCTCGTAGGCCTTGGCGCCGCCCGGCGCCATCACTTCGACGGTGGTGCCCTTCTTCTTGCCGATCAGCGCGCGCGCCAGCGGCGAGGTGATGGAGATGCGGCCCTTCTTGGCGTCGGCCTCGACCTCGCCGACGATCTGCCACACCGCCTTCTTCTCGGTGTCCTCATCGATCAGCGTCACGGTCGCGCCGAACTTGATGGTGTCGCCGGACAGCTTCGAAATGTCGATGATGTCGGCGCGCGCGAGCTTGTCCTCGAGCTCGGCGATGCGGCCTTCGTTGTGCGACTGCTCTTCCTTGGCGGCGTGATACTCGGCGTTCTCCGAGAGATCGCCATGCGAGCGCGCTTCCGCAATGTGTTCGATGATGCGCGGACGATCCTCCGACTGGCGTCGCTTCAACTCGTTCGTCAGCGCGGCGTATCCGCCCGCGGTCATCGGAACCTTATCCATCATCTTCGTCCTTCATCGTGCGCGCCCGGCGGCCGTGCACGAATATCCAGTTCAGCTAACGCAGGAATCAGGACGCGAACGCGCCCGGAAGCCCAGTGATTTTCGGCCCCGCTAAGGGCCGTGACAACATCCAATCGCGCGGTGAGTTCCAGCCATTCGGCAAATTGACCGCTTCGGGCCTTCAGCCCGGGCAGCGGTCAGCTTTCGGAAAAGTAACTCTGAAGCGTGCGGACCTCAAGGTCCCCGTCCCGATAGGCCCGGATCCCCCGCGCGGCCGCCACCGCGCCTGAAAGAGTGGTGTAATATGGCACTTTATGCAAGAGGGCAGCCCGCCGCAGCGAACGGCTGTCCGCCAGGGCCTGCGGACCTTCGGTGGTATTGAAGACCAGCTGGACGTCGCCATTGGTGATGGCGTCGACGATGTGCGGACGCCCTTCGAGCACCTTGTTCACCTTTTCCGTCGGCACGCCGTGATCGCTGAGATAGCGTTGCGTACCCGAGGTTGCCATCACCTTGAAGCCGAGCGAGTGCAACAGCCGCACCGCATCCGCAATGCGCATCTTGTCGTCGCCACGCACCGAGACGAACACCGTGCCCTGCCGCGGCACGCGCGTGCCGCCGCCGAGCTGGCTCTTCGCGAATGCCACCTCGAACGAGCGGTCGATGCCCATCACTTCGCCGGTCGAACGCATTTCCGGTCCGAGCACGGTGTCGACGCCGGGGAAGCGCGCGAACGGGAACACCGATTCCTTCACGCCGACATGGTCGAGCTTCTTCTTCTTCAGCTTGAAGTCGGCGAGCTTTTCGCCGGCCATGATCCGCGCCGCGATCTTGGCGACCGGCATGCCGATCACCTTGGCGACGAACGGCACGGTGCGGGACGCGCGCGGGTTGACCTCGAGCACGTAGATCTCGCCGTCCTTGATGGCGTATTGCACGTTCATCAGGCCGACCACGTCGAGGCCGAGCGCGAGCTCGCGGGTCTGCCGCTCCAGCTCCTCGATGGTCTTCGCGTCGAGTGAATGCGGCGGCAGCGAGCACGCGGAGTCGCCGGAATGGATGCCGGCTTCCTCGATGTGCTCCATGATGCCGACGATGAAGGTGTCCTTGCCGTCGCAGAGGCAGTCGACATCGACTTCGGTCGCATCGGACAGATAGCGGTCGAACAGCAGCGGGTTCTTGCCGAGCACGGTGTTGATCTGCCCGGTCTTGTCGTTCGGGTAGCGTGCCTTGACGTCGGCGGGAACCAACTCGGGCAGGGTGCCGAGCAGGTAATCGTTGAGCTGGGTCTCCTCGCGGATGATCTGCATCGCGCGGCCGCCCAGCACGTAGGACGGACGCACCACGAGCGGCAAGTCGAGATCGGCGGCCACCAGGCGTGCCTGCTCGACCGAATAAGCGATGCCGTTCTTCGGCTGCTTGAGGCGGAGCTTGTCGAGCACGCGCTTGAAGCGGTCGCGGTCCTCGGCGAGGTCGATCGCATCCGGCGAGGTGCCGAGGATCGGCACTTCGGCGGCTTCGAGCGCGCGGGCAAGCTTCAGCGGGGTCTGGCCGCCGAATTGCACGATCACACCGTGCAGCGTGCCGTTCTTGCGCTCGGTTGCGACGATCTCCAGCACGTCTTCGGCGGTGAGCGGCTCGAAATACAGCCGGTTCGCGGTGTCGTAGTCGGTCGACACCGTCTCCGGATTGCAGTTGACCATGATGGTCTCGTAGCCGGCGTCCTCGAGCGCGAAGCAGGCGTGGCAGCAGCAATAGTCAAACTCGATGCCCTGGCCGATGCGGTTCGGCCCGCCGCCGAGAATGATCACCTTGTTGCGGTCCGAGGGCGCGCTCTCGTCGGCCAGCTCGCCCGCGAACGGCCGCTCATAGGTCGAATACATGTAGGCGGTGGGCGAAGCGAACTCGGCCGCGCAGGTGTCGATGCGCTTGAACACCGGGCGCACCCCGAGCGCGTGGCGCTTGGCGGTGACGTCGGCTTCGGTGGTTTCCGTGAGCACGGCGAGCCGCGCATCGGAGAAGCCCATCGCCTTCAGCGTCCGCATTGCGAACGCGTTCGGCGGCAGGCCGTTGCGGCGGACCTTGTCCTCCATCTCGACGATGGCGCGCATCTCCGCCAGGAACCAGGGGTCGATCTTGCAGGAGTTGAAGATCTCCTCGTCGGTCCAGCCGAGCCGCATCGCTTGCGCGACCTGCAGGATGCGGTTCGGCGTCGGCGTGCCGAGCGCTGCGCGGATCGCGTTCTTGTCGTCGCCGCGGCCGAGCCCTTCGATCTCGATCTCGTCGAGGCCGGTCAGGCCGGTCTCGAGTCCGCGCAGGGCCTTTTGCAGGCTCTCCTGGAAGGTGCGGCCGATCGCCATCACCTCGCCGACCGACTTCATCGACGTGGTCAGCGTGGAGGAGGCGCCGGGGAATTTCTCGAACGCAAAGCGCGGAATTTTCGTGACGACGTAATCGATGGTCGGCTCGAACGAGGCGGGGGTGGCGCCGCCGGTGATGTCGTTGGCGATCTCGTCGAGCGTGTAGCCGACCGCGAGCTTGGCTGCGACCTTTGCGATCGGGAAGCCGGTGGCCTTCGAGGCCAGCGCCGACGAGCGCGACACGCGCGGATTCATCTCGATCACGACCATGCGGCCGTCGACGGGGTTGATGCCGAACTGGACGTTGGAGCCGCCGGTCTCGACCCCGATCTCGCGCAGCACGGCCAGCGAGGCGTCGCGCAGGACTTGGTATTCCTTGTCGGTCAACGTCAGGGCCGGCGCGATGGTGATGGAATCGCCGGTATGCACGCCCATCGGATCGAGGTTCTCGATCGAGCAGATGATGATGCAATTGTCCTTTTTATCGCGCACCACCTCCATCTCGTACTCTTTCCAGCCGAGCACGCTTTCCTCGATCAGCACCTCGTTGGTCGGCGAGGCGTCGAGCCCGCGCTCGATGATGTCGAGGAACTCTTCCTTGTTGTAGGCAATGCCGCCGCCGGTGCCGCCCATGGTGAACGAGGGCCGGATGATCGCCGGCAAGCCGATCTCCGACAGCGCCATCAGCGCCTCGCCGAATGCGTGCTCCTGATAGCGTTTGCGGCGTTCGTTCTCGCCAAGCGTCCACTGCCGTTCGAGTTCTTCCAGCGCCTCGCCGGACAGCTTCTCCCGCTCGGCAAGGTATTTATCGCGGTAGGACTTCTTCAGCGCCGAGGCGTTGGCGAGCCGCGATTTTGGCGTCTCCAGCCCGATCTTGGTCA
Source organism: Bradyrhizobium altum (assembly GCF_020889705.1). Taxonomy (GTDB): domain Bacteria; phylum Pseudomonadota; class Alphaproteobacteria; order Rhizobiales; family Xanthobacteraceae; genus Bradyrhizobium; species Bradyrhizobium altum. The sequence continues at coordinate 16,851 of NZ_JACMYP010000123.1, read as the reverse complement.
TGGCCTCGCGGAACAGCTGGCGGTCCTCGGCCTTGTCGATGGCATCAGCGGTGGCGCCGATCATCTCGACGTCGAACTTGTCGAGCGTGCCCTGCCGGCGCAACGAGAGTGCGCAGTTCAGCGCGGTCTGGCCGCCCATGGTCGGCAACAGCGCGAAGCCGCCCGGGATGACGTTGCGCTCCTTCTCGATGATCTTGCCGACGATCTCGGGGGTGATCGGTTCGATATAGGTCGCGTCCGCCAGTTCCGGATCGGTCATGATGGTGGCCGGATTGGAATTGACGAGGACGACGCGGTAACCCTCTTCCTTCAGAGCCTTCACCGCCTGCGTGCCGGAATAGTCGAATTCGCAGGCTTGGCCGATCACGATGGGACCGGCGCCGATGATCAGGATGGTGGAGATGTCGGTTCTTTTGGGCATCAGCTCTCGCGGACTGGAATTTGGGCACAAAAAAAGGGCGCGCGTCCCGCGCGTCCCTCGAGCCATGCGCTACATCTTGTAGCGCCGGAAGCGCGATCCCTCGCGCGCGGGTGGTCTTTAGACCAGTTTCCGCACCTGCGAAACCCCCAAAAACGCCCAATCAACTGCGATTCTGGGGGAAATTCCTCATTCGACCTATGCCCGGTTGGGGGTGCTCGGGGGCGGGGTGGCTTGCCGGGAGCAAGGTTTCGGCTCTGTCCTGTCCGTCCTGTCCGTCTACGCTTTCGCTGCGCTCAAGCTGCGCCGGACACGCTTTGCCCCGCCGGTCCTGCGTGGCTGCGCCACGCGTAGCCCGTCAGGGCGAAGCGTGGAGGCCCGGCCTGGAGTTGAACCAGGATAAACAGTGTTGCACCACTGCCGCGTCGACGCTTCCGCCACCGGGCCGAGTGGATCATTGCTGATTATTTCAGCGGCCGCTACGTTTACTTTTGGTTAACCCTAATATTTTGTGCAACCTCTGATCAGTGGTGCGCCACGAATGTCATCCGCCACGGATTGTGCCCGATGTTGCGCGGGGCGCGCGTGGCGTCAAAGCCCGCGGCGGCGAGCTTCGCGATCATCTCGTCCTCGCGGTAGCGCTGCAGCCCGATCCTGGTGCGCAGCTGCCGGTAATCGGACAGTGCGGTCGAGGCGAGCCCGATCAAGGCGTCGCGCAGGAAGCCATGGGTCGCCGCAAAGCGCAGCAGCGCGATGACGTCCCTGGCCATGCCGACTTCGGGCCGCAGGATATCGCCGAGCACGAAACGGCCCGAGGGTTTCAGCAGGCGGTGGATCACGTCGAACGCGGAGTCGAGCTCCTGCGGCGTCATGTATTGCGCCACCGAGTTCATCACCACGAGGTCGATCGAATCCGCCGCCATGTTCTTCAGCTCATCGAGCGAGCGGACGCGGATCCTGGTGTCGTATGCGAAGCGCGCGACCAGGCGGCCGCGCACGCCGGGCGCCGGCTCCGCCAGATAGAGCTGGGCGCAGGCATTGGCGACCTTCGCCGCCGACAGCGCCTCACCGCAGGCATAGTCCAGCACCACGGCGTCGGGCGAGGTGATGTAGCCGATGATGTCGTTTGCGATGACCTGGAAATGCAGGTCGCGGTGCAGTCGGCTGGCATAGATCGTATGCGTGGAATCGTAATAGTCGATCCATTCATCCATCGCGTTTGGTATCCGGCAGAACGGGTTCCTGACTTCCAGGAACAGGTGGGCTGATGATGCGTTAGCGGTCCGGCGGCCAATGTTCAATGCGCCGAAATACGGGGGTTCCTAACAGGAAGGTCCAACGTGAGCAAAGCCAAGAGTGACGCTAAGACTGACAAGATCTCGCCCGATCTCGACACGCCGAACGATCTCCCGCAAGCCGCGGTGGATACGATCTCGGCCTCGCTCAACACGCTTCTGGCGGACGCCTTCGCGCTTTACCTGAAGACCAAGAATTTTCACTGGCACGTCAGCGGCCGGCATTTCCATGATTACCATTTGTTGCTGGACGAGCAGTCGGACGCGATCTTCGCGACCACCGACCAGCTCGCCGAGCGGGTACGCAAGCTCGGCGGTGCGACGCTGAGGTCGATCGGCGATATCGCCAAGCATCAGACCATCAAGGACAATGACGAGGACTTTGTCCCGCCGCGCGAAATGCTGCGCGAGTTGATGGAAGACAACAAGCACATGGCGGCAGCGATGCGCAAGGCGCACAAGCTCGCCGACGACCATGAGGATTCCGGCACCGCCGGCCTGCTCGAAACCTTCATCGACGAGACCGAGCGCCGCACCTGGTTCCTGTTCGAGGCAAGCCGCCAGGAAGGCAGCAACGCGGCCTGAGTTTCACCCTCTCCCCTTGTGGGAGAGGGTGGCGCAATCGAGCGGAGCGAGATGAAGCCGGGTGAGGGGTCTCTCTCCGCGGATGCAGACCCCTCATCCGTCGCGGATTTCATCCGCGCCACCTTCTCCCACAAGGGGAGAAGGGAAGGACGAGCAGTGCTCGTTGGAGCATCACCGCCTCCACAGCCGCACCAGCGGCCCGTTCTTGCCCATCACCGGATCGGTCGCGGGGATCGCCACCAGCGGGATCGTCTTCAGCGCCTTGGCGTGATTCTCCGGCGTCGGCCGTTGCAGGTCCATCGGCGGGCCCGGCGGATAGGCGCCGACCACGCTGAAGTCGCCGCTCGCCGACAGGCATTGATGCCCGGTGCCGGCCGGCAGGATCGCGACGTCGCCGGCCGCAATCTCGAGCGCGCGCCCGTGCTCGCCGCCGAACCGCACGCGCGCGCTGCCACGGGCGACGCCCAGCACCTCGTGCACGGTGGCGTGGTAATGCGCGAAGTCGTAGACGCCATTCCGCCACATCGCGCCCCAGCCGTTGTCGCCGAACAGCTGCTCGATCGTGGCCTCGAGATTTTTGCCGACGTCGACCGCGGCCTTGTAGACCAGGAACGGCATCGGATTGTTCGGCACCAGGCCGTCGTCTTGAAAGACGAAGGTCTGGGGTTCGGCATCCTTGCTCACCACCGGCATGGCGGCTCTCCAGCGTTGCGAGGGGCGGTGATATCAAACCGTCGGTCCCGAAACCGTTCCCGCTAGATCTTGAACTTCAGCACCTCGTCCTTGAATTGGAGCCCATGCCCCGGCCGCTCCGGCGCCGTGATCATGCCATTGGCAATCTGCGGCGGATCGACCCAGAGGTCGTCGATCAGGGCCATGTTCTCGCACCAGATGCCGTTCGGGATGGACGCCAGCAAGTGCACGTTGAGTTCGGGGAACAGATGCGGCGCGATCGTGATGCCGAACGTGTCCGCAAGCGCCGCGATCTTGCGCAGGTCGGTCATGCCGCCGCGCATCGGGTCGGGTTGCAGGATCGGCAGGCAGGGATTGAGAAAGAACGGCCGCAGATCGTAGCGCGTGAAATGCGTCTCGCCGCCGACGACGCGCATGTCGAGCGCCGCCGCGATGCGCTGATAGCCGGCGAAATCATCGGCCGGCACCGGCTCCTCGAGCCAGTAGATATCGTACTTCTCGAACTTGCGTCCCATCTCAATGGCGACATCGGCGCTCCAGCCCATGTTGACATCGATCATGATATCGATGTCGGGCCCGAGCGCCTCGCGCATGCGGCGCACATTGTCGAGATCCTGCGCCGGCGTGTGAACATGCGCGACCTGCATCTTGATCGCCTTGTAGCCCTGCTTGACGAAATGCAGCGCCTTTTCGATCATCCCGTCGCCGCCGGCGCCGCGGAAGCAGCCGGAACCATAGATCGGGATTTCCGAGCGATAGTGCCCCCACAGCCGGTGCAGCGGCAGGCCGGCGCGTTTTCCCACCGCATCCCACAGCGCGATGTCGAGCGCCGACATCGCCATCGCGGCGATGCCGCCGCGGCCATAGGTCATCGTCGCCGTCCACAGATCGCGCCAGATCGCCTCGATCGCGGTGGCATCCTTGCCGATGACGCGCGGGATGATGCACTCGTCGAGGCAGGCCGCGATCGACATCATCGCCGGGCGGAACACGAAGAGATAGCCCATGCCGGTGACGCCGCCGGAGGTCTCAACGTCGCAGATCAGGATGTCGCGTGTCGTGCCCAGCGCTGCGCCCTTCAGCCAGCGATCGTCGGCCCAGGGCAGCCGCAGCATTGTGACGCGGATGTCGCGGATGGTCATGTCTGGATTGGCTGAGGTCATCGGACGTTTCCTTCCTTCCAGGCCGGATCATGTTGCCTGATCTCGGACAGGGGAACTCAATCACAGAGCACTGCTGCCAATCCAGCGCGCTTCGTCATGCCTCCAATGCGCCAAGACGCGATTGCCTTCAGGCGCTTTTGGGAAGCTCGAACACCATGCAGGTCGTGGTCGCGTGTGCGATCAGCTTGCCGTTCCCATCGGTGATGCGGCCTTCGGCGGTCGCGGCGCGACGGCCGGCGTTGAGCACCCGACCCTCGGTGCGGATCTTGCCCGTGTCCTGGCTCATGCCGCGGACAAAGGAGATCTTGAACTCCAGCGTGGTGTAGCCCGAACCCTTCGGCAGCGTGGTCTGCACCGCGAGCGCCATCGCGGAATCGAGCAGGATCGCGACATAGCCGCCATGCACCGAGCCGATCGGGTTGTAGTGGCGCAGCCCGGGGATGCTGTGGATCACCACATGGCCCGGCTCGGCGGTGCAGTCGAACGGCTCGACGTTTTCCATGATCGGCGGCTCCGGCAGGGTGCGGGCGAAGATGCCGCGCACGAAGTCGAGCCCCGGCATCGACGCCATCACCTCGATCGAGGAGATGCCGTAGACGGGCTTCGGGTTGGCGCTGTCGGTCATGTCGGGCAATCCTGCTGCTTGATGATCGTCATCATATGACGAGTAGCTTGGCAGAGTCCGCTCATGCAAGGCGTGACAAAAGATCATGCCCGGACCAGGTGGTCCGGGCATGCGGTAATCCATGAAGGGCTGCGCCGACGGCCGCGATCTACGCGGCCTGCTTCTTCTTCCGCATCAAATCGGCGAAGCGTTGGAACAGATAGTGCGAGTCGCGTGGGCCGGGTGAGGCCTCGGGGTGGTACTGCACCGAGAACACCGGCTTGCCCTCGAGCGCGATGCCGCAATTGGAGCCGTCGAACAGCGAGATATGGGTCTGCGTCGCGCCATCAGGCAGCGTCGCCTGGTCCACCGCAAAGCCGTGGTTCATCGAGGTGATCTCGACCTTGCCGGTGGTCTCGTCCTTGACCGGATGATTGGCGCCGTGATGACCCTGATGCATCTTCATGGTCTTGGCGCCGACGGCGAGGCCGAGCATCTGATGGCCGAGGCAGATGCCGAAGGTCGGCGTCCCCGAAGCGATCACCTTCTGGATGACGGGCACGGCATATTTGCCGGTCGCGGCGGGATCGCCGGGGCCGTTCGACAGGAACACGCCGTCCGGCTTCATCGCCAGGATATCCTCGGCCGCCGTCGTCGCCGGCACCACGGTCACCTTGGCGCCGACACCGGCGAGCAGGCGCAGGATGTTGCGCTTGATGCCGTAGTCGATCGCAACCACGTTGAACTCCGGCGCGGTCTGCCGGCCAAAACCCTTGCCCCACTCCCAGGGGGTCTCATCCCAGGTGAAGCGCTGGCCGGAGGTGACCATCGGCACCAGGTCCATGCCCTCGAGGCCGGGCCATTCGCGGGCCTCTTCCTTCAGGCCGTGCAGGTCGAACTCGCCGTTCCTGGCGTGCGCGATCACGGCGTTGGGCATGCCCTTGGAGCGGATCAGCGCGGTCAGCGCCCTTGTGTCGATGCCGGACAGGCCGATGATGCCGCGCGCCTTCAACCACTGATCGAGATGCTTGGTGGCGCGGTAGTTCGAGGGATCCGTGATCGCCGAGCGCAGGATCACGCCGCGCGCGCCGGGTGTCGCGGCCATGTTCACCGTCTCGATGTCTTCCTCGTTGGTACCGACATTGCCGATATGCGGGAAGGTGAAGGTGATGATCTGCCCGGCATAGGACGGATCGGTGAGGATCTCCTCATAGCCGGTCATCGCGGTGTTGAAGCAGACCTCGCCGACGGCGTGGCCTTCCGCGCCGAGACCGAAGCCTTCCAGCACGGTACCATCGGCGAGCACAAGGAGCGCGGTCGGTTTGTGGTCCGGCCAGGCGGGAGCGTTTTCGGGGGTTGTCATGAGCCCTTTAAATAGTCGCCGCACCCTGCGGCGTCAAAGCGAAAGGGCACGGATTCACACGGCAATACCCGCCGATTTGACAGGCCTGAACGGCCTTTTAATCTAAAGTTCCTTGAAGCGGCCGTTTGCTTGCCGAAAATGACCCGGTCCGGAGCTCCCGCATGGACAATACGATGCCGATCCTGCTCGTCCCGGGCCTCATCTGCTCACCGCGGATCTTTGCCCCGGTCATCCCGGCGCTGTGGCGGTGCGGGCCGGTCACGGTCGCCAACCATGTCAGGGACGACAATATGGGGGCGATCGCCCGCCGGATTCTGGCCGAGGCGCCGCCGCGCTTTGCGCTCGCCGGACATTCGATGGGCGGCTACATCGCCTTCGAGATCATGCGCCAGGCGCCCGAGCGGGTGGCGAAACTGGCGCTGATGAGCACCCAGGCGAGGGCTGACACGCCGGAAGCAACCGCACGCCGCCGCGGCATGATCGAGCGTGCCAAAACCGGTCAGTACCGGAGCGTGGTCGACGAGCTGTTTCCGGGCTTCGTGCATCCGTCGCGGCAGGGCGATGCAAACCTGCGCCGGATCGTCGAGGACATGAGCGAGGATGTCGGCGCCGAGGCCTTCATCCGCCAGCAGAACGCGGTGCTCAGCCGGCCGGATTCGCGGCCGAGCATGGCCTGGATCAAGTGCCCGACCCTGGTGCTGACGTCGGATACCGACAACACCGTTCCGAACTTATTGTCGGACGAGATGGCCAACGGCATTCCCGGGGCAAAGCTCGTGGTGCTCGCCAATTGCGGTCACCTGCCGCAACTGGAGCAGCCGCAGGCCTGCGCCGATGCGCTGGTTGAATGGCTCAGGAACTAGGTTGTCCAGTCGTCCCAAACTGCCTACATGAAGGCATTACCGGCTTAAGGACATCAGGATGCTGCGCGACGACATCAATACGGCGGTCAAGGAAGCGATGAAGGCGAAGGACGAGCGCAAGCTCTCCACGCTGCGCATGGTCAATTCGACCATCAAGAACGCCGACATCGACGCGCGCGGGCAGGGCAAGCCGCCACTGTCCGATGCCGACCTTCTGAGCGTCCTGCAGAAGATGATCAAGCAGCGCCAGGAATCGGTCGAGCTCTACGACAAGGGCGGCCGCGCCGAGCTCGCCGCCCAGGAGCGCGAGGAGATCGCCGTGATCTCCGCCTATCTGCCGAAGCAGATGTCCGACGACGACGTGAAGGCCGCGATCGCGGCTGTTATCGCCGAGACCAATGCCGCCGGGATCAAGGACATGGGCAAGGTGATCGGCGCCTTGAAGGCGAAATACGCCGGCCGGATGGATTTCGGCAAGGCCAGCGGCCTGGTGAAGGCGGCGCTCGCAGGATAGCGGCGGAGGCTTCCGGTGTTTCGTGTCGCGGCGGACAGTCTGGAAGCCTACCTGGCGTTTGATCCCGGCCGGACCGCGGATCTCGAACAACTGCATGCGGTGATGCGAAAGGCCGCGCCTTCGCTCAAGCGGCACTTTCATGCGGGCACGCCAGCTGCCGGCATGCGCATGAACATGATCGGCTACGGTCAGTTTCGCTATGCGATCAAGTCCGGCAAGACGGCGGTCTGGCCCGTGATCGGGCTGGCGCTGCAGAAGAACTACATCAGCGTCTATGTCGCGGTGACCCGTGGCGGCAAGCCGCTGGTGTCCTGCTATGCCGGCAAGCTCGGCGAATTGCGGGCGGGCGGCAACAATTTCAGCTTCGAGGCGTTTGTTGATCTGAAGGCGCCTGCCGTTGCGGCGCTGTTCGCCGAGGCCGCCGATATCTTCAAAGCCGATCTGGAGAACCCGGTCCGCTACATGCAGGGAAGCTGATGAGGGCGGCGCCCTCGGGGTGACGTTCTGGAAAAACTGGAGACAGGCCATGGCCGATCAGCAAGCTCCTTCCGGTCCGGATCTGACGCAGGGCGTGGCCCTTTCCGAATTCCCGGGCCCGATGTTGCTCGGACATGTCGGTGACGAGGACGTGCTGCTGGTCCGCTCGGGCGCAGATATCTTCGCCATCGATGCGCATTGCAGCCATTACCATGGCCCGCTCGCCGAAGGCCTGGTCGAAGGCGAGACCGTCCGTTGCCCGTGGCATCACGCCTGTTTTGACATTCGCACCGGCGAAGCGACCGCCGCGCCCGCCTTCAACCCGCTCGCGGTCTGGAAGGTCGAGCGCGAGGGCGATCGCCTCATCGTGCGTGAGAAGCGCGAGCAGCCAAAGCTCCGCGTCAAGGGCCCGGTCGATGCGCCCGGCAAGATCGTGATCGTCGGCGGCGGCGCGGCCGGCTTTGCCGCCGCCGAGATGCTGCGACGCCAGGACTATCGCGGCAGCATCGTCATGCTGAGCGGCGAGACCGCGCCGCCGCTGGATCGGCCGAACCTGTCGAAGGACTTCCTCGCCGGCAGCGCACCGGAAGACTGGCTGCCGCTGAAGCCGGACAATTTCTATGCCGACGCGGTGATCGATCTACGACTCCGGACCGAGGTCAAGTCGGTCGACACCGGCCGCCGCAACGTCGTGCTCGCCGGCGGCGAAACAATTCCCTATGACCGGCTGCTGCTGGCGACCGGCGCGGAGCCGGTGCGGCTGCCGATCCCGGGCGTGGACCAGCCCCATGTTCATGTGTTGCGCACCCTCGACGATTGCCGGGCGATCATCGCCTCGGCCAGCGGAGCGCGCCGCGCGGTTGTGATCGGCGCAAGCTTCATCGGGCTGGAGGTTGCGGCCTCGTTGCGCGCGAGGGAGATCGAGGTTCACGTGGTCGGGCTGGAACAGCGGCCGCTGGAGCGCGTGCTCGGACCTGAGATGGGCGATTTCGTCCGCGCGCTGCACGAGGAGCATGGCGTCGTCTTCCACCTCGGCGACACCGTGACCGCGATCGACGGCAAGCGCGCGCGCCTGAAGAGCGGGCCGGTGCTCGATGCCGACCTCGTCGTGCTCGGTGTCGGCGTGAAGCCGCGGCTGGCGCTGGCGGAGGGAGCAGGGCTCGCGATCGATCGCGGCGTGAAAGTGGACGCCTATCTCGAGACCAGCGTCCCCGGCATCTACGCGGCCGGCGATATCGCGCGCTGGCCCGATCCGCACAGCGGCGAGAACATCCGGGTCGAGCACTGGGTGGTGGCTGAGCGCCAAGGCCAGACCGCCGCGCGGAATATGCTAGGGCAGCGCGAGGTCTTCGATGCGGTGCCGTTCTTCTGGAGCCAGCACTACGACGTGCCGATCAACTATGTCGGCCACGCCGAGCAGTGGGACGAGATCGCGGTGGACGGCGGCATCGCCGGCAGGGATTGCATGCTCCGCTACAAGCGCGGCGGGCGCGTGCTCGCGGTCGCGTCCATCTATCGCGACCGCGAAAGCCTTGAGGCCGAGATCGCAATGGAGCCGGCGGCAGCCTGACCGCCTTCCCCGCAAGGAGGGGTTTGTGGTCCGACGGCAATCGTCTACTCTGTAGCCATGCTTCACGAAGCCAAAACCTACGACGAGCTCTACAGCAACTTCCGCTGGGGCGTTCCCGCGCGTTTCAACATGGCGACCGCCTGCTGCGATCGCCATGCCGACGGCACCGGCCGGCTCGCGCTGGTCTATGTCGATGAGGATGGCGGCACCACGCGTACCTCGTTCGACGAGGTCGCAGACGCCTCGCGCCGCTTCGCCAATGTGCTGAACGCCGACGGCCTGGTGCGCGGCGACCGTGTCGCGGTATTCCTGTCGCAATCGCTCGAATTGCCGGTCGCGCATCTTGCGGCGTTCCGCGCGGCTCTCATCTCGATCCCGCTGTTTGCGCTGTTCGGCGAGGACGCGCTCGAATTCCGCCTGTCGAACTCCGCGGCGAAAGCCATCATCACCGATGAGGCCGGCTGGGAGAAGATCGCCAAGATCCGCGATCGCCTGCCCGAGCTGAAGAGCGTTTACATCGTCGGCGATAAGACGCCGGCCGGTACCAAGTCATTCTGGAGCGCGATCAAGTCGGCGTCCCCGGAATTTGCCACCGTCGACACCTCGGCCGACGATCCTGCATTGATCATCTACACGTCCGGCACCACCGGCAATCCGAAGGGCGCGCTGCATGCGCACCGCGTCGTGCTCGGCCATCTGCCCAATGTCGAGATGTGCCACAACTTCCTGCCCCGGCCGGGCGACCTGATGTGGACGCCGGCCGACTGGGCCTGGATCGGCGGCCTGATCAACGGCCTGTTCGCGTTCTGGTACCACGGCATTCCGATGGTCGGTCGCCGCGCCCGCAAGTTCGAGCCGCAGGCGGCGATGCAGATGATGGCCGACCTTGGCATCCGCAACGTGTTCCTGCCGCCGACCGCGCTGAAGCTGATGCGGCAGGCCAATGTGAAAAATTCCGGGGTCAGGCTGCGCAGCATCTTCACCGGCGGCGAGTCGCTCGGCGGTGAGCTTCTGGGCTGGGTGCGCGAGACCTTCGGCATCGATGCCCATGAGGTGTTCGGGCAGACCGAATGCAACCTGGTGATCGGCAGCAATTCCAATCTGTTTCCGATCCGTCCGGGCTCGATGGGCCGCGCCACGCCGGGCTTCGACGTTCGCATCGTCAACGACAACGGCGAGGAGCTGCCGCGCGGCCAGCGCGGCATCATCGGCGTGCGCCAGCCGTGCCCCTGCACCATGATCGAATACTGGCGCAATCCGGAAGCCACCGCGAAGAAGTATGCCGGCGAATTCCTTTTGACCGGCGATCTCGGCGTGCAGGATGAGGACGGCTATTTCTGGTACGTCAGCCGCGAGGACGATGTCATCACCACCGCCGGCTATCGCGTCGGCCCGTCCGAGATCGAGCACACGTTGATGAAGCATCCGGCGGTCGCGATGTCGGCGGTGGTCGGCATCCCCGATCCGATCCGCACCGAATCGATCAAGGCCTGGATCGTGCTGCGGCCGGGCCATGCGCCGAGCGATGCACTGGCGCGCGAAATCCAGGAGTTCGTCAAGGTGCAACTCGCCGCGCACGAATATCCGCGCTTCGTGCAGTTCGCTGACAGCCTGCCGATGACGGCGACCGGCAAGGTGCTGCGGCGGGAGTTGCGGGCGCTGGGATAACTCTCTCCACCGTCGTCCCGGCCTCCACCGTCGTCCCGGCGAAGGCCGGGACCCATTACCACCGCTCTAAGCGGTTAGAATTCGCTGGGACCACAGCATCGCGCAACACAAGCATTTGTGGTTATGGGTCACGGCCTTCGCCGGGACGACGGTGGAGTACGACGCGCATCGCTCGCCTTACGTCGGCATCGGGATTCCCAATTCCTTCAGCGCGGCCAGCATGCGCTACGGGGGCTGCATCGGGATCACCATGGCCTTGCCGGTCTCCACGAGGCTCTTCAGGCTGGAGAGGATCGCCGGCCAGCCGGTGCGGCCGCCGGACAGGATGTCGTCGCTGATCGGGCGGTCATGCGATTGCAGCAAGGTCAGCTTCACGCCGTCGCCGGCTGGCTCGATCTCGTAGGTGACGAGCGTCGGCCCGAGCTTTTCGACGAGCTGCGGCCAGTTGACGTTGAATGTCACGGTCAGCCGCTTCAGCGGATCGCACGCGATCACCTCGCCGGAGATGTGCAGCGCGCCGTCGGGCGTGCGCACGATGTAGGCGCCGCCGACCCGAAGATCGACCTCGACCGCGTTGCCGGAGAAATATTGCCGGCTGAGTTCGGCATTCGTCAGTGCCTGCCATACCTTCTCCGGCGTGGCGGCGATGTAGATCGCATAGATGATCGCCGGTTTGAATTTCTCGATGTTCATGTCCGCACGTGTCCTTCGATAGATTTTCATTGTCATTCGAAGCCGTCGATCCCGAGCGCGGCAGGCGGGATCGTGACCGCCTTGCCGGTCTCGAGCAGGCTTTTGAGCCCGGACAGGATCGCCGGCCAGCCCCTGGAAATGCCGTCGAGCAGTTTGCTGCCCACGCCGAAGCCCTCATGGGTCACGGTCAGCTTCACGATCGCGCCATGGGGCTCGAGCGTGAAGACCACTTTGGTCGCCGGCTCCTTGCGCATCTCCTCGTCGCGCACGTGCTTGAAGGTATAGGCGAGGCGCCGCGGCGGATCGGCCTCGAGGATTTCGCCGGTGTCGGTGGTCTCGCCGCCCGTCACCAGCGCGAGCGGCGAGCCGACCTTCCAGTCCGATTTCAGCTCGGTGTCGAACCAGTACTGTCGCGTGAAGCTACTGTTGGTCAGCGCGTCCCACAATCTGTCCGGCGTGGTTTCGATATAGGTGACGTAGACGAATTCGGGCTTAGGCATGGTAGGCCTCCCTGGCGCCGCTCGTCAGCAGGTCGGCCGGCAATTCGCGTCCGGTCTCCAGGAAGCTCTTCAGGCTTGCAATCACCATCGGCCAGCCGCCGGAGATGTCGCGCAGCGTCTTCGGACCGAGGTTGTCGTGCGTCACGGTCAGCTTGACGACCCCTCCGAGCGGTTCGATGTCGAAGGTCACGCGCGAGACCTGCTCGCGCGCGACGCCTTCCTTCACCACGTCCCAGCTATAGGCGAGCTTGTTCGGCGGATCGGCGACCAGCACCTCGCCCTGCACACTGCGGCTGCCGTCCTTGACGAAGCAATAGGGCGAGCCGACCCTCCAGTCGGAGTTGACGCGATAGCCGAACCAGAATCGTTCGGTGAACTCACTCGATGTCAGCGCGTGCCACAGCTTCTCGGCCGTGGTCTCGATATAGGTAACATAGACGTAATCCGGCTTACTCATCACGCTTCTCCAATTGCCGTTTCAATTCGCTGAGCGCGGCGAGCTTCCCGCGCTCGAACTTCCTGATCCACCGCTCGCCGATCTGATGGATCGGGACCGGGTTGAGGTAGTGCAGCTTCTCGCGGCCATGCTTGATCGTGGTGACGAGGTTGGCCTCCTCGAGAATCACAAGGTGCTTGGTGACGGCCTGACGCGTCATGTCGAGGCCGTCGCAGAGCTCGCCGAGCGTCTGCCCGTTCTGATCGTGAAGCCGGTCAAGCAGCGTCCGCCGTGAGGCATCCGCGAGGGCTTTGAAGACTTCATCCATGGGTCAGATAATATGCAACCAAATGGTTGCATGTCAAGAGCGTGTGTTTGGACGCGGATATCGCCGTGCTAGCGTTCCGCACAGCCAACGCAGATTGGCGTGGAACTTGGGGTGGTGCGCATGGGTGGTCGCGTTACGGCGGTTTGCTGCACGTTTCTTCTTGTCCTGCTCGCAGATGGTGCGAGTGCCCAGCAGAAGATCGGCGACCCGCCCGAAGCCTCCAACATGCGGCTGGTTGGAACCAGCGACCTGCAGGCGCGCAGCGCCTATCAGCCAACCATCCATCACCAGGGCGACAAATGGATCGCCTATATCGGCCATCACGGCGGCACCGACGACATTCCCGATCCCGTCAATCCGATGACCGACAAGGCCGAGCCGAACGGCACCTCGATCGTCGACGTCACCGATCCCGCGCATCCGAAATATCTGCGGCACATTCCCGGACAGGAAGGCAAATATGAATCCGGCGGCGCGCAGATGGTGCGGATCTGCGACGGCAAGGATTTGCCGAAGGGTGATCGCAACGCGGTCTACATGCTGCGCACCTTCGGCAGCGAGGCGCATGAGATCTGGAACGTCGCCGATCCCGCCAATCCCGTGCTGGTCACCCGGATCGGAGGGCTGAAGGACACGCACAAGAATTTCTGGGAATGCGAGACAGGCATCGCCTTCCTGGTGTCGGGCGCGCCGGACTGGCGCACCCGGCGCATGACGCAAATCTATGATCTCTCCGACCCCGCGCAGCCAAAGAAGATCAGGGATTTCGGCCTGCCCGGGCAGGAGCCGGGCGCTACCGGCGCGGTGCCGACCGAACTGCACGGGCCGATCTCGACCGGGCCGAAGGGCAACCGCGTCTATTTCGGCTACGGCACCGACAAGGGCGGCTTCCTGCAGATCGTCGATCGCGACAAGCTGTTGAACGGGCCGAAGGAGCCGACGCCGGACAATCTGAAATTCCCGGAGATCGCGCGGATGCCGCTGTCGGCGATGAACGGCGCGCACACGGTGTTCCCGATGCCGGACATGCCGATCGCGGAGTTCGCCCATGACAAGGACGGCAAGAGCCGCGACATCGTGATGATCGTCGATGAGGCGATCCAGAACGAATGCGGCGAGGCGCGGCAGATGGTGTGGTTCGCCGACGTCACCACCGAGGCGCGGCCGATGCTGATCTCGAGCTACACCGTGCCCGAGGCCTCGGGCTCGTTCTGCGAGCGCGGCGGCCGTTTCGGTTCGCATTCCTCGAACGAGAGCATGGCGCCGGTCTATTACAAGAAGCTCGCCTTCATCGCCTTCTTCAACGCTGGCGTCCGCGCGCTCGATATCCGCGATCCCTATCATCCCAGGGAAGTCGGCTACTTCATTCCGGCCATCACAGCGGCGACCGACAAGCGCTGCGTCACGATCGACGGCAAGGACCGCTGCAAGGTCGCGATCCAGACCAACAATGTCGAGACCGACGAGCGCGGCTATATCTACGCGGTCGACCGCGCCAACACCGGCCTGCATGTTCTTGAACTGACCGGCGCGGCGCGGGCCGTCGCCGGTCTGCCGTGAGCAGGCGATGATGCGCTCATGGCCGGTCATCGCGGTGATGTTCCTGGCGCTCGGCGGCCTCTCGGCCGTGGCCGGCTACGAGATGGCGCCGCCGCGGGCCGCGCAATGGCGCGAGATCGCCTGGCCATTCCCGCGCGACGGCTGGCCCGCCAGCCGCGCCTTTCGGTGCGGCGCGGCCGAGTGCGGCACTGAGGTCGAGGTCTATCTCCGGCCGAAGTTCGGCTTCTGCAACTGCGACAGCGGCGTCGGCGATGACGACGAGGTCGATCGCGTTTCCGATGTCGACATGATCAGCCCGCGCTTTGTGCCGCGGAAGACGGGCGATGTCGTTGATGTCGCCGATATGCGCGGACGGATCAGGGCGTATGATATCGAGATGCCCGGGGGGAAGCGTACCGCCATCGGCATCGCGGCCTCGCATCGCTGCGATCTCATGGCGGTGGCGGCGCAGGGTGGGGGAGATGCGGCGCAGGTGCAGCGGGCAACGTTGAAGTTTCTGGAGTCGCGAGAGATGAAAACGTGGATGACGGCCGCGATGGAAGGTCGCTGAATTGGGTTCCCTTACCTCGCCCCGCTTGCGGGGAGAGGTCGGATCGCATCGCTAGATGCGATCCGGGTGAGGGGGTACAGGTCTATCCACTTTCACCGCCTGGCGGAGGGAGCCCCTCACCCCAACCTCTCCCCGTGAAGGACCGGGAGAGGGAGCAGACCGCTTCCATGTCCGCTGCTCACGTGCATAATGACGATAACAAAGCAGAAGAGCCCCCAATGTCCCTGCAAGCCTATTTCGCCTTCGTCGCCGCCTGCATCGCGCTGGCGCTGTTGCCCGGTCCGATCGTCACGATGGTGATCGCCAACGGGCTGCGCTACGGCACGCGGGCCGCGCTCACCAATGTGCTGGGTGCGCAGGTCGGGCTCGCGATCGTGATCGGCATCGTCGCGGTTGGGTTGACCTCGCTGATGGCGACGATGGGCTACTGGTTCGACTGGGTGCGCTTTGCCGGCGCCGCCTATCTGGTCTGGCTCGGCATCAAGCTGATCCGCTCGCCGGTCGAGGGCGTCGGCATCGACGATCGGCCGCCACCGCCGCGCGGCGGCTTCTTCCTGCAGGGCTTTCTGGTGCTGCTCTCGAACCCGAAGGTCTTGGTGTTCTTCGGCGCCTTCATTCCGCAGTTCATGGACATGGACAAGCCGCACATTCCGCAGGTGGCGCTGCTCGGCGTCACCTTCATGGCGACCGCCGTGCTGACCGACGCCGCCTACGCGCTGGCGGCCGGCCGCGCCCGCAAGTTCTTCTCCAAGGAGCGGACGCGGCTGATGTCGCGCGTCTCCGGCGGCTTCATGATCGGCGGCGGCATCTGGCTGGCGCTGACCCGGGCGCGGTAATCAGGCGCGCCCGGAACGGCTGCAGCGCTACACGGCGATCCGCTCGACCACGTCGCGGACGAGGCCCGTCAGCAGGTCGAGCTTGTAGCCCGTCATCGTCAGCGGCCTGGCCCCCGATGTTGCCAATTCGGCGGCCTGCGCGATGGTCGACGCGTTGGCCGGCTTTCCTTGCAGCGCCGCGGCGCATGCCGTGAGCCGCAGCGGGACCGGGGCGATGCCGCCGGCGGTGATCTGGACCTCGCCGAACACGCCGCCTGATATCACGGCCCGCACGCAGATCTCGACCAGCGGCCATTCCGCGTATGAGCGGCTGATCGCGCGCTTGTAGAGCGCGCGCTCGCCGGCCAGCGGGGCAGGGAGTTCGATCCGCTCGATCCGTTCGCCCGATGCGAGCAGGTTGTCGACCGTGCCATTGCTGCCGTCGCCGAGCAGGTCTGAAATCGACAATCCGTTGCGCCGGTCCGTGGTGACCTTTGCATCGTAGGCCAGCAGCGCCATCGCCATGGTCGACGGATGCGGCGCCACGCACGGGCCGAGATCGAACGCGACGTGATAGAGATGATTGCCCGATCGTGCCGGACAATCGGAGCCGCCCTTCTTGAGACAGGCGATCTGCGGATTGCGGAAATACCAGCAGCGCGAGCGCTGGGCGAGGTTGCCGCCGAGCGTTGCCATGTGCCGGATCTGCGGCGTGGCGAGGCCCTGCGCGGCCGCGGCGATGCCGGGATAGGCCTG
>NZ_JACMYP010000122.1 GCF_020889705.1 Bradyrhizobium altum | reverse complement strand
CCCATGTGCTGGCGACCGGCGCCGGCGCCCCGGTGGACAAGGTCGAGGCGCTGAAATGGCACACCGTCGCCAAGACCGCCGGCAAGGGCGACCCCGATCTCGATGACATCCTCGCCGATATGAGCCGGGACGACCGCGCCAAGGGCGAAGCAGCCGCGCGAAAATGGATCGGAAACAACGTCAAATGACGCCTTGACGGGGCGGCCTCCAGAGGGCACCCAGTCCGGCAATCCAAGGCAGTTCCCCTCCCGCCCCGTCATCCTGAGGTGCGAGCGGAGCGAGCCTCGAAGGATGAGCGGCCCGGCTGGTGGCCGTTCATCCTTCGAGACGCGCGTTCCGCGCTCCTCAGGATGACGGGACCACGTTTGGGCCGGCCCTCCAGCACAATCGCAAAGAAACCGTTCATCATGCTCTACTCCGCCCTCATCAATGTCATGGTCAAGGCCGCGCGCCGCGCCGGCCGCAGCCTCAAGCGCGACCTCGGCGAGATCGAACACCTCCAGGTGTCGCTGAAGGGGCCGGCGAACTTCGTCTCGCTCGCCGACAAGCGCGCCGAGGAGATGCTCTATACCGACCTCGAAAAGGCCCGGCCCGGCTACGGGTTCCTCGGCGAGGAAGGCGGCAAGCGCGAAGGCGGCGACAAGAGCCACACCTGGATCGTCGATCCCTTGGACGGCACCACCAACTTCCTGCACGGCATCCCGCAATTCGCGATCTCGATCGGGCTTCAGCGCGAAGACACGATCATCGCGGGCGTGATCTACAATCCCGCCAATGACGAGCTCTACATCGCCGAGCGCGGCAAGGGCGCGTTCCTCAACGACCAGCGGCTGCGCGTCGCCGGCCGCCGCCAGCTCAACGAATGCGTGGTCGCCTGCGGCCTGCCGCATATCGGCCGCGGCAATCACCAGCTGGCGCTGCAGGAGATGGCCGCGCTCCAGAGCAAGGTCGCGGGCTTCCGCCGTTTCGGCGCCGCCTCGCTCGACCTCGCCTTTGTCGCCGCCGGCCGGCTCGACGGCTATTGGGAGCGCAATCTGCAGGCCTGGGACGTCGCGGCCGGCCTGCTGATGGTCCGCGAAGCCGGCGGCACCGTCTCCGGCATCCAGGGCAGTGACGACCCGCTGCAGACCGGCCACGTCGTCTGCGGCAACGAGTTCGTGCACGGCGAGCTGATCAAGATCCTGAAGCCGCTCGGGCAATAGCGAGACGGCGCGATCTAATCGTCGTCATCATCTTCGTCGTCGTCTCGACCGTCACGAAATTCACCGCCGAGCGTCAGGCCCTCGATGGTCGTCGCGCCCTTCGCCTTGATCACCCGGCGCAGCGGGACCGAGCTCTCGCTGCGCAACGCCTCCATCAGAGGTTCCGAATGGGTGACGATCCAGATGTCGGCACGGCGCGACGCCTTGGCGATCAACCTGGCCAATGGCGCCAGCAGCGATGGATGCAGGCTGGTCTCGGGTTCGTTCAGCGCGATGAACGGCGGCAGCCGATAGCCCATGAACACGGCGAGCAGGCAGATATATTTCAGCGTGCCGTCGGATAGTTCGTGCGCCTTGAACGGACGCGGCATGTCCTCCAGTTGCAACTGGAATTCACACAGCCCATTTTTTTCCCATGCCCGCAGTTCGGCGCCCGGGAATGCGTCTTCGATCGCATCCTGCAGATCGCCGGCATCCTGCCTGATCGTGAACAGGGTTGCCAACACGGCAGCCAGATCGTGGCCATCGGCGCTCAGCGAAGGTGTCGTGATCGCGAGACACGGCTTTCGTATCGGCGACGCCGGATCGGTGCGGAAGTCGTGATAGAATCGCCAGCTCAGCATTGCATTTCGGATCAGGTCGATCTCGGGACTTCCCTTGCCATCCGAAAATCCGGCCAGCGCGGTTTCCGACGGCAGCACCGCATCCTTGTGCTGGCTCCAGGTACCGTTCTCATCGCGGACACTGACGAGTGAGTTGGTGCGCTCCATCATCAGTATTGTTTTCTTGCCGTGGGTCGCCTCGATCGTTTCGGACTTGATCATCGGTTCACCGGGAAATGCCGCCACGACCGGGCTCGGGAATCCGAGCTCGATGGAATATCTGACGTGGTCGAATCTCACAGCCAACCGCAGACGCGCATCGTCTCCGCGTCTGCGATTGCCGGACCAGAAAACGGAATTCAACCCGCCTTCGTCGGAGATCGTGCGCGTGATTCGGCCGGTCGCCGCGTCGCGCAGCAACGACAGGGACTTGTAGAGATTGGATTTGCCGACGCCGTTCTCGCCGACGAAGACCGACAGCGGTTGAATGAGCATGGAGAGCCGCCGAATGGAGCGATAATTCGAGATCGCAATATCGGTCGGCCGCATCACGTGCCCTCAATCCCCGGGTTGCCCGTACGCTCCCCGTTCAATCCAGAGATGCAGTCTGGATTGGCCAGGTCGCAAAGCCAAGCCGCCGAACCGATCGGTACCGATCTCTGACATCAGTGACCGATCCTCGCCGGCGCAGGCGGGCCGTAGACTTCGGCGTTGTCGGGCGCCTTCTCGCGATCACCGGCCAAAACGCGCTGCACGCTGACGAAGAACACCGGCACCAAGAGCAGCGCGAGGATGACGACGGCGATCATGCCGCCCATCACTGACGTGCCGAGCGCCTGCTGGCTGGCGCCGCCGGCGCCGGTGGCGATCGCCATCGGCAGCACGCCGCAGACGAAGGCGAGACCGGTCATCAGGATCGGGCGAAAGCGCAAGCTGCACGCCTCGATGGTCGCCTCGACCAGCGGCTTGCCCTGCGCGCGCAGGTCCTTGGCGAACTCGATGATCAGGATCGCGTCCTTGGCGGCAAGCCCGATGATGGTGATCAGGCCGACCGTGAAGTAGACGTCGTTCGACAGCCCGCGCAGCGTCGCCGCCACCACGGCGCCGAGAATGCCGAGCGGAATGGTGAGCAGCACCGCGAGCGGAATGGTCCAGCTTTCATAGAGCGCGGCGAGCAGGAGGAACACCACCAGCACCGACAGCGCGAGCAGGAACGGCGCCTGCGAGCCCGACAGCTTCTCCTGCAGCGACTGGCCGGTCCACTCATAGCCGAAGCCGCGCGGCAGCTTGTCGGCAAGCCGCTCCATCTCCGCGATCGCATCGCCCGAAGTGAAGCCGGGCTTCGCCTCGCCGGAGATGCGCACCGCCGGATAGTAGTTGAAGCCCGCGATTTGAGTGGGCCCCTTCGACCATTCGATGGTGGCGAAGGCCGAGAACGGCACCAGCTGACCGCGGCTGTTCTTGACGTTGTAATTGAGGATGTCGTCCGCGTTCATGCGGCTGGTCTTGTCGGCCTGCACGATGACGCGCTGCATGCGCCCGCGGTTCGGGAAGTCGTTGATGTAGTTCGAGCCGAGATTGGTCGAAATGGTATTGTTGATGTCCTCGAAGGTGAGGCCGAACGCGCCGGCCTTCTCGCGGTCGATCATCAGATTGACCTGTGGCGCCGGCGGCAGGCCCTCGACATAGACCTTCTGCAACACGGGACTGGCATTGGCCTCCGCGATCAGACGGTCGGATGCCGCGATCAGCGCCGCATAGCCCTTCTGGCCGCGGTCCTGCAGGCGGAACGAGAAGCCCGAGGAGTTGCCGAGGTTGTCGATCGGCGGCGGCTGCAGCGCCGAGATCCTGGCATCGCGGATCGTCGACGACAGGTCGCGGTTGATGTCGGCAACGATGGCGGCGGCGGAATCCTTCGAGCCGCGCTCCGACCAGTCCTTCAGCGTGATGAAGGCCTGTGCGGTGTTCATGCCCTGGCCGAGGAAGCTGAAGCCGGTGAGGAACGTGACGTTCTCGATGCCGGCGCGATCCTTCAGGTACTTCTCAACCTGCTCGACCGCAGCTTCGGTTCGCGCATAGGACGACTCCGACGGCGTCTGCACGTCGGTCGTGATGAAGCCCTGGTCGTCGACCGGCAGGAAGCCGCCGGGCAGCCGCACGAAGCCGTAGGCGACGCCTGCGAACAGCACGAGATAGATCAGCATCAGGCGGCCGGTGCGCTTTAGCCCGGCCTGCACCGTGCGGACATAGCCGGCACGGCTGCTGTCGAGCACTCGATTGAAGGCGCCGAACACGCCCTTGCGGGCATGGCCGTGGCCCTTCTCGACCGGCTTGAGCAGCGTCGCGCACAGCGCCGGCGTCAGCGACAGCGCGAGCAGCGCCGAGAACGCGATCGCTGCCACCATGGTGACCGAGAACTGGCGGTAGATGATGCCGACCGAGCCGGGGAAGAACGCCATCGGCACGAACACCGCCATCAGCACCAGCGTGATGCCGATGATGGCGCCGGTGATTTGCGACATCGCCTTCTTGGTGGCTTCCTTCGGCGGCAGGCCCTCCTCGGCCATGATGCGCTCGACGTTCTCGACCACGACGATGGCGTCGTCGACCAGGATGCCGACCGCCAGCACCATGCCGAACATGGTCAGCATGTTGATCGAGAAGCCCGCGATCATCAGCGTCGCGCAGGCGCCCAGCAGCGCCACCGGAACCACGATGGTCGGAATGATGGTGTAGCGGATGTTCTGTAGAAATAAGAACATCACGATGAACACCAGCACCACCGCCTCGACCAGCGTCATCAGGACCTTCTCGATCGAGGCCTTCACGACGGGCGTGATGTTGTAGGGGATCTCGTAGGAGATATTGGCCGGGAAGAAGCGCGACAGCTCCTTCATCTTGGCTTCGACCGCGCTCGCGGTCGCCAGCGCATTGCCCTTCGGCGACAGCAGCACCGAGAGGCCGGCGGTCGGCTTGCCGTCGAGGCGGGTGTTGAACTGGTAGCTGAGGCCGCCGATCTCGATCCGCGCGACGTCGCGCAGTCGGACCGTCGAGCCGTCGGGATTGGCGCGCAGGATGATCGCGCCGAACTCGTCGGGCGAGGAGAGCTGGCCCTTCACCAGCACCTGGGCGGAAATCTTCTGCGTGTCCGTGCTCGGCTCGGCGCCGATGCTGCCGGAGGCAACCTGGGCGTTCTGCGCCGTGATCGCCTTGTTGACGTCGTCGGCGGACAGGCCATAACCGACCAGCTTGGCCGGATCGATCCAGATGCGCAGGCTGCGCTCGGTCGAATACAGCGTGGCGCGGCCGACGCCGGGGATGCGGCGCACCTCGCCCAGCACGTTGCGGATCATGAAGTCGCCGAGGCCGACTTCATCGAGCGAGCCGTCGGTCGAGTTCAGCGTGATGATCTGCAGCACGGCGGACGAGGCTTCCTCGACCAGGATGCCCTGCTGGATCACGGCGCGCGGCAACCGCGCCTCGACGCGCTTGAGGCGGTTCTGCACCTCAACCGAGGCCTGGCTGGTGTCGGTGCCCGGCTTGAAGTTCGCGATGATCTCGACCTGGCCGAGCGAGTCGGAGGTCGATTCGAAGTTCAGGATGTTGGCGGCGCCGTTGAGCTCCTCCTCGATCAGCCGCGTCACGCTGTTGTAGAGGTTTTCAGGCGACGCGCCGGGAGAGCTGGTCGAGATCGAGATCGAAGGCGGCGCGATGATCGGATACTGCGCGACCGCGAGCAGCGGAATCGAGATCGCGCCGACCAGGCAGATGAACAGCGCGACGACCCAGGCGAAGATCGGCCTGTCGATGAAGAAGCTGGGCATGTCGGATCACCGCACCGCGTGCGCGGTCTGCTGCGAATCCGATGCAGCAGCAGCGTCGATCTCACGCCAGGCCAGCGGCCGCACCTTGTCGCCGGCGGCGAATTTCTGGAAACCCTCGACGACGACCTTGTCGCCGGCCTTGAGGCCTTCGGTCACGAACCAGGAGCCGCCCTGCAGCGAGCCGGTGCGCACCGGCTGCACCGCGACGTGATTGTCGTCCTTGACGACGAACACCTCGCTGCCGCCGCCGCCATTGCGCTGGATCGCCTGCTGCGGCACGGCGATCGCATCGGTGTCGATGCCCTGCTCGATCTGCACGCGGACATACATGCCCGGCAACAGGACTCGATTCGGATTCGGGAACTCGCCGCGCAGGGTGACCTGCCCGGTATGGGCGTCGACCTTGGCGTCGGAGAACAGCAGCTTGCCCGGCAGCGGATAGATCGAGCCGTCGTCGAGCACGAGACGCACCTTCATCGCGTCGGCCTCGATGCGGTCGAGATCGCCGCTCTCGAAGGCGCGGCGCAGCTGGTTCATCTCGGTAACCGATTGCTGGAAGTCGGCATAGATCGGATCGAGCTGCTGGATGGTCGCAAGGCTCGCGGCGTCGTTCTGCACGACCAGCGCGCCTTCGCTGATGACAGCAGCACCGATGATGCCGTCGATCGGCGCGCGAATGGTGGCGTAATCCAGATTGAGCTTGGCACGCGCGACGTCGGCCTCGCGACCCTGCACGTCGGCTTCGGCCTGCTTCAGGTTGGCGATCGCCTTCTCGTTCTCGGCCTCCGAGGTCGCGCGCTGGTTGGTGAGGGTGGCGATACGGCGGGCCTGCAGCGAGGTCTGCTCGAGCACGGCCTTGGCGCGCGCCAGCGCCGCCTCGGTCGACTGCAATTCGACCTCGAACGGGCGCGGATCGATCTGATACAGGGGATCGCCGACCTTCACCTCGCTGCCCTGATGGAACATGCGGTTGACGACGATGCCGGAGACGCGCGGGCGCACCTCGGACACGCGGGTCGGCGCGATGCGGCCCGGCAGCTCGCGCACCATCGCGCGCGCCTGCTGCTTCACAGTGACGACACTGACGTCCGGCTCGGGTGCTTGTACGGCGGCGGTTGCGGAATTCGGCTCGTCGCAGCCAGCAAGCAGTGGCGCCGTCACGGCCAGCATCAGAGCAATGCATGCCGATTGCGCGCGAAGTCCAGACATTGAGATGATCGCCCTGAGAGGTTTGAACAAACGAACGGCGGTGCCACGGCGACAGCGCTCGCGTTGCTGCAGTGAAAATAAAATCTCGTTGCTGCGACGCAATGTGTTTCTCGGCGGCTCATTGTCACAGAACGCTATCGCCCTGATTTCGCGGCATGTTTTATCGGGTCACTGCATTGTGAGCGGGTTCCATCGCAGGCTGTGGGAATGCGTTAAGGACTGCGTGAGCGGGAACACGCCTTTTGCCTGTGCGGGAATGCCGCAGATTGCAAAGTCGTAATGCGCGGCGCGCGAATCGCCGATCGCGGCGCGCCTCGCCCAGCGATGCGTGCAACCCCAGTTCGTCTCGCGACCCGCGCGTGGGATTGGCACCTTCCGAACAGGCTGATGCGCCGAAGCGCCGGAATGCTGCGCAAAGCAGCAACACTCTGCCCGGTCTCAACCCAAGGTTCTGCGGGCCGCCTTTGGATTCGGCTTTCCTCACTCCGCCGCTGTGCCATATTGCTGGCAGATGCGGCCTTCGCGAACGGATGACCCGGCAATGCCCCCTTCCCGCTCCGAGATGGAGATCGAACTGAGCAAGCTGTCCTCGCCCAGGATCTTCCTGGTGCGGATGCTGGTGTTCCTGGTGCTCTGCGGCCTGGTCGGGGTCGTGCTGTACAAGCAGATCGTCACCGCCTTCTTCGCCAATCCCGGGCTGAACGCCCTGATCGGCGCCGTGCTGCTGATCGGCGTCATCCTGGCGTTCCGCCAGGTGATCCGGCTCTATCCCGAGGTTGCCTGGGTCAATAACTTCCGCATCGCCGATCCCGGCCTTGCGATCGCGCGCCGCCCGACCCTGCTTGCCCCAATGGCCGCGATCCTCGGCGGCGAGCGCACCGGGCGGATGTCGATCTCGCAGCAGACCATGCGGCATCTGCTCGATTCGATCGCAACCCGCCTGGATGAAGCCCGCGACATCTCGCGCTACATGACCGGCCTGCTGGTGTTCCTCGGCCTGCTCGGCACCTTTTGGGGCCTGATCGAGACGGTCGGCTCGGTCGGCAAGGTGATCGACGGGCTCAAGGTCGGCGGCGACGCCGGCGCGCTGTTCGATACGCTGAAGGAGGGCCTCGCCGCCCCGCTCGGCGGCATGGGCATTTCGTTCTCGTCTTCGCTGTTCGGCCTCGCCGGCTCGCTGATCCTCGGCTTCCTCGACCTGCAATCGAGCCAGGCCCAGAACCGCTTCTACACCGACCTCGAGGATTGGCTCGCCACCACCGTGCGCGGCATTTCCGGCGACGGTGTCGGCGCCGGCGGTGCCGACCTGCAAGGCGCGATCGACCGGCTGCGTGCGACCTTCGAGGAAGGTGGTGCCGGCGGCGGCGGCCGCAGCACCACGGCCGCGATGGCCAATCTTGCCGAGGCGATCCAGGGGCTGGTTGCGCATATGCGCACCGAGCAGCAGATGATCCGCGAATGGGCCGACGGCCAGGGCGAGCAGAACCGCGAGATCAAGCGGCTGCTGGAGCGCCTCGCGCGCCAGCCCGAGAAGAGCTGAGCCACGGAGGCCAACGTGCTGGACCACGTGACCATCGGCATCAGCGATATCGAGCGGTCCAAGACCTTCTACGATGCGGCCTTGCGTCCTCTCGGCATCACCCGCCTGTATGCCGAGGGTGCCGAGTTTGCAGGCTATGGCGTGCGTCCAAAAGCTTTCTTCTGGATCGGCCGGCGCGCTACACCGCAGACCGGCGCCCACATTGCCTTCGCAGCAAACGATCGTGCCACCGTCGATCGCTTCTATGACGACGCGATCAAGGCCGGCGGCAGGGACAACGGGCGTCCCGGAATTCGGCCGCACTATCATGCAAACTACTACGGCGCTTTCGTCCTCGATCCCGACGGTCACAATATCGAAGCCGTCTGCCACGCGCCGCAGGACTGACGGCAACAGATAAAGGGAAACCGAATGGCCCTCGCCCGCTCGCGCCGCAGCGAATCCGGCTTCAACTACTGGCCCGGCTTTGTCGACGCGCTGTCGACGCTGGTGCTGTCGATCGTGTTCCTGCTGTCGGTGTTCCTGGTCGTGCAGTTCTTCCTGTCGCAAGAGGTCACCGGCAAGGACAAGGCGCTGGAGCAGCTCAACGCCAAGATCGCCCAGCTCAACGACCTGTTGTCGCTGGAGAAGCTCTCCAAGCTGACGCTCGACGACCAGGTGTCGCAGCTCCGCGCCGGCCTCGCTTCGGCCGAGGGCGAGCGGGACCGCATGAAGGGGCTCTATGAGGGGCTCGCCAATTCCGGCAATGACGCGCAGGGCCGCGCCAACGAACTCAACAAGGCGCTGGAGTCCGAGAAGAGCGTGTCGTCGCGCGCACTGGCGCAGATCGAGGTGCTGAACCAGCAGATCAGCGCGCTGCGCCGCCAGCTCGCGGCGCTCGAGGAGGCGCTCGACGCCTCCGAGAAGCGCGACAAGGAATCGCAGAGCCGGATCGCCGATCTCGGCTCGCGCCTCAACGTCGCGCTGGCGCAGCGGGTGCAGGAATTGTCGAAATACCGCTCCGAATTCTTTGGCCGGCTGCGCGCAATCCTCGGCAACCGTCCCGATATCCGCATCGTCGGCGACCGCTTCGTGTTCCAGTCCGAAGTGTTCTTCGATACCGGCCAGGCGACGCTGCTGCTGGAAGGCAAGACCGAGCTCGACACCGTGGCGAATGCGCTGATCGATCTCGACAAGCAGATCCCCCCCGAAATCGCCTGGGTGCTGCGGGTCGACGGCCACACCGACGTGCGACCGATCAACAGCCCGCTGTTCAAATCGAACTGGGAGCTGTCCTCCGCACGCGCGATCTCGGTGGTGCAGTATCTGGTGTCGCTCGGCGTGCCCGCGCAGCGCCTGGTCGCCGCCGGCTTCGCCGAATTCCAGCCGCTCGACACCGCGCAGACCGAAGACGCCTACAAGCGCAACCGCCGCATCGAGCTGAAGCTGACGGAACGCTAGGTGGCACACGCCTTCGCGCTCCGCTTTCGCCAGGACGACACTGAATGTGTGGCACGGCCTGCATCCACAATCGTCGTCCTACGAATGCAGGGACCCATAACCGCAGGGTCGGGTTGTTGAAGCGGGCTGTGGCCCAGCGTCGCGCAACAACGCGCATTTGGGGTAATGGGTCCTGGCTTTCGCCAGGACGACATCGAATGTGTGGCACAGCCTACATCCACAATCGTCGTCCACCCCATCAACCACAGGGTCGGGTTGTTGAAGCGAGCTGTGGCTCCAGCGTCGCGCAGCAATTGCCACTTGTGGTTATGGGTCCCGGGTCAAGCCCGGGACGACACTGAGTGTGCGGCTCGACTTCCTCAACGCCCAACCATCCCGAGCAATTGCTCCGGATAGCGCGCGCCCTGCACCTCGATGGCGGCGACGGCCTTGCCGATGTCGGCGAAATCGGTGGAGCTCAATTCGGTTCGCGCGGCGCCGACGTTTTCCTCGAGCCGATTGAGCTTCGTGGTGCCCGGGATCGGCACGATCCACGGCTTTTGCGCCAGCAACCAGGCCAGTGCGATCTGGGCCATTGTTGCGCCCTTGCCGGCCGCGATGCGGCCGAGCTGATCGACCAGCGCCTGATTGGCGCGGCGGGCTTCCGGCGAAAAACGCGGCACGAGGTTGCGGAAGTCGTCGCTGGCGAACGTCGTCGACGCGCTGATCGCCCCCGTGAGAAAACCGCGGCCGAGCGGACTGTAAGCCACGAAGCCGATGCCGAGCTCTTGCAGCACCGGCAGGATCTCCGCCTCCGGACCGCGTTCCCACAGCGAATATTCGCTCTGCAATGCCGTGACCTTCTGCACCGCGTGCGCCCGACGGATGGTCTGCACGCCGGCCTCCGACAGGCCAAAATGGCGGACCTTGCCGGCGGCGATCAGGTCCTTCACGGCGCCGGCGACATCCTCGATCGGCACCGCGGGATCGACCCGATGCTGATAGAACAGATCGATCACATCGATGTTCAGCCGCTTCAGCGAGGCGTCCGCGACCGCCTTGATGTGCTCGGGCCGGCTGTTCAACGACCGGTGCCGCTGCGCCATGGTGCCGATATCGAAGCCGAACTTGGTGGCGATCACGACGTTGTTGCGAACCGGCGCCAGCGCCTCGCCGACCAGCTCCTCGTTGACGAAGGGACCGTAGACTTCCACGGTATCGAAGAAGGTGACGCCGCGCTCGACGGCGCCGCGCAGCAGCGCGATGCCTGCGGCTTTCTCGACCGCTGGGCCATAGGCGAAGCTGAGGCCCATGCAGCCCAGGCCGATCGCCGATACCTCCAGATTGCTGTTACCGAGTTTACGCTTCTGCATGACGTCTCTCCGCATCAATGGCTGGAACCTGCCGCTGCGGGATTTAGGTCGTGCACGCCTGCGCCATTAGACGTACAAATCGGGATGGACTTATGAGCAGGATTCATCAATGTCCGCGGCATGACGTCAATGACCTGATCGCCTTCCTCGCGGTGGCGCGTGAGCGCAGCTTCACCCGCGCGGCGGCGCGGCTCGGCGTGTCGCAATCGGCGCTCAGCCACACCATGCGCGCGCTGGAGGAACGGCTGGGGGTGCGGCTCCTGACCCGCACCACGCGCAGCGTGGCGCCGACCGAGGCCGGCGAGCGGCTGCTGCAGGGCATCGGGCCGCGCTTCGAGGAGATCGAGGCCGAACTCACAGCGCTCAACGCGCTGCGCGAGAAGCCGGCCGGCACCATCCGCATCAACGCCGGCGAGCACGCCGCCGAGACCATCCTGTGGCCGACGCTGGAAAAGTTCCTGCCCGCTATCCCGACATCAAGGTGGAGCTGACCGTCGACAACGGGCTCACCAACATCGTCGCCGAGCGTTTTGACGCCGGCGTTCGCCTCGGCGAGCAGCTGGCAAAGGACATGATCGCGGTGCGGATCGCGCCGGATTTCCGCATGGTCGTGGTCGGGGCGCCGTCCTATTTCAAGCGGCGCGACCGTCCGAAGCGGCCGCAGGACCTGACCCAGCACGCCTGCATCAACATTCGCCTGCCGACCCATGGCGGCATCTATGCCTGGGAATTCGAGAAGCGCGGACGCCCGATCAAGGTCCGCGTCGAT
The DNA here is from genome assembly GCF_020889705.1 of Bradyrhizobium altum. Taxonomy (GTDB): domain Bacteria; phylum Pseudomonadota; class Alphaproteobacteria; order Rhizobiales; family Xanthobacteraceae; genus Bradyrhizobium; species Bradyrhizobium altum. Next base: position 14,232 of record NZ_JACMYP010000122.1, on the reverse strand, counting down.
GGACAATTGGTGTTCAACAGTACCGCCTTGCGGATCAAGGCGGCGTCGGCCGGGCTCGGGCTTGCCTATGTCGCCGAGGATCAGGTGCAGGCGCAACTTGCCAAGGGCCAGCTGGTGCAGGTGCTCGATGACTGGTGCGTGCCGTTTCCCGGCTATCACCTCTATTTCCCGAGCCGCCGGCAATCCTCGCCGGCGTTCGCGCTGCTGGTCGACGCTCTGCGCTATCGGGGCTAGCAGAGCGAACGCGGCGCCGTGATCACGCCCGCATCCACCACACGGATATTTGCTTTGCGGTTTGGCGGAAGCCTCTGGGAACGGGACCGGCACCGCTTACGTTATTGCAGACGCAATCGTGCGGGCTTGGCGAAGGTCTCGCCACCGCTCGAGCCTCACCGCACCATCCGGACTAGCCCCATGTTCAGAAACAAATTCGCCATCATCCTCGCCGCCGGCCTCACCCTCACCCCGGCTCAGCTTCTCGCGCAAAGCACGGGAGGCTCCCCACCGCCACCGAGGCCCGGAGATCGCGCTGCTTCGTCGGACGGCGTTGGCGGCACTGCGCTTCCAGCCCAGAGCGGCCAGCGCTATGCACCGTCCTCCGGCGGCAATTTCAGTGCGGCGCCGGCCGCTCCCGGCGGTTCGGTGAGCACGACCGGCAACGTCAATAGCGCGCAGGGGCGCTGAGGCGCAGCGCTAGATCGCGCCGGCCGGCTCCGCGGCCGGTTCGTCCGGCTCGGCGTCGGCGGTCACGAATTTGAGCCCGTAGGTCTTGCCGCGACGCCAGACCACCTCGCAGGGGTAGCGCTTGGCGTGATCGGCGAGCAGCGTCAGCGCGAGGCGGTCCTTCACGTCGAACTCGACCTCGGTCGTGATCTTGGCGCCGCCGGGCGAGATGTCGACCACGGCGCAGGCGTTCTCGGTCACGCCGTCATCGACCGTGATCCACGCCGCACGATTGTTGAGCTGGCGCCGCGGCTCGCGACTGATTTTGATCCGTGCTCCATTGCTCGCCATCGTCGTCGTCCTTGAAGACATTGGTCCTTGAAAAAACATTGGAGGCCGCGCAGGTCGATCGACGCGCCCGGCACACAACCGCACGGGCCACAATGCCGTCCGCTCGTAAAGTCCGGCTTAGCGCGATCGCTTGAACTTTACCGGAATCTTGCCCCGGCTTTTAGCAAACGAGGATTCCGCAACTCCATCAGCGGGATACCGGCCGCATGGGCAGTCGTTGGCTTGACACGGGGACCGCATAGTTGGTGAAGTAGCGGCCGTGGCGCTGGCCACATCCCTGCAACAAGAGCGCTTCAAGCCGCCTCCTTCTGACGGAAACGCCCCATGCTGATCCCCCTCGCCGACGTGCCGCGCTGGTATGCCGAACGCAAGCCCGCCGACGCGATCGCCGTCAGTCACGGCGCCGATACGCTGACCTGGCTCGAACTCGAGCGCCGCGCCAATGCACGGGCGCGCGCCTTTGCCGCCAAGGGCGTCAAGCCCGGCGACTTCGTCGCGATCGGGCTGCCCAACAGCAACGCGTTCTTCGAGACCACTTTCGCGGTGTGGAAATGCGGCGCGACGCCGACCTCGCTGTCATGGCGGCTGCCGCGCGGCGAGGCCGCCGCGGTGCTCGAGATCCTGAAACCGTCACTGGTGGTCGGCGGCGAGGCCGACTGGAATGCGCCGAATTCGCTACCGGTGGATTTCGTGCCGGAGGGATTTTCCGAGGAGCCGCTCGATGCACCGGTCGCGCGCTACTGGAAGGCGATGACGAGCGGCGGCTCGACCGGGCGGCCGAAGGTGATCCTCGATCACAGCCCCGCCGTGATCGAAACCACGACACCGCTGCTGCTCGGCATGCCACATGAGGCGTCGGTGCTCAACCCGGGCCCGCTCTATCACAACGCGCCGTTCATCCTGTCGCACGCGGCGCTGTTCGGCGGCGGGCGGCTGACCGGCATGGTGAAATTCGACGCCGAGGAGACGCTGCGGCTGATCGCGCGCGAGCGCGTGCAATGGGTGAACTTCGTGCCGACCATGATGCACCGGATCTGGGCGCTGCCCGAGGAGGTGCGCAACCGCTACGACGTCTCCAGCCTGCAAATCGTGTTTCACATGGCTGCTCCGATGCCGCCCTGGCTGAAGGAGAAGTGGATCGAATGGCTCGGGCCGGAGCGGGTCTGGGAGCTCTATGGCGGCACCGAGCGGCAGGGCGCCTGCGTGATCTCGGGCGTCGAGTGGATGGCGCACAAGGGCTCGGTCGGCAGGATCGGCGAGACCGCGCGCTTGCGCATCATCGGTGAGGACGGCAACGACGTCGCGCCGGGCGAGACCGGTGAGATCTACTTCCTGCCCAATGACGGCGCCGGCTCCACCTATCACTATCTCGGCGCATCGCCGAAGCGCCGACCTGATGGTTGGGAATCGCTCGGCGATATCGGCAGGCTCGACGAGGAAGGCTATCTCTATCTCGGCGACCGGCTCGCCGACATGGTGCTGCGCGGCGGCGCCAACATCTATCCGGCCGAGGTCGAGGCCGCGGTCAGCGAACATCCCGAGGTGCGCTCCTGCGTCGTGGTCGGATTGCCCGATCCGGAATTCGGCCAGCGCGTGCATGCGATCCTCGAACTCGCCGACAGCGCCGATGCGCAGAAGATCGCCGACGGCATGGGCGACTTCCTGAAGGACCGGCTCAGCCGCTACAAGCATCCGGAAAGTTTCGAGCGCGTCGGCACAGCGCCGCGCGATGATTCCGGAAAGGTTCGCCGCACCATGCTGCGCGACGAGCGCGCCGCGTGGATCAAGGAGGACGGCGCTTTCCGCATCATGCCGGCGCGCGCGGCAGCAAAAAGCGATTAGGTTCAGTTCATCTTGCGAGGGGCAGCTCTGCACGCCAGATGAGCTGTGCAGGCCGCCGCGCAAGGTATATCATTCCATCTTCCCTGCCGGCAGAACCTCGGACTACCATGAGGTTCCAGCGCCCTGCACGCCAGGAGATCCTTGATGCCCTCCACCACCGAATGGAAAGTGCCGGCGGCCTTTCAGCCCCGCCCCGAAGATTACCGCTACGACCTCGATCGTGCGCTGACGAGCGTGATCGGGCTGCATTCGATCATTCCGCCTGACGCCTTCAGCGCCGAGACGCTCGGCACCGAGCGCGCCGGCAACGGCGTCTTGATCGACGACGGGCTGGTGCTGACGATTGGCTATCTGATCACCGAAGCCGCCACGGTGTGGCTGCATCTCGGCGACGGCCGCGCGGTCGAGGGCCACGCACTCGGCTTCGATTTCGAATCCGGCTTCGGCCTGGTGCAGGCGCTGGGACAGCTCGACATCAAGCCGCTGCCGATCGGCTCGTCGGCGGCGACGCAGGTCGGCGACAATGTCGTGCTCGGCGGCGCCGGCGGTCGCACGCGCTCGGTCGCGAGCCAGATCGCGGCGAAGCAGGAGTTCGCGGGCTACTGGGAATATCTGCTCGACGAAGCGATCTTCACCTATCCGTCGCATCCGAATTGGGGCGGCACCGGACTGATCAACAATGCCGGCGAGCTGATCGGCATCGGCTCGCTGCAGCTCGAACGCGAACGCTCGGGCCGCGCCGAGCATGTCAACATGATCGTGCCGATCGATCTGCTCAATCCGGTGCTCGGCGACCTGCGCAAATTCGGCCGCGTCGACAGGCCGGCGCGGCCGTGGCTCGGCATGTACACGACCGAGATCGACAACCGCCTCGTGGTGGTCGGCGTCGCCAGCAAGGGACCGGCGGCGCGCGCCGAGCTGAAGACCGGCGACGTGATCCTCGCGGTCGACGGCGACAAGGTGACGAGCCAGACCGGCTTCTATCGCAAGCTCTGGTCGCTCGGCGCAGCCGGCGTCGACGTGCCGCTAACCATCTACCACGAGGGCGTCACCTTCGACGTGACGCTGACCTCGATCGACCGCATGAAGCTGTTGAAGGCGCCGCGGCTGCACTAAGAGAAAGAAAAGAGGCAGCAACGATGAGCGAGGCCGTGGTTGACCACATCGTGGCCGTGCTGCCGCCGCTGTTGCAGACGCTGGAATCGCTGTCCTTTGTCGCGCGCAACCTCAACCCGCCGGACTTTGATCGCGTGATGCGGATCGCGGGCGAGCCCGAGAAGGCCCTGCAGGCGGTGCGGCCGCGGCTTGCCGATTGGCCGGAGAAATTCGCGCACATCCAGACCGCACTGGAAGCTGCGATCGAACCGGCACTGGCCGGCTATGCGGGCCTGCGCGCGGTGCAGAATGGCGAGGGCGATCTGGTCAGCGTATTCCGCGCGCTGCGCTATCTGCCGCGCGCACAGGAGGCGCTCTATCCGCTGACCGAGCTGCCGCCGGTCAGCGGCTTCTTCATCGCGCCTGACTTGCGCGAGGACGCCGCGCTGCAGGCGAAGCTCGCGGCGACGCCGAACGCCGACACCGGCATCTTCCACGAGCGCAACGAACCGGGCAGCCGCGGCGGCTTCTCGATGTATGTGCCGGAATATTACACGCCGGATCGCACCTGGCCGCTGGTGATGGCCCTGCACGGCGGCAGCGGCAACGGCCGCGGTTTCCTGTGGAGCTGGCTGCGCGATGCGCGCAGCCGCGGCGCCATCCTGGTGGCACCGACCGCAACCGGCCAGACCTGGGCGCTGATGGGCGACGACACCGACACGCCGAACCTCAACCGCATCATCGACCAGGTGTGCGTGCGCTGGCGCATCGACGAAACCCGCATGCTGCTGACCGGCATGAGCGATGGCGGCACGTTCAGCTATGTGAGCGGGCTCGACGGCGCCTCGTGCTTCACGCACCTGGCGCCGGTTGCCGCGACTTTCCATCCGCTGATGGCCGAAATGGCCGATGCCGAGCGGCTGCGCAGTTTGCCGATCTTCATCATCCACGGCCGGCTCGACTGGATGTTCCCGGTGCAGACCGCGCGGCAGACCCAGGGCTTGCTGTCGGCCGCCGGCGCCAGGGTGATCTATCGCGAGATCGACGATCTCAGCCACACCTATCCGCGCGAGATCAATGCTGAGATTTTTCGGTGGCTGAACGGTGAACGAACTGACGGCACTTGAGGTAGCCTCCCCGTCAAAGGGACTTCTCTCCCCGTCACCCTGAGGAACGCGAAGCGCGTCTCGAAGGGTCGACGGCCCCGCGGCTGCATCGAGGCCGTGCACCCTTCGAGGCTCGCTTCGCTCGCACCTCAGGATGACGGGGATGGATGATGCGCGTGGCACCATCCTTATCGTTGACGTGGACAGAGGGCGTGCCGAACTACACATTCACACGCGGCTTGAGCAGATCGGAGAAGCCGACCCGGTGCAGCATTTCGTTGCGGACGCGGTCGATCACGCCGAATGCAACCTCGGCGCCGTCCTGGGTCGGATCGATGTGAACGCGGAACGGCCGCTTGCCGTACGGCGTGTCGACGACTTTGACGATCGCGTCGGCCACTGTGCCAGCGTCGGCATCCTCGGGCACGATCGCCGAAAATGCCTTCATGATCTCATCGCCGAAGCCGGCATAGGGACCGGCTTCATATTCAGCGACGCGCGCCTGGTCGGCGGGACGGCCGGAATGCGCGAAGTGGTTGGTGCCGCCGGTGAAGGCGCCGGGCACGATGATCGAGGTCTCGATGCCCCAGCGCGTGAGCTCACGGGCATAGATCACGGCCATCGCATCCATGCCGGCCTTCGCCGCGAAATACGGCGCGAGATAGGGCGGCGTGCCGCCGGCCGAGCTAGAGCTCGACACCCAGACCACGAGTCCCCTGCCCTGCTTGCGCAGCTGCGGCAGCGCCGCGCGATTGACGCGCTGGGTCGAGAGCACGTTGACGTCGTAGAGCTCGGCGAGCTGCTCGGGCGTGAACGCCTCCGCCGGTCCGAACACCATGTGGCCGGCGTTGTGCATGACGACGTCGAGCCGGCCCGCTTCAGTGACGATCCGCGCGATCGCCGCATCGACCGACGCCTGCGAGCCGACATCGAGTTCGAGCGAGCGCAGATCGACCTTGTTGTCCCGGGCGAACTCCTCGATATCGGCGACCGCGGCGGCGTTGCGGCCGGTGGTATGACGCATCGAGGCGTAGACGGTGTGGCCGGCCTTGGCGAGCGCGTTGGCGGTGAGGCGGCCGAAGCCGCTCGAAGCGCCGGTGATGACGATGACCTGTTTCATGACACGTATCCTTGTGATGTCGGGTTGAGCGAGAGTTGGGGTGAAGTGTGGGGACGTCAGACCAGGCCGCCATTGGCGCGCAGGGTCTGGCCGTTGATCCAGGAGCCGTCGGGACCGGCGAGGAACGACACGGCAGAGGCGATGTCGTCGGGCGTGCCGAGCCTCTCCAGCGGGACCATCCTGGCGAAGCGATCGATCAGCTCATCCGATTTGCCGTTGAGGAACAGATCGGTCGCGGTCGGGCCGGGCGCGACCGCATTCACCGTGATGCCGCGGCGCGTAATTCCTTGGACAGGATCGCGGTCAGTGACTCGACCGCGGCCTTGGTCGCGACATAGATGCCGTAGGTCTCGAGCCTCGTGCCGACGACGCTGGTCGAGAAGTTGACGATGCGTCCACCGTTGCGCAGCCGGCGTGCCGCCTCGCGCATGGTGTTGAAGCTGCCTTTCAAGTTGACTGCGACCTGCTGGTCGAAGGCCGCATCGTCGCTGTCGGCAATCTTGCCGAGCTTCATGATGCCGGCATTGTTGACCAGCACGTCGACGCAGCCGAACGCCGCTTCCGCCGCGTCGAACAGGCCGCGCGCCGCGCTGGCATCGCTGACATCGGCCTTCGCCGTCAGCGCCCGGCCGCCGGCGGCCTCGATCCGGTCGGCCACCGCCTGGGCCAGCTTGGCGTCGCCGGAGTAGTTGATGACGACGGTGAAGCCATCTCTGGCGAGGCGCTCGGCAACCGCCGCGCCGATCCCGCGCGAGGCACCCGTCACCAGAGCTACCTTGTTGGCTTGGTTGGTCATTTTCAGTCTCCCATCAGGTTGGCGGCCAAGGCCGCGTTCGATGGGAGGACACTGGATCTTGGCATCAGCCGGATAATCATGCACCTTCTGGCGTCACTATTCGCAATTTTCGGATAATAAATGGACCGCTTCGACGCGATGCGCGTGTTCACCCGGGTGGTCGAGCGGCGCAGTTTTTCGCTGGCCGCCGACGATCTCGCTTTGCCACGCTCGACGGTGACCGACGCGGTGAAGGGGCTGGAGGCGCGGCTCGGCGTGCGGCTGCTCGAGCGCACCACGCGCACGGTTCGCCCGACGCTCGACGGCGAGGCGCATTACCGCCGCTGCCTGTCGCTGATCGCAGATCTCGAAGACGCCGAGGGCGCGTTCGGCGGTGCGCGGCCGAAGGGGCAGCTGCGGCTCGAGGTACAGGGCACTTTGGCGCGGCACTTCCTGCTGCCGAACCTGCCGGGCTTCCTCACTGAGTATCCCGACATCGAAATCAACATGAGCGAGAGCGACCGCTGGGTCGATCTGATCCGCGAAGGCGTCGACTGCGTGCTGCGCTTCGGCCAATTGCCCGACAGCGACATGATCGCGCGGCAGGTCACGATGCTGGAGCGATTGACCTGCGCCACGCCGGACTACCTTGCGCACTTCGGCATGCCGACCGATCCGCTCGCGCTCGACGGCCATCGCATGATCGGGATTCGCTCGCTGACGACGGGCCGCTTGCGCCCGATGGAGTTCGTGATCGACGGCGCGCTCAAACAATTTCCGTTGCCCGCGCCGATGTCGGTGACCGGCCCCGAGAGTTATCTGGCGAGCGCCAGGCTCGGCCTCGGCCTCGTGCAGGTGCCGCGCTTCCATGCCGAAACCGATCTCGCCAACGGCACGTTGATCCCGGTGCTGCAGCGATGTCCGCCGCCATCGGTGCCGGTATCCCTGCTCTATCCGCGCAACCGACAGCTGTTGCCGCGGGTTCGCGTGTTCATCGACTATGTGATGCGGGTATTCGCGCGCAGTTGATCGATCGCCGGAACCGCAGCGAACCCCGCGACGTTATCCCGCCGACACTGGAGGGATTGAGCGATGCGGACGTTTTTCGGCATGATTTTGGGCGCGCTGCTGCTGGTTTGCGGCGTCTATGTCTACGACTCGATGCAGACGTCGAGCGTGGCCAATGGGCAGGTTGCGCAGGACACCCGCACGATCGTGAATTGGGACGTCGCCGCCCGCGACTGGAATCTGCTGAAGGCGCGGGCGCACCAGGAATGGACAAGGGTCGCCGCGAAGTAACTGCCGGCGTCACGACGCGATCGCGGATGTCGCGATCGCCGCACCGAACCCCGCGCTCAGCGCGGCCCACTCCCGGGCCGTGACAGCCATCGTCACGAGCGCGACGATCGTCCCGACGAGACCTGCCAGCCCGCCGGACAGGCAGCCGCCAGCAATGAATGCGATGAACAGATTGCCGGGCGCGAGCCGGAGAAACCGGGCGGCGATGCCGTCGTCGCGCATCGACGCGGCGAGGACGTATCCACCGGCGCGCATGGCATAGCATGTCAGCCCGAGGATGAAGATCACGCCGAGAATGTCCAGGTCACGCATCGGTCCGCTCCATCATGCTGACGAGCGTGCCGCATCCGCCACCGATCAGCATGGACCAGCTGGGATCCACGAATCGGCTGACCAGGAGCGCGACGACCGCTGAGGTCAGCCACGGCCACGGAGACGTCGCGTTCTTCCACTGGCTCGGAAGCAGGGTCGCAATGAACATCGTCGGCAGCAGTGCGGCGGCTAGCCTCAGCGGTCCATTCGTTGCGAGCGGGGCGGCATAGGCAAGTGCGGTGCCGCCGACCCAACCGATCGCCATCGGGATGCTCGATCCGAGCAGATAGCCCGCGTCGGGTCCGTTGCGGTCTGCATCCGAACTCGTCATCAGCCACGACGCATCAGCGAGCAGAAACAGGCTGAGCAGGATCTTCCGGGGGGCTAGTCCGCCAAACAGCTGGCGCAGATGGGCGCCCATCAGTAAGTATCGTGAATTGGTGGCGATGCAGGCAACGACCATGGCGGCAACCGGCAGTGGGCTCGCCCACATGCTCAGCGTGATCGCCTGGGCGGTGGCAGAGTAGACGAGCAGGCTGAACAGAATCGCGTGCGGCGCCCCCAGCCCAAGCCCCTTGTAGGTCAGTCCCATCACGAGGCCAGCGGCGCCATTGCTGAGCAGGAACGGCAAGGCCGCGACCAGGCCCCGCCTGAATCCGGCGGCCGTCATCGTTGGGGCGCGTGGCGACGGCTGAGCACTTGTAATGGTCATGACCGTTAGATTAAACTTGGTGAGAGGCCGTGATGTCAAGGGATCCCGCGCGGGCAGCGACACAGTTCTTCGGTGGACGGGTCTGCCTCGACTTCGCGAACACGCTCGACTGGCGGACGTCGAACGATCCGCAGGAGCTGATCCCTGATTACACTGCGCTATTGTCCTGGAGCGAACGCCGCGGGACCTTGCCGCTCGCGGCGATCAGGAAGCTGAAAGCGCATTCGGCGAGCAGCCTTGCCGTGGCCGCGATGCACAAGGCGCATGATTTGCGTCGGGACATCTGGGCGATTTCCGACGCGCTCCGCGGTGGCCGTAGCGTGGACCTCCGTCTCGTCAATCGGATGCTGGCGGCGGCTCCCCGGCAGCCCGACCTTGTGCGGCAGGATCGAGGCTATCGCCATGCGCTGGCGGGGACCGACGTGACGGAGCCATTGTGGCCGGTGCTGTGGTCACTGACGGCCCTGGTGGCGTCCGATGACGCAAGCCGCATCGGATGCTGCGAGGCTGAGGGCTGCGGCTGGTTCTTCGTCGACGAGAGCCCGAACCGGACCCGCAGATGGTGCTCGAGCGAAGTGTGCGGCAATCGCGAGCGCGCGCGGCGCGCCTATGCCAAGCGCAAGGGCTCCGAGTGAGTGAACGCCAAGGGGTTTAGTTCTGCTCGGTCTTGCGGCCCATATTTGCCTTGCGGGCGTCCGCGATCACCTGCTCGAATTGATCGATGCTGAGCACGCCCGGCACGCGATACTTGCCGACAATGAATGACGGCGTGCCGTTGAAGCCGAACGCCTGCGCCTGCTCGTTGTTACGCGCCAAAACTGCGTCGATCGCCTTGGCATTGGCGTCGAGATCCTTCTTCAGGCGGTCCATGTCGAGGCCAGCGCCCGACAGCAGCTCGGTGATGCGCGGCTCGGTGATGCGCGAATTGACCGAGATCATCGCCTCATGCGCGGCTTCGAACTTGTCCTGGTACTTCGCCGCCAGCGCCATCCGCGCCGCGACCTTCGACACCGGCCCGAGGATCGGCCAATCCTTCAGCACCAGGCGAACCTTGCCGTCGTCCTGCACCACCTGGCGGAGCTCCGGCGCGAGCTTGCGGCAATACGGGCAGTTGTAGTCGAACCATTCGACGATCGTGATGTCGCCCTTGGGATTGCCGATCACCGGAATATCCGGATCGCGCAGCACCTGTTCCTCGGTCAGCACATTGTCGTCCTCGGCGCGCGCGCTCCCGCGGCCAGCAGCGCAATGCCGGCACCGATGAGGCCGAGCGCGCCGCGGCGGGTGGCGCCGGCGTTGTCGAGGGGTGATTTCGTCAGATGGTTCATAGCTCGCTTCCGGAAGGGCTCCTCGCCCTTCTACGTTCAGGACACATTGATGTTACGCAGCAGCATATAGATCGCCACGACGATAATCACAGTCGCAAACACGATATTAAGGGCGCCGCGGCGTTCCGACAGGTGCCGGGCGCTCCGCGTGCCCAGCAGGCCGCCCGCGATGCCGCCGGCGACGAATAGCCCCGCCAGGCCCCACGACACCAGCCCGGACCACGCATAGCTCAAGGCCGTGGTCACGCCGAAGGCGGTAACCGCCACCAGCGACGAACTGACTGCGTTCATGATCGGCATCCCGGTCGCCAGCATCAAGGCCGGCACGATCAGGAAGCCGCCGCCGATGCCGAAGAAGCCGGACATGGTTCCCGTCACAAGCCCGAGACCTACGATCGCGGGCGTGTTGGCCATCGAGATCTTGACGTCGGTCAGCCCGACCCGCGCGCGGGTCTTCAGCATCAGGCCCGCGATCACCAGCATCACGATCGAGAACAGCGCCAGCAGCTTCTGCCCGTCCAGCATCTTGCCGAGGATCGAGCCGCCGAAAGCGCCGAACATGCCTGACAGCGCGAACACCAGCGCGCAGGACCAGATCACGGTGCCGCCGCGGGCGTGGTTGGAGAGGTTGATCGCGGCGTTGGCGGCGACCGCGATCGCCGAAGTGCCGATCGCGACATGCGGCTGGGGCACCCCGACCACATAGACCATCAGCGGCACGGCAAGGATCGACCCGCCACCGCCGACCAGGCCCAGCGAAAAGCCGACCAGCATGCCCGATGCCAGCCCAAGCACGCTCTGAGTTGCGGAGAAGACCAAGGGGAACAGACTCGCGTTTGAGGCCACAATCCTAGAAGGATTTGCTGCATAACGCCATACCAATAGCACAAAACTGCCCTGCAACCAGCGTCAGCGCAGCAGATATGTCGCGGCCAGCGGCACCAGCAGAGAGGTGACCAGCGCGTTCAGGCTCATCGCGATCCCGGCAAAGACCCCGGCGACCTCGTCGACCTGGAAGGCGCGCGCGGTGCCGATGCCATGGGCGGCGATGCCGGCGGCAAAGCCGCGGCCACGGAAGTCGGTGACGCCGGTGAAGTTCATCAAGGGCGTGACGATGATCGCCCCCATGATGCCGGTGAGGATCACGGAGACCGCCGTCAGCGAGGGATCGGCATGCAGGGATTCGCTGATGCCCATGGCAACGCCGGCCGTCACCGATTTCGGCGACAGCGACAGGATGATGTCACGCGGCAGACCGAAGGCCCGCGCCAATAGCACCACCGAGACGATCGCGGTGAGCGAGCCGACCGCGAGCGCGACCAGCATCGGCAGGACCGCGGCCGCAACCCGCCTGCGGTTCTCGTAGAGCGGCACTGCGAGGGCGACCGTCGCCGGCCCGAGCAGGAAGTGCACGAACTGCGCGCCGGCAAAATAGGTGGTGTAGGAGGTCCCGGTCAGCAGCAGGAACGCACCGATGATCCACAGCGAATGCAGCACGGGATTGGCGAGCGGGTGCCGGCGGGTCTTCAGCGACACCGCGTCGGTCGCCACATAGGTCAGCAGCGTCACCGTCAGCCAGAGCAGCGGCGACTGCGAGAGATAGACCCAGAGCGAGAACGGATTGTCGCTCACGGGTTCTCCTCCTCGCGCGAAAGAAGGCTGCTCGCCGCGACGAAGGTCGCGACCGTCGCCAGCAGCGTGACGATGACCGAAACCGCGAGGATCACCAGGATCGCGATGCCGTGCTCGGCGAGCACATCGAGCTTCTGCACCACGCCGACGCCGGCCGGAATGAACAGCAGCGAGAGATTGGCGAGCATGCCGCGGCTTGCGCTCTCGACCCCGTCGTCGCCGAGCGGCCCGCGCGCGAGCACGGGAAAGCGGTCGCGCGCCAGAAGCAGCAACAGCAGCAGCACCAGCCCGACCACCGGTCCCGGCACCGGCACGGCCAGCGCCCGCACGGCAACCTCGCCGACCAACTGACAGAGCAGGATCAGACTGAGGCTGGCGATCATGACAAGGCGCTCACGCGAAGCATCCGCGTATCAGGTCGGCGTGGGGAAAGGTTGTCAATGCGGCGATCTCAGGAGGATGCGCAGATACTAGGCACGCCGACTTCACAGGTCCGTCATCCTGAGGTGCGCGCTTGCGCGCCTCGAAGGATGCACGGCCCAGATGTTTCCGCGCGTTGCTTCTCCGCTGGCGAGAGCGTGGGCCGTCGACCCTTCGAGGCTCGCTCCGCTCGCACCTCAGGGTGACGGGGATAAAGCTCCGCTCGTCGTTGGTGACGCCCGCCTCTGCAGTGCCATCAGCGTCCCGCTCATGGTTGCGACCAGCGTCTCGATGCCGTCCTGCACGGCGTAGGCGCGGCCGTCGCAGACCGTCAGCGTGCGGCCTGGCTTGACCACGACGCCGCGGAACACGAACCGCTCGCCGCGGGCCGGCGCCAGGAGATTGGCCTTGAACTCCACCGTGAGGATGTCGGAGCCTTCGGGCATCAGCGTGAAGGCGGCGATCCCGCAGGCATTGTCGAGCCCCGCGGTGATGATTCCGGCATGCACGAATCCGTTCTGCTGGCAGAACTCCGGCGCGTAGGGCATCGCGAGATCGACCTCGCCCGGCTCCATGCGTGCGATCGAGATACCAAGCGTCTGCATTGCGCGCTGGCGCGCGAATGTGGCGGTGGCAACAGCGCGGAAGTCGGGATTCTTCGGCTCAAAGCGGGGCATGGCGGTCACGCAGTCACGGGTTCTGACGGCACGAGGTGCGGCATCGCGGCGTAGCGGATCGCCGGCGCAAACGGCGCCGATTTGCGCGCGGCGCGATCGATGTGCACGGCCGCGATCTCGCAGGTCGCGGCGATGTCGCCGGTCTCCGCGTTGCGCATCTCATGCAGGATGCGGACCGACCTGTCGCGGAACTCGACCAGCCGGCTCTTGACCTCGACGAGGTCGCCGGCGAGCAGTTCGCGCTGGTAGGAGATGTTCTGCTGCACGGCGGCCATGCCGCGGCCGGACTCGCGCAGATAGCTCGGCGTCAGCCCGAGCCGCGCGAACATGTTCCAGCTCGCCTCGTCGAACTTGCCGACATACCACATGACGTTCATGTGGCCGATGTGGTCGCAATGCCAGGGATAGACCGTGCCGCGATAGGTCGCCTCGCCCTCCATGCTTCCCTCCTTTGCGTTCTGATACGGTAGCGTATCAGGGACTAAGCAGGCTAGCAATACGGCACCGTATCGGGACCGCTCCGCGGAGATCACATGACTGAAAGCAAGGGCGACGTCTGGGTCGCGGCCGGCTTTGCCGAACTCGCGCATACCGGCGTCGACGGCGTGCGGGTCGAGGTGCTGGCGAAAAATCTCGGCGTCACCAAGGGCGGCTTCTACCGCCGCTTCAGGGATCGCGCCGCGCTGCTCGAGGCGATGCTGACGCGCTGGCGCGACGGCCGCATCGCCGCGATCGAGAAGCAGACCGCGCTCGATGGCGCCAGCGCGCGTGAGCGGCTGAAGGCGATCATCACGCTCTATTCGGAGCGCATGAACACCGAGGCGATGGCGGTGGAGCTCGCGATCCGGCAATGGGCGCGCACCGACGAAGCCGCGGCGGCCGCCGCCGCGAGCGTCGACG
>NZ_JACMYP010000121.1 GCF_020889705.1 Bradyrhizobium altum | reverse complement strand
TTCGCGCGCTCTCGTCAGCTACACGCTCGGCGTCCACCGCATCTCGACCCGCGTTCGTGACGACCGCGAAGCGCCCCTCGATCGGGTGAGACGGGCGAACCATACACTGAGTTACAATTCTGATAAAGCGAAATATTTTTGCCGCGGGGGCTTGCCCCGTCGGGCAACTCAGTGGCAGGGGCCGCGCTTCCATCCACCTGTCATTCCGGGCTCTCGCTTCGCTCGCCCCGGAATGACGAGTTGAGAGATCGGTGCGAAGCTGGTTACCAACAATCCGAGGAGTTGATGCAAGCTCCTAAGCACTTGAACAGGCAAGCCGGTCTAGAAGGCGTTGCATTGATCCAGGAACGCCCATGACCACGCTTCGTATCCACGACGGCTGCAACGGCGCTCTGGCGCTCGATCTTCGCGATCTGATTGATTTGCTTGCTCCACGCTCGCTCGAAGCCACCTGGATGGTTTCGTCGGTCGTGCTGCACGATCCGGTGCTTGACCATTCCTTTGATGAATTCACGATCGCAGGGCGGGGCGCGCCGGGAGAGGATTTGCTCGAGAAGTTCGCAGCCAGTGGTTCGCCTGTCAGTGGTGCACTGCTTTCAAAAGCCGCACACGAAACAACTCAGGTGATTTGGGGGCAGTTTGTTGGCACCCTTCCGGGGAAGAGCGACACATGGATCGCGATCCGTGCGATCGACAGCACGTTCTTTGAGGTTACGTCCTCTGATGAAGCGGTCCTCAATGCAATTCGCTCGGTTTACAAAGACGTACAGATGGCTTCCGGCCCGGTCACGTCAATTCCGATTGCGCCAGCCTGATGGGGGGGCCGGCTCATCTGTTCGCTGGCGCTGCAGGCCTATTCCGACCGCCACGCGCCGAGCAAGAACCGCCGCTTCGGTGTCGAGCCTGCCTGCTTCTGCACGTCGGGCAAGTCGACGGCGTAACGCTTCATCAGCAGCTTGATTGCGATCCCGATGATCACAAAGGGCGTCACGTAGATTGCGAAAACTTCGAAGGCGTTCATGTCGTCCTCCGCGGTTTCGGAGCAAGCATGCTAGCACAATCGCCGGGCGGAGGGGGACGGCCGATCCGGGGTGCGCGCCGGACGAAATCGGGCGGGCAGTGCAACACGCTGCCGCTGGTGCCGCCGCGCATGGCCGCATGCGGCGGCTTCGATTGACAGCGGCGGGCTCGGCGCTACGCTCGCGGAACAGGACGTTTTCTCAAGAGAATCAACGGCCGAAGCAAGACCCAGAAGAACCAAGAAAAGGGCAGGACACGCCGTGACACGCGTCATAGCGTCTTGAGCGGGATCACGCGGACTTCCGCGCTCGCGCCATTTCGCATCCGCAGCTATCGCTTCCAATGGCCGTCCGATCTGCTCACCTCGTGGGCGTTCGAGGTCGAGACGCTGGTGCTCGGCTGGTACATCATGGTCGAGACCGGCTCGGTGCTGCTGCTGACCGTGATGGCCTCGTTGCAATATGTCGGAACGCTGGTCGCGCCGGTCGTCGGCATGATCGGCGACCGCATGGGGCATCGCGATCTGCTCGCCGTGATGCGCTTCGCCTATACCGCGCTCGCCGGGACCATCATGATTCTGGCGCTGACCGGCCATCTGCCGCCGCTGAATGTCATGATCATCGTCGCGCTGATGGGCGTGATCCGCCCGTCGGACCTCGGCGTGCGCGGCGCGCTGCTCGCCGACATCATGCCGCCGGCGCAGCTGGTCGGCGCCATCAGCCTGGCGCGCACGACGCAGGACTCGGCACGCATCGCCGGCGCATTGACCGGCGCCGGATTGTTCGCGGCGCTCGGCATCGGCTATGTCTATGTCGGGATCGCGAGCTTCTATTTCGTTGCGGCGATCCTGATGCTCTGCATGGGCCGTCCGGCCCAAGTGCACGGCGCGGCCGATCAATCGGCAAGCGACTTGCCCGGTTCGGCGCTGCTGCGCGACCTCAAGGAGGGCATCGTCTACGCGTGGAGCGGTCCCGGCATGCGCGCGGCGCTCTGTGTCGCGTTCCTCGCCAACCTCACCGCGTTTCCGCTCACCAACGGTCTATTGCCCTATGTCGCGCGCGACATCTTCCATACCGACCAGACCGGGCTCGGCTATCTCTCCGCGAGCTTCGCGTTCGGCTCGCTGATCGGTTCGATCACGCTCAGCATGGCCGGCGGCGTGCGCATCGCGCGGCTTTTGATCGGCGCAACGCTCGCCTGGTATGCGATGCTCCTGGTGTTCGTCGAGCTCAGGACCATGCCGGTGGCGATGGCCTGCCTGCTGCTGGCCGGGATCGCGCAGAGCATGTCGATGATATCGGCCGCCGTGATGCTGATGCGCAATGCCAGCGCGCATCTGCGCGGCCGCGTGATGGGCGTGCGCATGATGGTGATCTACGGCCTGCCGCTCGGCCTGCTCGCGGCCGGCAGCCTGATCGACCTGATCGGTTACACCGCCACCGGCACGCTGCTCGCCGCCGCCGGATTCATCGCGATGCTGGCGATCGCGCTGCGCTGGCGCGCCGATCTGTGGCCGGTGCACGCGCCGGCCAATGCGAGGTGAGTGAGTAGGCGTAGCCCCGATTTCGCTAGGTAGCCCGGATGAGCGAAGCGATATCCGGGGCGAATGGTCCCGCATGTCGCTGCGCTCATGCGGGCTACAAGCGACATCGTTAGGAAGACTTGCGGGCGGCCTCAAGTTGGCTGCACAGCTCGGAGGCGATTTCGGATTCATCCTGCTCGCGTATCGGGCCGAGCTTAGTCGCGAGCTCCCTTGCGTCTTGGACAGTAGCGCCGGCGAGGGTGAAGACATGAAGATAAGTGTCTTGCCAAGCCGGTCCATTGATAAGCACGGACCAGCGCCACTGATCATCGTGGCAAATTCCGAAGATGCGCCGTCCGTTGACCGGGTGCGTGACGCATAGTGGTCCTTCCCACCATGTTTCCTCTTGCACAGCACAGTCCCTCTGTTGGCATCAGGTTATCATGCCACATCCTGTGCAGCGCAGACATGCCGAACGTCAGCTGCCAGGTCACAAGCCCTTCAGCAGCGGTAGAAGCCGCTGCCGCGCCAAATTACGCCGCCTGATCAGCGCGGCGGATGTGCACCGGGACCGACTTGTACGACGGCGTGCCGCTCTCCTTGTCCTGATAGTCGAGCGGCACGAGGCCGTTGGCTTCCGGATAATAGGCGGCGACCGAGCCGCGGGCGATGTCGTAGACGATCGCGGTCAGGGTGAGGCGGCGCGGCGCGCCCGAGGGCAGCGCGGTCTCGATCTCGACGAGATCGCCATGGGCGAGGCCACGCGCGGTGAGGTCCGCCTCGTTGGCGAACAGCACGTCGCGCCGCCCGAACACGCCGCGATAACGGTCGTTCAATCCGTAGATCGTGGTGTTGTACTGGTCGTGGCTGCGGATGGTGGCGAGCTTGAGGATGGTCTCGTCCGACAGGACCGGATCCTCTTCGAGGCCGTCGAAGATCAGGAATTCGGCCTTGCCTGATGGCGTGGTCCATTTGCGCTCGGTCGGCGGCAGCGGCAGGCGGAAGCCGCCGGGGATCCGGATCCGCGCGTTGTAATCCTTGAAATCCGGGAAGACGCCCTCGATGGCGTCGCGGATGCGGTCGTAGTCGGCGATCAGCTCTAGCCACGGCACCTTGCTCGCCGGCAGGGTCGCCATCGCCATGCCGGCAATGATCGCCGATTCCGAAAGCAGATTCTCGGAGGCCGGAGTCAGCTTGCCGCGCGAGGCGTGCACCATCGACATCGAATCCTCGACGGTGACGACCTGCGGACCCGAGGCCTGGATGTCGCGCTCGGTGCGTCCCAGCACCGGCAGGATGATCGACTGCTTGCCGACCAAGAGATGCGAGCGGTTGAGCTTGGTGGCGAGATGCACGGCAAGCTCGAGCTTGCGCATGCCGGCCGCGCAACGCTCTGGATCGGGCAGGGCGATGGCAAAATTGCCGCCGAGGCAGATCAGCACCTTGGACCGGCCGTCGTCGATCGCTTCCATCGCGGCGACCGCGTCATGGCCGTGATGGCGCGGCGGCTTGAAGCCGAAGGTACGCTCGATGCCCTCGAACATCGGGATGCTGGGCTTCTCGCTGATGCCGACGGTGCGGTTGCCCTGCACGTTGGAGTGGCCGCGCAGCGGGCAGATGCCGGCGCCCGGCTTGCCGTAATTGCCCTTCAGCAGCAGCAGGTTTGCGATCTGCTGGACATTGTCGGTGCCGCGGCTGTGCTGGGTGATGCCCATGCCGTAGGTGACGATGGTGGCATTGGATTTCGCATAGGCGGCGGCGACCTCGCCGAGCTGTGCGCGGCTGAAGCCGGAAACCGTCTCGATCGCCTGCCATGGCGTGGCGCGCAGATCGGCGGCGAATGTCGCAAAGCCATTGGTGTGCTCGGTGATGAAGGCGTGGTCGAGCACGTCGTGGCTCGCGTCATCCTTCTCGATCAGCGCCTTCATGACGCCTTTCAGCACCGCGGCGTCGGCGCCGACCTTCGGTTGATAATAGGTCGAGGCGATCCGCGTCGAGCCAAGGGTCGCCATCTCGATCGGGTCTTGCGGATCGGCAAATCGCTCCAGCGCGCGTTCGCGCAGCGGATTGAACACGATGATCGGGACGCCGCGGCGCGAGACCTCCCACAACGTGCCCATCATGCGCGGATGGTTGGTGCCGGGGTTATGGCCCATCGCGATGATCAGCTCGCAATGGTCGAAATCGTCCAGCGACACCGTGCCCTTGCCGATGCCGATCGATTGCGGCAGCCCGACACTGGTCGCCTCGTGACACATGTTCGAGCAGTCGGGGAAATTGTTGCTGCCGTATTCGCGCGCGAAGATCTGGAACAGGAACGCGGCCTCGTTGGAGGCGCGGCCGGAGGTGTAGAACTCGGCCATGTTGGGATCGGGCAGGCTGCGCAGGGTCTCGCCGATCCGCGTGAAGGCGTTATCCCAGCTGATCGGCTGGTAGGTGTCGCTTACGGCGTCATAGGCGAGGGGCTCGGTCAGCCGGCCCTCGTTTTCCAGATGGAAGTCGCTCCAGGTCAGCAGCTCGGTGACCGTATGGTCGGCGAAGAATTGAGGCGCGACGCGCTTGCTGGTCGCCTCCCAGGTCACGGCTTTGGCGCCATTCTCGCAGAACTGGAAGGTGGAGGTGTGCTCCTTGTCCGGCCAGGCGCAGCCCGGACAATCGAATCCGTCGGGCTTGTTGGTGCGGAGCAGCGTGATCGGCGCTTCGACCAGATCCATCTGGTCGCGCACCGCGATCGCGGTGGCCTTGAGGGCGCCCCAGCCGCCAGCCGGAGCATCATAGGGTCGGATACCGGGAACGTCGCGCTTTTGGACCATATGTCCTCCTGCAGCTCTTGAGTTCTGACCTCGTGCGTCTGTCCCGAATTGATTGTCTTGTTGGCCGCGCGCGCGGCGATCCGCGAGAGAGCGTGTTCCGATCGACGTTCTCGATCCGAAACACCAAGCTCGCGATGGAGGTTAGACTAATCCGCTGAGGCTCGTGGTCAACAGTCTGTCAGGTTGGTCTCGTAGCCCGGATGAGCGATGCGCAATCCGGGGCAATTCCACCCGCGGATGATGTGCCCCGGATTTCGCTGCGCTCCATCCGGGCTACAAGGTGTCACTATTACCGCTTGCGATCCAAAAATCCCTGCAGCAGGCGCTGCGGCTCGCCGGTCTGGAACGACTTGCCGAACACGCCGACGCTCAGGTTCACCGACTCGGTCAGCGGCAGCTCTTCCCATTGCCGCAGCAAATCCTTCTGGATGCGCAGCGCTTCGGGGCCGCATTCCAGCAGCGCCTTGACGGTGTGCTCGACGGCCTCATCGAGGCCGCCGGGTTTTGCCACGGTGTCGACCAGGCCCCAGGCGAGCGCGGTGGAGGCGTCGATGTTCTCCGCTGTTATCATCAGCCAGCGGGCGCGGCCCCAGCCGATCAGGCGCGGCAGCAGTGCTGCGTGAATCACCGAGGGGATGCCGACACGGACCTCGGGCATGCCGAACATCGCGTCATGCGCGGCAACGCGGACGTCGCAGGCGGCCGCGACCTCAAGGCCGCCGCCGAGGCACCAGCCGGGCAGGCGGGCGATGACAGGCGCGGGGAATTTGCGCACGGCCTCGCAGAGATTGCGCAGGCGGCTGATGAACGCTTCTGCCGATTGCTGGTCGAGCGTCGCCATCTCCTTGATGTCGGCGCCGCCGATCATGCTGCGCTCGCTTTCGCCGGCCAGGATCACGGCGCGGATGGTCGGATCGGCGGCGAGGTGCTCAAAGCCTTCGCGCACGCCGTTGGTCACGGCGGAGCTGACGATGTTCAGCTTGCCGGCGTTGCAGATCGTGAGGCGGACGACGCCTCTGCTGTCGCGGTCGATGCCGCAGTGGGGATTGAGCATGTCCATGGAAAAAGTCCCGGCGCAGGAATTGATCGATACGTCATTCCGGGATGGTGCGTAAGCACCAGACCCGGAATCTCGAGATTCCGGGTTCGATGCTTCGCATCGCCCCGTAATGACTCGGGCCATGTCCCGGACAAAGCCCGTCCCTGTCAAGACACTGGCCGTGTGGTTGCGCTGCATGGCGCGAATCTATAGAATTATACTTATCATACAAACGGAGCCGTCATGACCGCCGCCGAGACACCAGACCTGCATTCGCCCGAACTGACGCGCACGCGCGTGGTGGAATGGCAGGCGCCCGGGCCGGTCGCCAGCGCGGCGATGCCGATGTCCGGCATCGAGGCGATGCGTGCGATTCGAGACGGCCACCTGCCGCCGCCGCCGATGGCAAAACTGATCGGCTTCCGCATGGCGGTTGTCGACGAAGGGCGGATCGTGATGGAACTCGAGCCGCATGAGAGCCTTGAGAACACCATCGGCCTCTTGCACGGTGCGACCGCCGCCGCGCTGCTCGATACCGCGATGGGCTGCGCGATTTCGACCATGGCCGGGCAGACCTCGGTGACATTGGATCTCAAGCTGACCTATCTGCGCCCGCTCTCGGCGCGTTCCGGAACCATCTCGGCCGAAGGCAAGGTGATCAAGCTCGGCCGCCAGACCAGCTACACCGAGGGCTTCGTCCGCGACGGTAAGGGCAATCTTGCGGTGCACGCGACCGCGACGTTTTCCATGCTGGGCGGGGAACCAAAAGCGAAATAACTGCAGCATTCCCAGCGCAAATCTGTTATTGTATGATTAGAAACATTCCATGAGAGCGGCATGCGCTATTCGAAAGAACATAAGCAGGAGACCCACGCGCGGATCGTGAAGAAGGCTGCGACGCGGCTGCGCGAGAGGGGCGCCCATGGCATCGGCGTCGCCGACCTGATGAAGGACGCCGGCCTGACCCATGGTGGATTCTACGCGCATTTCGACTCGCGCGAGGCGCTGGTGATCGAGGCCTTCAACTACGCCATGGACCGCGCCAACGAGCGCTGGCGCAAGGTCACGGCAGAGGTGCCGCCGGAGAAGCGGCTTGCGACGATCGTCGACGGCTACCTGTCGGCGGTGCATCGCGACGATCCCGGCCAGGGCTGCGCGGTCCCGGCGCTCGGCGCCGAGATCGCCCGCGAAAGCCTGAAGACCCGCAAGGCCTTTGCGCTCAAGCTCGACCAGATGATCGATATGATCACCGACCAGATCCAGGACGTGCCGCGCAAGACCGCGCGCAAGCAGGCGATGGCCACGCTCGCGACCATGCTGGGCACCATCGTGATGTCGCGGATCGCAGGCAGCGGCGAAATGTCCGACGAGATCCTGAGCGCGGGCCGCGAGGCGGTGCTCGGCCGGGCGACGGTGACGAAGAAGCCGCGTGCCAGAGCGAATTAAGGGAGTTGCTGCGACGAGGCGCCGGATCTCCCCGGTTTAGTTTTCGTCGGCAACGAAGGCATGTGGCACCCTTTGGAAGGCCTCAGCCCTGCGAGGCTTCCGGAGTGATGGCCCTTCGCATGCTCCCTCCCACCTTGATGGCCGAGGCGGTAATCAATAACGACCACCATCGCGCTTTTGTTGTGTGAGCCATTCCGACAGCGTCCTCGTTTTTGATCGTGGATCGCCCGACGACCCTCGTCTGATACTCGTTCCGGAGCGAGCCGACCGAAGCTTGGCTGATTCAGTTTCCACGATCGCGTCTGCGGAAGCCGACGATCTCTCGGCAGCTTCTCTCTCGAGGCGCAGCTTCTTCAATCGCGCCATTTTGTCCCGCTCTGCCTCTGTCTCAGCTCCGTCGGACAACAGCGGCTTGTGGTGAGCAGTCTCTGCTGAACCCCAGACTCCGATGATGGTTGTCTCGCCAAGCGCCTTGCAGGCCTCGAGCCGATGTAAACCCTCAAGCAAAACGAGGCGGCCCTCATCAGGCCGAACGAGAATGGGGACTTGTTGCCCAACTTCCAGAATACTCGCCGCGATTTCTTGAACGAGCTCAGGCCTGAGGGTTTTCCGTTTCTTAACGGGCACGTAAATCTGATCGATTGGAAGACTTTCCGTGTCGGGCACAGTGTTACTCCCTACTCAGGATCCGTCCAAAATGCGGTTTAAGGATGAAGTGCCACACTGCCAAGGCATTTCTCAAAAGGCATTTCTCAAACTGAGCTCGAGGGCCAGCGCTAGTCAGGTCGCCCCGCCAAACAGCGCGCGCTGGGCTTCCACCGTCTCGTAGATGTAGTCCGCCACGGCGCGGATGCGGGCGAGGTCCTTGCTGTCGGCGTGCATCAGGAGCCAGAAGGTGCGCGAGATCCGCACCTCGTCGCGCAACACGGGCTGCAATTCGGGGTGGGCTGATGCCATGAAGTGCGGCAGCACGGCGATGCCGAAGCCGGCGATGGTGGCGTTGAGCTGCGCGATCAGGTTGGCGCTGCGGAATTTCGCGGAGATCTTCGGCGAGACCTGCGGCAGATAGTCCAGTTCCGGCGTGAACAGCAGCTCCTCGATGTAGCCGACGAAGCGGTGCTGGGGCAGGTCGGCACGCGCGGCGATCTTTGGCGCCTGCGCGAGATAGCCTGGTGCGGCATAAAGCCCGAGCGTGTAGTCGAGCAGCTTGCGGCCGACGATGCGGCCCTCCTTCGGCATGGTCAGGCTGATCGCGATGTCGGCCTCGCGCTTGGAGAGCGAGAACAGCCGCGCGGTGGCGACGAGCTGCAGATCCAGATCGGGATACCGCTCGGTGAACTTGACCAGCCGCGAGGCCAAAAAGTGACTGCCGAAGCCGTCGGGCGCGCCGATCCGCACCGTGCCGGTGAGATGCGCGCGCGAGCCGCCGACCGCCTCCTGGTTGGCAACGATGGTCGATTCCATCGCCTCGGCGCTGTCGGCGACGCGCTGGCCGGCCTCGGTCAGCAGGTAGCCGGTCTTGCGGCGATCAAACAGTTTAGCGGAGAGGTGGCCTTCCAGCCGGTCGACACGCCGGATCACCGTGGCATGATCGACGCCGAGCTGCTTGGCGGCAGCCGACACCGACCCGCCGCGCACGATGGCAAGCACGAAACGGAAGTCATCCCAGTCGATCGTGTCGCCGCCTTGATCCTGCATTTCCGCACATCTAAGGTGCAATTTATCGGACTTGAATCCTATAAAATGCAGGGTCATTAGGGTTTGTAAAGCGATCTCGCCGCGAGGAGCGGCGATTCAGGTCTTCAAGGGAGGATATTCATGCGCTCGATCGGACATTTCATCGGTGGCAAGGAGGTCAAGGGCACCTCGGGCCGCACGGCCGACGTCTTCGAGCCGATGACCGGCGACGTCCAGGGCAAGGTGGCGCTGGCCTCCAAGGCCGAAGTTCGCGCCGCGGTGGAGAACGCCCGCGCCGCACAGGGCGAATGGGCCGCCACCAACCCGCAGCGCCGCGCGCGCGTGATGATGAAATTCGTCGAGCTGGTGCAGCGCGACTACGACAAGCTCGCCGAAAGGCTGGCGCGCGAGCACGGCAAGACGGTTCCCGATGCCAAGGGCGACATTCAGCGCGGCCTCGAGGTCGCCGAGTTCGCCTGCGGCATCCCGCATCTGATGAAGGGCGAATACACCGAAGGCGCCGGCCCCGGCATCGACATCTATTCGATGCGGCAGCCGCTCGGCGTTGTTGCCGGCATCACGCCGTTCAACTTCCCGGCGATGATCCCGATGTGGAAGTTCGCGCCGGCGATCGCCTGCGGCAACGCCTTCATCCTCAAGCCGTCGGAGCGCGATCCGGGCGTGCCGATGATGCTTGCCGAACTGATGATCGAAGCGGGCCTGCCGGCCGGCATTCTCAACGTCGTCAACGGCGACAAGGAGGCGGTCGACGCCATCCTCGACGATCCCGATAT
Source organism: Bradyrhizobium altum (assembly GCF_020889705.1). Lineage (GTDB taxonomy): Bacteria > Pseudomonadota > Alphaproteobacteria > Rhizobiales > Xanthobacteraceae > Bradyrhizobium > Bradyrhizobium altum. The sequence continues at coordinate 16,030 of NZ_JACMYP010000121.1, read as the reverse complement.
CAAGGCGATCGGCTTCGTCGGCTCGACCCCGATCGCGCAGTACATCTACGAGCGCGCCGCGCAGACCGGCAAGCGCTGCCAGTGCTTCGGCGGCGCCAAGAACCACGCCATCATCATGCCGGACGCCGACATGGACCAGGCGGTCGACGCGCTGATCGGCGCCGGCTACGGCTCGGCCGGCGAGCGCTGCATGGCGGTGTCAGTCGCGGTGCCCGTCGGCAAGACCACCGCCGACCGGCTGATGGAAAAGCTGATCCCGCGCGTCGAGTCGCTCAAGATCGGCACCTCGGTCGATCCGTCGGCCGACTACGGTCCGCTGGTGACCCGCGAGGCGGTCGAGAAGGTGAAGAGCTACATCGACATCGGCGTCAAGGAAGGCGCGACGCTCGCCGTCGACGGCCGCGGCTTCAAGATGCAGGGTTACGAGAACGGCTTCTATCTCGGCGGTTCGCTGTTCGACAACGTCACCAAGGACATGCGGATCTACAAGGAAGAGATTTTTGGCCCGGTGCTCTCGGTGGTGCGCGCCAAGGACTACCACGAGGCGCTGGCGCTGCCGTCCGACCACGACTACGGCAACGGCGTTGCGATCTTCACCCGCGACGGCGACACGGCGCGCGATTTTGCCGCCAAGGTCAATGTCGGCATGGTCGGCGTCAACGTGCCGATCCCGGTGCCGATCGCCTACTACACGTTCGGCGGCTGGAAGAAGTCCGGCTTCGGCGATCTCAACCAGCACGGCCCGGACTCGGTCCGCTTCTACACCAAGACCAAGACGGTGACCTCGCGTTGGCCGTCCGGCGTCAAGGACGGCGCGGAGTTCTCGATCCCGACGATGAAGTAGGTCGCTTTAGAGCGAGGCAATGATGCAGTTCGCTCTCAACGAGGACCAGATCGCGGTTCGCGACATGGCGCGGGCGTTTGCGGCGGAGAAGATCGCGCCGCACGCGCTCGAATGGGACGAGAAGAAGCATTTTCCGGTCGACGTGATGCGCGAGGCCGCAAGCCTCGGCATCGGCGGCATCTATATCAAGGACGATGTCGGCGGCTCGGCGATGACGCGCTTCGACGCCGCGCTGATCTTCGAGGCCTTGGCGACGGGCTGTCCGACCACGTCGGCCTTCATCTCGATCCACAACATGGCGTCCTGGATGATCGATGCCTATGGCAACGACACCCAGCGCCACAGATGGCTGCCGAAGCTCTGCACCATGGAACTGCTCGCCAGCTACTGCCTGACCGAGCCGGGCGCCGGCTCCGACGCCGCTGCGCTGCGTACCCGCGCGGTGCGCGACGGCGACCATTACGTGCTCAACGGCCAGAAGCAGTTCATCTCGGGTGCCGGCAGCACCGATCTTCTGGTGACGATGGTGCGTACCGGCGGCGATGGCCCCGGTGGCGTCTCGACGATCGTCGTCGACGGCAAGACGCCGGGCGTGTCGTTCGGCGCCAATGAGCGCAAGATGGGCTGGAATGCGCAACCGACCCGCGCGGTGGTGTTCGAGAACGCACGCGTGCCGGTCGAAAATCGGCTCGGCGAGGAGGGCATCGGCTTCAAGATCGCGATGGCCGGCCTCGACGGCGGCCGTCTCAACATCGCGGCATGCTCGCTCGGCGGCGCGCAGACGGCGCTCGACAAGGCGCTCGCCTACATGAAGGACCGCAGGGCCTTTGGAAAGCGGCTCGACGAGTTCCAGGCGCTGCAATTCAAGATCGCCGACATGGCGACCGAACTGGAAGCCGCACGGACCTTCCTGTGGCGCGCGGCCGCCGCGCTCGACCGCAAGGATGCTGACGCGTCCATGCTGTGCGCGATGGCGAAACGGTTCGGCACCGATGTCGGCTTCGAGGTCGCCAACCAGGCGCTGCAGCTGCATGGTGGCTACGGCTACCTCAGCGAATACGGCGTCGAGAAGATCGTGCGCGATTTGCGCGTGCACCAGATCCTCGAAGGCACCAATGAAATCATGCGGCTGATCGTGTCGCGCAAATTGATCGAGGGCGCGCGATGAATGATGTGGCCGCTGCCGAAGGCGACCTGATTGCACGCAAGGAAGGGGCGGCTGGCATCATCCGGCTGAACCGGCCGAAGGCGATCAATGCCGTGACGCTGGAGATGTTCCACGACATCGACAGGGCGCTCGACGCGTTCGAAGCCGATCCCGATGTCGCCGTCATCGTACTGGAAGGCGCCGGCGAGCGCGGCTTGTGCGCCGGCGGCGATATCCGCGCGCTCTGGGAAAGCTCGAAGGTCAAGGGCGACCTCGGCAAGATCCTATGGCGCGACGAGTACATCCTCAACGCGCGGATCAAGCTATTCCCAAAGCCCTATGTCGCCTTCATGGACGGCATCGTGATGGGCGGCGGCGTCGGCTTGTCGGCGCACAGCCGACACCGCGTGGTGACGGAGCGAACCAAGCTTGCGATGCCCGAAGTCGGGCTCGGCTTCTTCCCCGACGTCGGCGGCACCTATCTGCTGTCGCGTTCGCCGGGCGAGATCGGCACCTATTTTGGTCTCACCGGCACCACGATGAACGGACCCGACGCGATCTACGCGAAATTCGCCGACGCGGTGGTGCCGAGCGCCAAGCTTCCGGCGCTGCGCGAGGCGCTGACCAAGGTTGCGCCGGGCACAACGTCCACCGAAATCGACCGGCTGATTGCAGGCTTCGCTACCGGCGAGAAATCCGGCCCGGTCGCCGCGCTACTGGCCAGGATCGACGGCTGGTTCGCGCGCGGACGGATGGAAGATATCGTCGATGCGCTGCAAGCCGATGGCTCCGAGCTGGCGCAGGCCACGCTGAAGACGCTCGGCGAGAAGTCACCACGCGGCATGGTGGTGACACTGAAACTGTTGCGATTGGCGCGCGCCACCGAGACGCTCGAAGAATGCCTGGTGCGCGAATATCGCGCGGCTCTCGAAGTGTTCGCCAGCGACGATTTCCGCGAGGGCGTGCGCGCCGCCGTGATCGACAAGGACCGCAATCCGAAATGGTCGCCGCCCAATATCGAGGACGTGACGGCGGAGATGTTGGCGCCTTACTTCGCCGAGATCGGCGCCAACGAATTGAAATTTCCTGACAGCAAATAGAAACGTCGCAAGCGGAGGACTTCCCATGGCAAACGTCGCATTCATCGGGCTCGGCAATATGGGCGGGCCGATGGCGGCCAATCTGGTCAAGGCCGGCCACAAGGTGACCGCCTTCGATCTGGTCGCGGCCTCGCGCGATCAGGCGAGGCACGACGGCGCCGCGATCGCCGAGAGCGGCGTCGGCGCAGTGAAGGGCGCCGATGTCGTCATCACCATGCTGCCGGCCGGCAAGCATGTGCTCGGCGTCTGGAACGAGGTGCTGCCCGCGATGGCCAAGGGCACGCTGATCATCGATTGCTCGACCATCGACGTCGAGAGCGCCAAGCAGGCGCATGCGCTTGCCGCCAAACACGGCATCGCCTCGGTCGACGCACCGGTTTCCGGCGGCACCGGCGGTGCCAAGGGCGCGACGCTGACCTTCATGTGCGGCGGCGAGGCAAAGGCGTTCGCGGCGGCACAGCCGATGCTGGCCAACATGGGCAAGAAGATCGTGCATTGCGGTGGCGGCGGTGCAGGGCAGGCGGCCAAGATCTGCAACAACATGATATTAGGCATTTCGATGATCGCGGTCGGCGAGGCCTTCGTGCTCGCCGAAAAGCTCGGCCTGTCGCACCAGGCGCTGTTCGACGTCGCCTCAACCTCGTCGGGGCAGTGCTGGTCGCTGACGACCTACTGCCCGGTTCCCGGCCCGGTGCCGACTTCGCCGGCCAACAATGACTACAAGCCGGGTTTCGCTTCCAACCTGATGGTGAAGGACCTGACGCTGGCGCAGGACGCCGCCAATGCCGCCGGCGCGGTGACGCCGCTCGGCAAGCATGCGCAGGAGCTCTATAAGACCTTCGACGCGTCGGGCCATGGCGGGGTCGACTTTTCCGGAATTATCCAGCACGTTCGGAGCCTCGCTGGAAAGTAGCGGGCCTTCCACTGGTAGCCCGGATGGAGCGCAGCGAAATCCGGGACAGCTTCATCAGTTGGCGCGACCGGCCCCGGATTACGCTTCGCTCCATCCGGGCTACGAATGCAACGCTGGTCGCCTAGCGTGAAATTCGACGGGTTCGGACGATGACCACATTTCAGGACGCACGCGCCTTTCTGCTCAGGCACCGCACCGACTACGACGCTGCGGTGAAGGGATTTCGCTGGCCGGATCCCGTGCCGTTCAACTGGGCGCTCGACTGGTTCGACGCTGAACTCGCGCGCAATGCCGACAGCCGCGACCGGCCGGCGCTGTGGATCGTCGATGCCGCCAGCGGCAACGAGACCAAGCTGTCGTTCGCCGAGCTGTCGCGCCGCTCCAACCAAGTCGCGAACTTCCTGCGCGCGCAGGGGCTGAAGCGCGGCGATCATCTGTTGCTGCTGCTCGGCAATGTGGTGCCGCTGTGGGAGACCATGCTGGCGGCGATGAAGCTCGGCGTGGTCGTGATCCCCGCGACCACGCTGTTGACGGCGGACGAATTGCGCGACCGGCTGGATCGCGGCAAGGCGAAGGCGGTCGTTGCCACGCAGGATCAGGTCGCGAAATTCGCAGGCCTCGGCAGCGAAAAGCTGGTGCGCATCGTCGTCGGCGCGACGCAGGCCCACGAGGGCTGGCTATCGTTCGAAGATGCAGCCAAGGCGTCGGATGCCTTCACACCCGACGGCCCGACCAAGGCCGACGATCCGATGCTGCTGTATTTCACCTCGGGCACCACGGCAAAACCGAAACTGGTGCGGCACAGCCAGCGCAGCTATCCGGTCGGCCATCTCTCAACCATGTACTGGATCGGCCTGCAGCCCGGCGATATCCATCTCAACATTTCCTCGCCCGGCTGGGCCAAGCATGCCTGGAGCTGCTTCTTCGCGCCATGGAATGCCGGTGCAACGATCTTTATCGCCAACCAGCCACGCTTCGAGGCGAAGGGCCTGCTCTCGATCATCGGCCGCTGCAGCGTCACTACGCTGTGCGCGCCGCCGACGGTGTGGCGGATGTTCATCCAGGAGCAGCTCGCAAGCTTCAAGGTCTCGCTGCGCGAAGTCTGCGGCGCCGGCGAGCCGCTCAATCCTGAAATCATCGACCAGGTCAAATCGGCCTGGGGCCTCACCATCCGCGACGGCTACGGCCAGACCGAGACCACCGCGCTGGCCGGCAATTCGCCGGGGCAGAAGGTGAAGGTCGGCTCGATGGGCCGGCCGCTGCCCGGCTATCGCGTGCAGGTCACCGACAATGACGGCCATGCCGCGAAGGAGGGCGAGGTGACGCTCTTGCTCGGCACTGAGCGGCCGGCGGGCCTGATGCAGGGCTATCAGGGCGACGACGGCAAGCTGATCGGCACCGACGGCGAGATCTATCGCAGTGGCGACGTCGTGTTCACCGATGACGAGGGCTATCTGACCTTCGTCGGCCGCACCGACGACGTGTTCAAATCCTCCGACTACCGCATCTCGCCGTTCGAACTGGAGAGCGTGCTGCTGGAGCATGACGCAGTGGCGGAGGCCGCAGTGGTGCCGAGCCCGGACCCGATCCGGCTGGCGGTCCCCAAAGCCTATATATTGCTGGTATCAGGCGTCGAGCGCACCCCGGAGACGGCACTGTCGATCTTCAAACATTTGCACACGCGGCTCGCACCGTTTAAACGCATCCGCAAGATCGAGCTGGTCACCGAACTGCCAAAGACGATTTCTGGAAAGATCCGTCGGGTGCAGTTGCGCCGGCTCGAGCATGACGATGTCAGAAGCGATGCGTTGCGCGGAGCCGAGTTCCGCGAGGAAGAATTTCCGGAGCTGCAGAAGGTGCGGACCTCCGGTTAGCAGAGGTTAGCCAATGAACGAAGTCTGGAAAAAGCCGCCGGTGTCGCTGGAAACCTACCAGGGCATGGTCGGCAAGGAGATCGGCGTGTCGTCATGGCACCTGCTGGATCAGGGCCGCATCGACACCTATGCCGACGTGATCGAGGATCACCAGTTCATCCACGTCGATCCCGAGCGCGCCAAGAACGAGACTGCCTTCGGCACCACGATCGCCCATGGCTTTCTGACGATGTCGCTGCTGTCGATCATGTCCTACGAGGTGATGCCGGTGCTCGAGGGCACCGCGATGGGGGTCAATTACGGCTGCGACAAGCTGCGCTTCATCTCGCCGGTGCGTTCCGGCAAGCGCGTCCGTGGCCGCTTCGTGCTAGCGGAAGCCACGCTGCGCAAGCCGAAGGAACTGCTGTCGCGCACCAACGTCACGGTCGAGATCGAGGGCGAGGAGAAGCCGGCGCTGGTCGCCGACTGGCTCGGCCTGATTTACTTCAGCTAAGGGATGCTTGAGTAGCTCCACCTTTCGCGCCAGCGGGAGAGGTGGAGCGAGCCCGCCTAATCTAAGTAGTCCATTGACGGCTTTGATCCCCGGTGTCCATCATACGCCCTTCAGGCGGTGCGGTCCCGGGAGTGGCAGCCATGGTGCAGAACATCGTCGCCGGACTTGTCGTGGTCGGTTTGATTTTGATTGGCTCGCTGAGCTACGCCCAGGAGCATCACGAGTGCTGGAGCGGGCATCTGCTCAAAAGCCTGAAACCCTGCGGATCGATGACCCCTTCCGTCTAGCGCGCCCTGGTGGCCGCTTGGGTCTTGGCCGGGCTTGACCCGGCCATCCATCGCTGCTCAAAAGTCTCCAACCTTTTCATGCCGCTCGGGCATGCATCCTCTCCCCATGTGGGAGAGGGTGGCGAAATCGAGCGGAGCGAGATGGAGCCGGGTGAGAGGTCTCTCTCCGCGTGCTCAGAACCCCTCATCCGGCGCGCTGGCGCGCGCCACCTTCTCCCACAAGGGGTGAAGGGAAGTCAGAGCAGGAACGACAAGCATGGCAATCAGGTTTGACGGACGCGTCGCTATCGTCACCGGCGCGGGCAATGGTCTTGGGCGGGCGCATGCGCTGGGGCTCGCCAGCCGCGGCGCCAAGGTCGTGGTCAACGATTTCGGCGGCGCGCGCGACGGCACCGGTGGTTCGCTGTCGCCGGCCGAGACCGTGGTCGAGGAGATCCGCAAGGCCGGCGGCACCGCGATGGCCGACGGCGCCGACGTCTCGAACTTCGAGCAGGTCAGCGCGATGGTCGAGCGCGCCACCAAGGAGTGGGGCAGCGTCGACCTCTTGTGCGCGAATGCCGGCATCCTGCGCGACAAGTCGTTTGCCAAGATGGAGGTCGCCGACTGGGCCAAGGTGCTCGACGTGCATCTCACCGGCACCTTCTACTGCTGTAAGGCGGTGTGGGCCGGCATGCGCGAACGCAATTACGGCCGCATCGTGCTGACGACCTCGTCGTCCGGCCTGTTCGGCAATTTCGGCCAGGCCAATTACGGCGCAGCGAAGGCCGGCATGGTCGGCCTGATGAACGTGCTCGCCGAAGAGGGCCGCAAGAACAACATCAAGGTCAATACCATCTCGCCGACGGCGGCGACCCGCATGACCGAGGAGCTGCTGCCGCCGCAGGCGCTTCAACTGATGAAGCCGGAAGCGATCACGCCGGCGGTCGAATTCCTGCTCTCGGAGGACGCGCCGACCCGCACCATCATGGGCGCCGGTGCCGGCTCGTTCGCGGTGATCCGCGTGCTGGAGACCGAAGGCGTCAACCTGCCGCAATCCGAATGGACGCCCGACGGCGTTGCCGCGCACTTCAAGGACATCAGCGACATGTCGACCGCGAAGGCGCTGCAGGGCGCGTTCGAGCAGACGCAAAAGTATGTCGCCCAGGCCGCCGCGCGGGCCGGGATCAAGCTCTGAGCATGAGCGTCGCCGTCATCGGAGCCGGTCCCGCCGGCCTGATGGCGGCTGAAACTCTTGCGGCGGGCGGGGCGCACGTCACCGTCTATGACGCGATGCCGTCGGCCGGCCGCAAGTTCCTGATGGCCGGGCGCGGCGGGCTCAATCTCACCCACAGCGAGCCACTCGCCGATTTCCTCAAGCGCTATCGCGAGGCGATGCCGCGCCTGAAGGCTGCGGTCGAGGCGTTTCCGCCCGACAGCTTGCGCGCCTGGAGCGAGGCGCTGGGGCAGCCGACCTTCGTCGGCACCAGCGGCCGCGTGTTTCCAAAAGCGTTCAAGGCATCGCCGCTGCTGCGTGCCTGGCTGCGGCGGCTCGATGCCGCGGGCGTTGCGTTTGCATTCCGGCATCGCTGGATTGGTTGGGACGCGCACGGCGGATTGCTGTTCGAGACGCCGGACGGCCCACGCGCGGTCAACGCTGACGCAGCCGTGCTCGCGCTTGGCGGCGCGAGCTGGCCGCGGCTCGGATCGGATGGCGCGTGGTCGGAGATCCTCGGGGCGAAGGGTATTGCCGTGGCGCCGATGAAACCGGCCAATTCCGGCTTCACGGTCGCGTGGTCAAATATGTTTCGTGACCGGTTTGAGGGGCAGCCGCTCAAGGGCGTCGCCCTCACGATCGGGCCGCGCACCGTGCGCGGCGAGGCGATCGTCACCCGCACCGGCATCGAAGGCGGCGCGATCTACGCGCTGTCGGCGGAATTGCGCGAGGCGGTGCTCGCCAAGGGAACGGCGATGTTCAGCGTGGCGCTGCGGCCCGATACTGCACATGACGAACTGATTGCACGCCTGTCGGCGCCGAAGGGCAAGCAGTCCTTCTCCAACTTCCTGCGCAAGGCGGCGCAGCTCTCGCCGGTCGGCATCGGGCTGTTGCAGGAGGCGGCCGCCGTCTCCGGCCGATCGCTGCCCGCGCTGCCGCCGGCTGAACTGGCCGGGCTGACCAATGCGGTGCCGATCGAGATATCGGGCGTGGCGCCGATCGCGCGCGCGATCTCGAGCGCCGGCGGGATCAGGTTCGACGAGCTCGACGCGCATTTCATGTTGCGTCGGCTGCCCGGTGTTTTCGCCGCCGGCGAGATGCTCGACTGGGAGGCGCCGACCGGCGGCTATCTGTTGCAAGCGTCGTTTGCGACAGGCGCCGCTGCGGGGAAGGGCGCGTTGAGGTGGCTCAATCTGTAGGATAGGTAGAGCGAAGCGAAACCCATCGACTTCCTTCCGCGCGGAGACATGATGGATTTCGCTGCGCTCTACCCATGCTACGAGACCGCCCATCCTACGCGGTGCCACTCATTCCGATCCCGTCTTCGTCGCGAGGTCGGTAACGAACCCGAGCACACCGAACGTGGCGGCGACCGCGCAGACCGCTGACCAGCCGCCAAAGCTCCACGCCGCGGACGCGGCCGCCGCGCCGACCGCGCCGCCGATGAAGAACAGCGCCACGAACAGGCCGTTGATCCGGCCGCGCGCCTCGGGCTGCAACAGATTGACGGCGCGGCGGCCGAGCGTCTGGTCGGTGGTGATGCCGAAATCGAGCAGCACGGCGCCGACGCCAAGCAGCGACAGGGCGGCAATCCGCGACTCGGTCATGCCGGCCCAGGCGCACAGCGCGAGCGCACCGACGATGAGGAGGTGCGAGACGATCAGCAACGGCCGCGCGAAACCTCGGTCGCCCCAGCGCCCGGCGATCGGCGTCGCTGCCGCCCCGGCCAGGCCGATCAGCGCGAACAGCGCGATCCCCTTGGCGTCGAGGTTGAACGGCGCATCCGGCAGCCGCAGCGCGACGGCGGCCCAGAACGCGGTGAACGATGCCATCACCAGCGCCGCGGTCCAGGACCGAACGCGCAGCACCGGCTCCTCGCGCAGCAATCTCGGGAACGAACGCAGCAGCCCGCCGTAGCTTACTTTCGTCGCGGGCTGCAGCGTCGGCAGATAGCGCGCCAGCGCGCAACCGAGCACGGTCATCAGGGCGGCCGAGGTGAGGTAGTAGCCGCGCCAGTTCCAGCTGTCCGCGATCAGGCTCGCCATCGGCCGCGACAGCAGGATGCCGATCATCAGGCCGCTCATGACATCGCCGATCGCTTGTCCGCGGCGCTCCGGCGGCACCATCGAGGCGACCAGCGGCACCACCATCTGGATCGCGGCGCAGGAGGCGCCGAGGATGAAGGTGGCGACCAACAAAATCAGCGGCGTCGGTGCCATCGCGGTGCCGACCGCGGCCACGATGGCGCAGGCCAGCGTGCGCAGGATCAGCCGCTTGTTCTCGACGAGGTCGACCAGCGGCACCAGCAGCAACAGCCCGAGCGCGTAGCCGAGCAGGGTCAGGGTCGAGATCAGGCCGGCCTGCAGCGCGCTCATGTCGAGCGATCGGCTCATCAGGCCAACCAGGATCTGCGGTGCAAACAGATTGGTGACGACGGTGCCGGTCGTGATGGCGCCGATCCAGATCAGGGGACGCACGGAGACGGTGCGCGCCGGGGAGAGCTTGGTGGCTTCGGAAATCGTCATGGGACCTCGCGATGGAGTGGCGAGACCCCTTTAGGGGATCGGCTTAATATGCTACAATTCAAATAAGTTTATGAAGAATATGCGAGTTTGTTATGAACACCCATGACCTTGTGGCGTTCGTCGCCGTGGTGGAGACCGGATCGATCGTTGCGGCCTCAGTGCGGCTGAACCTGACCCAGCCCGGCGTGACGCGGCGAATCCAGAATCTCGAGGAGATGCTGGGTGCGCAGCTGCTCGACCGGCTGTCGAAGCCGCTGAAGCCGACGGCGGCGGGGATCGAGGCCTATGAGCAGGGCCGCCGCGTGCTGCGCATGCTCGACGACCTCAAGTCAGGCGTCGCCAATGACGGCGTGGTGCGCGGCGAGTTCAGGCTCGGCCTGACGCCGTTCCTGTCGGAGGCGGGGCTGACCGGTCCGCTCGATGCTGTGCGCGGCGAATTCCCTTCGCTTGCGGTGCGCGTCGTCTCGGGCTGGTCGCCCAACCACATGGAGCGGGTCAGCCGCAACGAGCTCGATGCCGCGGCGATCTGCCTGCCCGACGGCACCGCGCCGCCCGACGATCTCGCGGCCTCCGATCTCGGCGCACAGCCGGTGGTGTTCGTCGTCGCGCGCGAGATGAAGACGCCGAAATTCGTCGACCTCGAATGGCTGTCGCGGACCGGGTGGGTGATCAACCAGGACGGCTGTGGCTTCCGCCAGACGCTGAAGCGCCATTTCGACGCGGCGCATCTGCCGTTCACCATCGCGGTCGAGGCGCTCGACAGCGAATTACGGCTCTCGCTGGTGGCGCGCGGGCTCGGCATCGGCCTCGTCACGCCGGTGGCGCTGAAACGAAGCCCGCTCCGCAGCCGGCTCAAGACGGTGAAGATCGCGGATTTCAGTCCGGCGGTGCGCGCCTGGATCGTGCATCGTCCGCCCGCCGGCCACCTGGCGCGGCCGATCGAGGTGTTTCGCGATGCGCTCGACCGCGAGCTGCAGGCGCTGATCCGGGGGTAGATCCGTAGGATGGGTAGAGCGAAGCGAAACCCATCGACTTCGATCCACGCGGAAGCATGATGGGTTTCGCTGCGTTCTACCCATCCTACAGATCACGGCTAGCGCAGCTTGCCCCTTGCCGTCACCGGCAATGCGCCGATGATCTCGTCGCCGCGCACCATCACGACTTCGTCCATCATGTTGACGACGACGCAGACGTGATTGGGCACGATCCGCACGACGTCGCCGACATTCGGCCGGGTGTTGCTGCGGGCGAGATCGAGGAAGCCGTGCTCCTCGGCAAAGCGTGCGATCTTGGCCTCGGGATGTTCGAGGATCAGGCCGTGGCCTTCGAGGCCGCCGGTGTCCGAGGTCAGCGTCTTGGAGCCGGCGTCGAGAATGCCGCGCTCGGGGCCGGCGCGGCTGACCACGGTGGAATAGATATGCAGCGCGCAATCGTCCCAGGTGGCGACGCCGGCCGCAACCTGCATGCGGTCGTTGTAGATGTAGGTGCCGAAGCGATGCTCGGTGCCGCCCTTCAACTTGCCCAAATTGACGAGGTTCGGCGTGCCGCCGGTCGAGACGATTGTCGCATCGAGGCCGTGGGCGCGCACGCCGGCCAATGCCTCGTCATAGAATTTCTGCGCATCCGCCCAGCCGGTCTCGGTCGGGTACAGCATGAATCCCGCGAAGCTCAGGCCCTTCGAGGCTGCGATCTCGCGCGCCAGCGCGATCGCCTCGGCCGGGGTCTCGACGCCGGCGCGCTTGCGCCCGGTGTCGCATTCGACCACGACCGAGAGCGGGCGGCCGGAGGCGGCTGCCGCCTTCGGCAGGTCGCCAATCACGACCGAATTGTCGGCGGCGACGGTGACGTTGGCCTTGCCTTGCAATGCGCCGAGTCGCGCCATCTTCTCGTCGCCGAGCAGGTTGTAGCTGATCAGGATGTCGTCGATGCCGGCATCGGCCATGATCTCGGCTTCGCCGAGCTTCTGGCAGGTGATGCCTTTGGCGCCGGCCTTGATCTGCAGCTGCGCCAGCATCGGATTCTTGTGGGTCTTGATGTGCGGCCGGTTGGCGACACCGGCCTCGTCGCAGGCTTTCTGGATGCGCGCGATGTTGCGCTCGACCCGGTCCATGTCGATCACGGCGCACGGCGTGCCGTATTCCTTGGCGATCTTGGCGGCGAGGGGCGTGGTCATGATGTCTCTTCTCCGGCCTCGTAGGATGGGTAGAGCGAAGCGAAACCCATCGAATTCCTTCGTTGCGTCATGATGGGTTTCGCTGCGCTCTACCCGTCCTGCGCATCAAGCCTGCTCGATCTCTTCGCGCAGCACCTCTAACTCGAGCCAGCGGTCTTCGGCGGCCGAGAGGTCCTCCTGCGCCTTAGCGATCGCCGCTGAAGCTGTGTCGAATTTCTTGCGATCCTTGCTGTAGAGGTCGGGATCGTCGAGCACCTTTTGCTGTTTTGCGATCTCGGCGTGCAGTCTGTCGATCGTCTTCGGCAATGTTTCCAGTGCGTGCTTCTCGTTGAAGCTGAGCCGGCGCCTCGGTGCCGCTTCGGGTGCCGCGGCCCTGGCTTCCTTCTTCTCCTCGATCGCGGCGTCCGCCTTCACCGTCTCGCGCTTCACGTCGGCGCCGCGCTGCGCCAGCATGTCGGAATAGCCGCCGGCGTATTCGATCCAGCGGCCCTGGCCTTCGGGCACGATCACCGAGGTCACCACGCGATCGAGGAAGTCGCGGTCGTGGCTGATCAGGATCACCGTGCCCTCGTAATCGCCGAGCATGTCCTCGAGCACGTCGAGGGTTTCGAGATCGAGGTCGTTGGTCGGCTCGTCCAGGATCAGCAGGTTCGACGGCTTGGCGAGCGCGCGCGCCAGCATCAGCCGGCCGCGCTCGCCGCCGGAGAGCGCCTCCAGCGGCGTGCCGCGCTGCTCCTGTGCGAACAGGAAATCCTTCATGTAGCCGATGACGTGCTTCGACTTGTCGCCGACCATGACGTGATCGCCGCGGCCGCCGGTCAAAGCCTCGGCCAAGGTCAGCTTCGGATCGAGGCTCTCGCGATGCTGGTCGAGCGTTGCCATCTCGATATTGGCCCCGAGCCGCACCGAACCGGAGTCGGGCGGATCGTTGCCGATCAGCAGATGCACGAGCGTGGTCTTGCCGGCGCCGTTCGGGCCGACGATGCCGACGCGGTCGCCGCGCTGGATCCGGGTCGAGAAGGTATCGACGATCGTGCGCTCGCCATAAGCCTTGGTGATAGTCTTCGCTTCGATCACGAGGCGGCCGGATTTCTCGGCCTCGGCGGCGGCGAGCGTGGCATTGCCGGTGGCGCCGCGATAGTCGCGGCGCTGGTCGCGCAGCGCAAACAGATTGCCGAGCCGCTTGACGTTGCGCTTGCGGCGCCCGGAGACGCCGTAGCGCAGCCAGTGCTCCTCGTTGACGATCTTGCGGTCGAGCTTGTGCTGCTCGCGCTCTTCCTCAGCGAGCACCTCGTCGCGCCACGCCTCGAACGCGCCGAAGCCGCGCTCGATCTGCCGGATCTGGCCGCGGTCGAGCCAGGCGGTGGTGCGCGACAGATTCGTCAGGAAGCGGCGGTCGTGGCTGATCAGGACCAGCGCGCAGCGGCGGCTTTCCAGTTCGCCTTCGAGCCATTCGATGGTCGGCAAATCGAGATGGTTGGTCGGCTCGTCCAGCAGCAGGATATCGGGCGAGGGCGCCAGCACCCGTGCCAGCGCCGCGCGGCGCGCCTCGCCTCCGGAGACGTGCGCGGGATCTTCCTCGCCGGTGAGGCCGAGCTGTTCGAGCAGATAGCGCGCCTGGTAGTGATCGTCGCCGGGGCCAAGGCCCGCCTCAACATAGGCCAGCGTCGTCTTGTGGTCGCCGAAATCCGGCTCCTGCGGCAGATAGCGGATGGTGGCGCCGGGCTGCACGAAACGGCTGCCGGAGTCAGGCTCGACAATGCCGGCCGCGATCCGCAGCAGCGTCGATTTGCCGGAGCCGTTGCGGCCGATCAGGCAGACGCGCTCGCCCGCGGAGACAGACAGCTCGACGCCGGAGAGCAGCGGCGTGCCGCCGAAGGTCAGGCTGATGTCCTTGAGCTGGATGAGCGGTGGGGCCATCGCGCTAATTCCCGTTTGCCGGCGCCTGCTCGGCGCGGCGGCGCTGGATGCGGCGGATGGTCTGGTCGAGCGTCGACAGGAAAGTCGAGCGGTCGCGCGGCGAGTATGATTTCGGCCCGCCGGTGATTTCGCCCGATGAGCGCAGATCGGTCAGCAGATTGCGCACCGCGAGCGTCATGCCGATCGACTGTTCGGTGAACGGCTTGCCGTTCGGCGCGATCACATCGGCGCCGGCCTTGACGCAGCGGCTCGCCAGCGGAATGTCCGCGGTGATCACGACGTCGCCCTCGTGCGCGCGTTCCGCGATCCAGTCGTCGGCGGCATCCATGCCGGAACCGGCAGCGATGCGCTCGATCAGGGGATCCTGCGGCACGCGGATGAAGTTGCCCGCGACCACGCTGACGGGCACGCCGAGCCGGATCGCGACGCGATAGGTTTCGTCCTTCACCGGGCAGGCGTCGGCGTCGACATAGATGCGGGTTTGGGCAGGGGTTTCAGTCATCGATTCATTGGTTGGCGGGCGCGGCCTGCGTGTACTCCATGGTGCGGAAAATTGCGAGCAAAACGAGAGGCTTGCCATGCCTCTTTGTTCGACTACCATTGTCACCAGAAAAACAACGGAAATAAGGGAAAACCCCATGAACTCGCAGACCAGATCGCAGGCCTACCGCGTCTCGGCCTACAACACCTCGAAACTGTCCGAGAACAAGATCCACGACGACACGGTGGCGCGGAAGTTCGGCTTTTCCGGCGGACTCGTTCCCGGCGTCGATGTGATGGCCTACATGATGCACCTGCCGGTCGAAAAGTGGGGCCGCGATTTCCTGGAACGTGGCCTGATCGAGGCCCGCTTCGTGAAGCCGGTCTATGACGGCGAGATCGCGGAATTGATCGGCCGGGAGACCGGCAATGGGCTCACGATCGAGCTCACCAGCCGCGGCGAGCTCTGTGCGACCGGCACCGCGTCGCTGCCGGCTTCAGCGCCGAAATTTGTGCTCGACGATTACAAGCAGGTTGCGGCCGTCGCCGAGCGCAAGCCGGTCAGCGCGTCGTCCTATGAAGAGGGCAAGTGGCTCGGCACCATCCCGCGCGACTGGTCCGGCGATGCCGCCAAGGAATATCTCGCCGATATCCGCGAGACCGACCCGATCTACTTGCGCGAAGGTCTCGGCCATCCCGGCCTGCTGCCGCGGGTGATGAACAAGGTCCTGGTCGACAATGCGATCCTCGGGCCTTGGATCCACGTGGGCACCCGCATGCAGCTGTTGTCGGCAGGCAGGATCGGCGACGAGCTGACCGCGCGCGCCAAGGTGACCGGCAATTACGACAAGAAGGGCCACCGCTTCGTCGAGCTCGACGCGCTGGTGCTCGGCAACGGCGTGCCGCTCGCGCATTGCCACCACATCGCGATCACCCAGCCGCGCGAGCAGGCTGCGGCGTAGGGAAGAGGCTCGCCGTCTCCGCACCAGCAGGTGTCATACCTCGCGCATGTGGGGTATCCAGCACGCCGCGGCCTCTCGATAAATAACTGCAGTCTCTGGACTACTGGATCACCCGCATGC
>NZ_JACMYP010000120.1 GCF_020889705.1 Bradyrhizobium altum | reverse complement strand
GGCCGCCCCCGCCGCGCTGCCGAAGCCCAAGGCGGCCGCCAAGCCGGCGCCGCAGAAGACCTACGCCCTGCTCAGCGACGCGCAGATCGCCGGCATCAAGGACCGGCTCAAACTGTCGTCATCGCAGGAGTATTACTGGCCGGCGGTCGAGACTGCGCTGCGCGCCGTCGCGCGCAAAATCCACGCCAAGCGCCAGGGCGATCCCGCATCGGGAACCATGCCGATCGATCCCGACTCCGAGGAAGTCCAGCAGCTGAAGTCGGCGGCGATGCCGCTGCTGTTCCAGCTCCGCGAGGATCAGAAGAACGAGGTCCGTTCGCTGGCACGCCTGATCGGCCTCGAACGCGTCGCTTCGATGATCTGAGCGCAAGGGTCGGCCGAGTCGAACCTGCGGCCGATGAGTTCTAGAGCGTTTTCGAGCGAAGTGGACACCGGTTCGCGTGAAGAAAACGCGTCAAAACGACAATCTAGAGCTTCGGTTCTGATTCAATCAGAACTGAAGCTCTAGTGGGCTTCCAGCGGACGCAGCTTGTCCACCTTGCCCTGGGTTTCGACGAGCAGTTGCTTCATGAAGTCCTTGTTGCGCTTGAGCCATGGCTCCAGCGTCTGCCGTACATCGCCCGGCGACTTCTTCTCGATGGCCTGCGCAAGCCGCGTCTGAAACGTCCCCCAATCCTTGAACATCTCCTTCAAGAGCGCATCGTCGGAGATGTTGATCGTCGACTTGATGTCGCCGACGGTCTCGAGCTCGCGCATGTTGCCCTGTCGCAGGATCGAATCGAGGTTTTCCAGGCATTCGTGGTAGCGCTGCAGCAGATCGTCCCATCGCTTGGCGCTGAAGTCATCGTCCAGATTCTCGACCGCGTTGTACAGCGGTTCGAGAAACGACCATCGGAAGCGCCGCGCCAGTCGCAGCAGGATCGACAGGAAGACGATGTCCTTCGGCATGTTCTGCGCGACCATCAGTCTTGGATCCTCGCTGAATGGCGGCATCGGCACGAAGATGATGACGACCGAGAACGGCGTGTTGTCGAGATATTCGAGCCGGGCGATGACCGGTTGATACAGCTTCAAATCGCGGAAGATCGGACTGAGGACCTGCTCGCGGCTTCGCCGGCTGGCAATGTCCACGTCGGAAAACGAGTTCGCGACGTAGCTCGTCAACTCGTCGAGCCAGGCGCCACTGTCATACCGATTCTGTGCGCTGAGCAGGTCCTCCCAGTCGAGATCAGCCGTATCGGGGCCGGACAGCAGCGTGGTGGTGGCGGGATCCGCTTCCAGCCTGGCATCCGTCAGGAATCCCCGCGCACGGTCTGACGGCGGCAATGCCTTCAGCGTATCGGCCTTCTGCCGGAACGACAACTCGTCGCTGAACACGATGCGAAGCCGCAGACGAAACAGCTCTTCCGGGCGGGTGATCTGCATGAACTGCGCGTGCAGGTCCTTCACCGCCTCGTTGAAGTCGCGGGCGTGATTGGCGTTCAGTTTTGGCCGTAGCGGCACGGCACCGAAGGTCGGCCGCACGAACAGATCTTCGAGAAACCGCCGGACCTCGTCCTCGCCGATCCCGTAAAACTCGTTCTCTGCCAGCATCGGAAACGACGGCGAACTGTCGACCGAGAACCACAGCACCTTTGACATGAGCTTCAACGCGCGCTTGTAGCCGTCGAACTGGGAAATCTCGGACGCGCACCATGTCCAGTTGTGCTCGGCATTGGTGTGGATGAAGATCAGGCAGTCGGCCTTCGCCGTGTTGTCGATCATCCATTGCCGCCATTCCGCGCCGCCGGGAATTTCCTCGCACACGAAGCATTCCACCGAACGCTGACCGTCCAGGCTGCTGAGATATTCGAGCCGCGCCTTCAACAGGCGCGCGAGAAATCTGTCTTCGGCGCGATGGCTGATAAAGACCGAGAAATCATTTGGCATGGCAAATTCCGATCTGCATGAATTTGATGCGACGGCTGGCCGTGTCTCATCGGCCGAATGCCGCGGCTGCACGTCCTGCCGCGGACAGAATGATAGCTCGTCTCTGAAATGTGCGATCGCCGGGCGCGAAAAAGAAAAACCGCCTGCCAGTGATTTATCTCACTATACCTTAGGGTGTGCCATGTGCAAGATACCCAGGGAACCGGCGCGCGATGCTTGTCGTGCTCCGGCGCGGACTGGCTAAAATTTTTCGAAACTAAGCTGATGTGTCGATTTGAACGCATCGCTTCATTTCATGGCCTGGCGCCGTTCGCGTCTGGACGCACGACCAATTGAGCCTTCGGCCGTGATCGGTCGGCCGTATCGAGATCAGCAAAAGTCATAGTCGGGGGGCAATCATGCCGAAGACCAAGCAGCAGCATCTTGATCGTGACGCCGGGCCGAAACGGATATTGGCGCTCGACGGTGGCGGCATTCGCGGCATTCTGACGCTGGAATACCTGGCCGCGATTGAGATGCAGTTGCGCGAGCGGTACAAGAACAACGACCTGTTGCTGTGCGACTATTTCGATCTGATCGGCGGTACCTCGACGGGATCGATCATCGCAGCTGGGCTTGCCTGCGGCATGACCGTCGACGCCCTGAAGAAGCTCTATCGCTCGATCGGCACGGACATCTTACAGGAATCGTTCTGGCGGCGAGGGCTGCTGGCGCCGAAATTCAGTTCCGACGCCTTGCAGCGCGCGCTCGATGCGCAGCTCGGCGCCGACACCGTGATCGGCGGCGATCGCATCCGCACCGGCTTGATGATCATGACCAAGCGTCTTGATACCGGCAGCCCCTGGCCGCTGCATAACAATCCGGACGCGGTCTTTGCCAAGCAGGACGGCGCGTTGCGGCTGACCCAAGTGGTGCGCGCCAGCACCGCGGCGCCAACCTATTTCAAACCGGAGGAGATCACGATCTCGGCACGCGACGGTCACACGGTCAACGGCGCCTTCGTCGACGGCGGCGTCAGTCCGTTTAACGATCCGGCTCTGCAACTCCTGATGCTCGCGGCACTCCATGGCCACGGCTTTCGCTGGCATAGCGGCAAGGACAAGCTCCTGCTGATCTCGGCGGGTACCGGCGTATTCAGGTCGACCTACCCGACGGAGCAGATCCTTCACATGCCGGCGGCGGAGCAGGGCGTGCGCTCACTGCAATCGCTCATGGATGATTGCAGCCGGCACAATCACGGCATGCTGCAATGGCTGACCAATTGCCTGACGCCGTGGCCGATCGATCGCGCGGTGACGGATATGATTGCGGACAGCCAGAACGGGCCGCAACTCGCGACCTATGCGCGCTACAACGTGCTGCTGGAAACGGCTTGGCTGAAGGAGAAGCTCCGCATCGATCGGACGCCGGACGCGCTTGCGAAGGTCGCAGCGATGGACGACCCGAAGAACATGGACGAACTCGCCGCGATCGGACAGCTCGCGGCGAAGGAGCAGGTCAGGCCGGAACATTTCCCGCAGGCCTTCGATCTCACGTGATGCCGCGCGGAGCGGCGTCCCGACACTCCGACCCCGGTTTCGACAAGGAATTCGCCTTCAGTTAAGTTCGTCACCTGGACACAATGATCCAATCATGAGTCGAGGTGTCGCGATGGCCACGGAACAAGACGCCAAATCACCGAACACGGTGGTTCTCTTCAGCGGTCACATGATCGATGCGCCAGATCGAAAGACGCCACGCTTTCCCCCGGACAAGGAGCCCGCGGCGGCCGCCGCGATTGCCGCCGCGCTTGTGCGGATCGGGGTCAGCAAAGGCGACCTTGCAATCTGCGGCGGGGCCTGCGGCGGCGATCTCCTGTTTGCGGAAGCCGCCCTCGCGCAGGGCATGCGGCTTGAGATCTACATTCCGTTCGATGAGCCGACCTTCCTCGCCGGCTCGGTGGATTTCGCCGGTGGCAATTGGCGTGCGCGCTATTTCGCCGCGAAATCGAAAGCGACGCTCCACGTCATGCCCGACGAACTCGGGCCGCTGCCGGCCGGCGAAAACGCCTACGAGCGCGACAATCAATGGATGCTGCAGCGCGCCGCCCGGTTCGGCGACGAGAAGATCGCCTTCATCTGCCTGTGGAACGGCGAGGGCGGCGATGGCCCTGGCGGTGCCAAGCACCTGATGGAAGAGGCGGGGCGCAAGACGACCTGGATTTACTGGCTGGATACGAGAAAATTATGGGACTGAAGGAATTGCAGTATGCCGTCTTGTTTCATGATCATGCCTTACGGTCGCAAGCCGACCCAGGCCGACCCCAAGTTTGGTCCAGCCGAGATCGATTTTAACGCGCTCTGGGATCGGGCTTACGTTCCGGCCATCAAGGCACTGGGCTATCAGCCGGTGCGTGCCGACCAGGACACCAGCGCGTTGATCGTCAGCGAAATGCTGGAGCGGATCTACTTCGCCGATCTCGTGCTGGCCGACATGACGATTCCGAACGGCAACGTCTATTATGAGGTCGGCATTCGCCACGCATCACAGAAGACGGGATGCGTCCTGCTCGCGGCCGACTGGTCCAAGCAATTGTTCGATGTCGTCCAGTTGCGGACTGTCCGTTACCCGCTGCCCGAAGGTGAGATCACCGAGGCGACCGCCGCCGCGATGCAGGCTGCCATCAAGGATCCCATCAAGACGCTCGCCGCCGGGATTTCGCCGATGCATCAGTCGATCCCGGGTTTTCCTGACAAGGTCGATCCGCGCAAGGCGACGTCGATGCGAGGTCAACTCGCCGAGCAAGCCGCGTTTCAGACCAAGATACGCGCGGTGCGCGCGGCGGCCCCGGATCAGCGCATGGCGCGGGCCCAAGCGCTGATCGCGACCGAGGGAAGTCCGCCCGCCACTTATGCAAAGGCGCTAGCTTTGTTGCTGATGCTGCGCGACTGCGTCAACGATGCCGCCGACTGGAGCATCGTGCTGGACTTCATTAGCAAGCTTCCCGACCGCTTCGCCAACGAGCCTGAAGTGCAGGAAAATCGTGCATTTGCCGCGGCCCAGGCCGGCGACGACATCCAGGCCATTGCCGAGATCCAGACGTTGATTGATTTCGCGGGGCCGACGCCGGAACGGCTCGGCTTGATGGGGGGCCGCCACAAACGCCTCGCCAGAGCCGCACCAGCCGACTCTCCTCGCCGCAAGGAGGAGCTCGAGAAGGCGATCGACTGTTATCAGCAGGGTATGGAGCTCGATCTCAACGCCTATTATTGCTCCAGCAACTTGCCCCGTCTCTATCGTGCTCGGGGGAACCCGGGCGACGAGGATCTTGCGCAGGCCACCGTGCGGGTCGCGATTGCCGCCTGCGAGCGGGCCAGACGATTGCAGCTTGCCGACGAATGGCTGCGCCCGACGCAGCTTGCCGCGGCCTTTGATCTCGGTGATCCCGACAAGGCCGAGGAACTGGCAATGCAGGTGGTTGCCGACGGGCAAGCGAAATGGAAAGTGGGCAGCGTCCTTCGCGACCTCGAAGCCAGTCTCCAATACGTCACCGACCCAGCAAAGCGCGCGCGATTGTCCGCCGTCATCGACAGGATCAAAACGGTCTGATCGCGCGCTCCGCCAGCATCCGCTCAGCCGAGCCGCATCGACAGCTCGACGTCTTCGCCGAACGGCACCGACAAATAGCCGCTCGCCGGCGAGCGCACCCGTGCCAGATAGTCGGGGCTGTGGTCGGCATTGTCGGCGACGACGAAGGCGCCCGGCTTCAGGCGGCGCTCCACGAGATCGAGGATGTCGGGGTAGAGCGCCTTGGCGCCGTCGAGCAGCACGAGGTCGATCGTATCGGGCAGACCGGTGCGCAGTGTCTCGAGCGCGTCGCCCTCGCGGATCTCGACCAGGTCGTCGAGGCAGCTGGCGGCGAGATTGTCCCGGGCGCGCGCCACCTTGGACGGCTCGAATTCGGATGTGATCAGCCGGCCGCCGCCATTGTCGCGCAGCGCGGCGGCGAGGTGCAGCGTCGAGATGCCGAACGAGGTGCCGAACTCGACGATGTTCCGCGCCCGCGTGCCGCACGCCAGCATGTAGAGCAGCGCGCCGGTCTCGCGCGAGACCGCGAGCGGCACATTGTTCAGGCGGCCGTAGAGCGCGCGGTAGTCGGTCTTGCTCCGCATCAGGCGCGCCTGTTCCGCATCGGAAAGGTCGGCCACCGCGAGCTGGGTCTCTTCGTCAGCGGCGGAGGCTTGCGCGAACAGGCGGTCGAGCAGGCCCGCGAGCTCAGGTGAAATGAGGGTGGTCATGTCGGTCTCCGGTCTGAAAGGCGGCGCGTCCTTGCGCCTCGCCAGAAATACGAATAATTATTCGCATTCGCTAATCGCATTCCCCAGGGCGTTCATGACCGGACGGCGAAGCTCTTCAATTTCCTCACGAAAACAGCCGCAACAGGCCCGCTCGGCCGAGCTCGTCGCGGCGATCCTCGATGCAGCTGTTCAGGTTTTGACGAAGGAGGGCGCGCAGCGCTTCACCACGGCACGGGTGGCCGAGCGGGCCGGCGTCAGCGTCGGCTCGCTGTACCAGTATTTTCCGAACAAGGCGTCGATTCTGTTCCGGCTGCAGAGCGATGAGTGGCGGCAGAACTCCAGCCTGCTGCGCAACATTCTCGCCGATCGCACGCGGCCGCCATTGGAGCGGTTGCGTTCGCTGGTGCACGCCTTCATCCGTTCCGAATGCGAGGAGGCCGCGGTGCGCGTCGCACTGAATGACGCCGCGCCGCTTTATCGCGACGCGCCCGAAGCCCGCGCGGCGCGCGCATCGGGCGAGCGTATCGTCGAGGTCTTCATGCGCGAGGCATTGCCGAAAGCTTCCGACGCGGTCCGCGCGACGGCCGGCGATCTGATCACGACCACGATGAGCACGGTGGGCAAGGATTTTTCAGAGAGCCCGCGAAGTCAGGCCGAGATCGAGAGCTACGCCGACGCGATGGCCGACATGTTCTGCGCATATCTGAAGAGTCTCGGAAAGCGCTGAAGGCTCATAGATAACGCTTGGCAGCCAGCAGCAATCCGAGAACGCCGCCGGTCACAGCGAAAACCGTCACGGCATTGCAGATGCTGATGTAAGCGGCCGACCAGCAGGAAACGGCCGTGGAAGCAGCTGCGACTTTCTTCGGTTTCTGAGGCAAGCCAATGCATTCCTGAAAAAAGGCGCCGCCACCAGGTCAACGCTGGTGACGGCGCCCGTCTGAGGGCTTCAGGGCGAAACCCCGCTTGAACGTAAGCCGCGATGATGAACGGTTCGTATACCGCTGAACGTCGCCGGCTTGCATGTTAGCAGAAGCGTTCGAGAGTTCCCTTAGAACGAAGCGTAAGCGTTGCGGAACGCGATGGCGCCGGCCAGTGAGCGCGGCCGCGTGCGCACGGCATGTCCATCGTTGCCGCTCTGGACGATCCACTGGCCGTTCTCGTGACCCACGATCTTGCCGACGTGGTGACGCCAGACGACGATCGCGCCGACCGAAGGGCCGCCTGCATTAGAGCCGTATCGCGCCCAGGAGCGCGCCAGATTGTATTGAGGACCGGGATCGCTGCCGACCTGCGCGCGCATGAACCACCCGCACCACGCAGCGGGGCGACCGGAATGTGCATGGTGCCGATGATGGTGGTGACGGCCGCGAGCTTCTGCAGCAGATGAAGCGAAGGCCAAGAGCACGGCGACAGCCGCGAGAGTTTTACGCATTACAAAGTCCTCTTGTTGTTGGCAGTCCATCCTGATTGTGGGAGGGCGCAGCGATGATCTGCGATTTGGTTGCGAAGCGACCGCACCGGCCAGGCGACGCAAAACAGAGGCGGGACATGGCCCGCTCGGGCCTTTAAGAAACGGGCTATGGCCAAAATATGACGGCTATTTCCCGTCTGGCGGCTGAGACATGGCCCGACATGCTCTGCGCATATCTGAAACGCCGCGCACAGCGCTGATAACGGCAGAATTGCTCCGAGAGCATGTTCCCGGGTACCGCGTCACACAGAACCGAGTTAACAAAAGCGCCCGGCGGCAGACGGAGCTCCGCTTCGCTCAGAAGCCGCCGTCCGGGCTGGAGGGCCAGTTCGCTGGCATGCAATCGTGAATCTCGAGCAGCGGCTGAACGAACTCAACATCGAGCTGCCGATGTCGGCGGCGGCCGGCGGCGCCTACGCGCCGGTCGTGGTCCATGGCGACACGATCTATGTCAGCGGTCAGCTTCCGCGCGACGGCGACAAGGTGCATGTCGTCGGCCAGGTTGGCCGCGATGTCACACCGGAAGATGCCAAGCGGGGTGCACGGCTGGCGCTGATCCGCGGATTGGCCGCGATCAAGGCGCATCTGGGGTCGCTCGACAATGTCACGCAGATCCTGAAGCTCACCGTGTTCGTGCACAGCGCCGCGGATTTTAGCGGTCAGACCGCGGTCGCCGACGGCGCATCGGAGCTCATCGTGGAGCTGTTCGGTCCGGAGCGGGGACTGCACACCAGGACGAGCGTTGGCGTCGCGCAGCTTCCGCGCAACGCATCGATCGAAGTCGAGTT
This sequence comes from Bradyrhizobium altum, assembly GCF_020889705.1. Lineage (GTDB taxonomy): Bacteria > Pseudomonadota > Alphaproteobacteria > Rhizobiales > Xanthobacteraceae > Bradyrhizobium > Bradyrhizobium altum. The sequence goes on along the minus strand of NZ_JACMYP010000120.1, from coordinate 18,006 downwards.
GATCGCAGCACTGGCGCGCTAGGCCGAAGCGCGTCTTCCTCTTCCCATGCCAATTTCGCGGAGCACCTCAGCCAAAAGCTGCACGCTTACGCGTCTGTGTATTGACGGCTCCCGAGCTTCGGGACGACACTCATGCCAACAAGCAATGAGCTCGTAGGCATCTGGTCTAAGTTCCCGGAGAGGACATGCCGAAACGCAGCGACTCGCGCCGCGCAGGCGCGCTCGATCCCGGCCGCCGAAATTTCCTGAAGGGTGCGACCGTCGCCGGTGCGGCGGCGCTGGCTGCCCCTGCGGCCGCCAACACCGCGATGCCAGGGATTTCCGAACAGCGATCCAAAGCTGCGCTCCCGGGCCCGAGGCTCGCGGCGGCCGATGCGCTGCCGCCGCCGGCCGATCCGGTCAATCAGACCTCGAGCGGCGGCGACTTCATGGTCGACGTGCTCAAGACGCTCGACATCGATTACCTCGCGATGAACTGCGCCTCGAGTTTCCGCGGCCTGCACGAGGCCATCATCAATCATGGCGGCAACAAGAAGCCCGAGATCATCACCTGCCCGCATGAGGAGATCGCGGTGCATATGGGCCAGGGCTACGCCAAGATCGAGGGCAAGCCGCTCGCCATGATCTGCCATGGCGTGGTCGGGCTGCAGCATGCATCGATGGCGATGTACAACGCCTGGTGCGACCGCGTCCCCGTCATCGTGATGGGCGGCAACATCATGGAGGCCGACAAGCGCGCGCCGGGCGCCGAATGGCCGCATTCGGCGATCGACCCCGCGGCGCTGACGCGCGACTTCGTCAAGTGGGACGACCAGCCGGCCTCGCTGCAGCATTTCGCGGAATCGGCGCTGCGCGCCTACAAGATATCAACCACGCCGCCGATGGCGCCGGTGATGCTGTCGCTCGATCAGGAGCTGCAGGAAAACCCGATTCCGAACCGCGACCGCCTGCGCATCCCGAAATTCACCCCGGCGCTGGCGCCGCAGGGCGACGACGCGGCGTTGGCCGAGCTCGCCAAGATGCTGGTCGCGGCGGACAATCCGGTGATCCTGTGCGACCGGATGGCGCGCACGCCCGCCGGCATGCCGCGCCTGGTGGAGCTTGCGGAAACCCTGCAATGCGCCGTGATCGATAATTTCGGGCGGATGAATTTCCCCTCGCGCCATCCGCTCAACCAGTCGTTCCGCCGTTCCATCCTGTCGCAGGTCGACCTGATCCTGGCGCTGGAGGTCAACGACATCTGGGGCTCGCTCAGCGATTTCCATGATCGCATCGTGCGGACGTCTGAGCCGCGCTACAAGAAGACCGCCAGGATCGTCACGCTCGGCACCCGCGGCCTTTACATGAAGGCCAACTACCAGGACCTCGGCCGCTATCAGGAGGTCGATCTCGACATCGCCGGTGACGCCGAGGCGAGCCTGCCGGCGCTGACCGAGCAGGTCAAACGCCGGATCGACGAGGGACGCAAGGCCGCGTTCGACGCACGCGGCAAGAAGCTTGCGGCGACGAAGCTCGCCACCGTCGAGCAGGCGAAGCTTGACGCCACGATAGGCTGGGACGCGAGCCCGATCACCACGGCGCGGCTGTGCGCCGAGCTCTACAGCCAGATCAAGGATGAGGACTGGTCGCTGGTCGGCACTTCGATCGGCCTGTCATGGCCGCATCGCTTGTGGAATTTCACCAAGCCGTATCAATGGAACGGCGGCTCCGGCGGCGGCGGTGTCGGCTACACCCTGCCGGCTTCGCTCGGGGCTGCGCTCGCCAACAAGCGGCATGGACGATTGACGGTTGCGATCGGCGGCGACGGCGACTTCATGTTCGTGCCCTCGACGCTCTGGACGGCCGCGCACCATCAGATCCCGATGCTCTACATCGTGCACAACAACCGCGCCTATCATCAGGAATACATGTATCTGCAGGCGATGGCTGCGCGCCATGGCCGCGGCATCACCAACGCCGATATCGGCACCACGATCAAGGATCCCCTCGTCGACTATGCGACCGTTGCCAAGGGGTTCGGCGTCTATGGCGAGGGACCGATCAGCGATCCGAATGCGCTGGCGCCCGCGTTGAAGCGCGCGATCGCCGTGGTCAAGAGCGGCCAGCCGGCGCTGCTCGACGTCGTGATGGATCAGCGTTGAAGCGGAGATGGCGATGATGAGTGGAACTGTGAAGCGTCTTGCCGCCGTCGCCGCGATCGCTGGGGCTTTCGCTACTGGCAACGTCGTTGCATCGCGCGCCGAAGACGCGCCGGCCGGCGATGCCGTCAACGGCAAGCGGCTTTATCTTGCCGATGGCTGCTTCGAATGCCACGGCCGCGCCGGGCAGGGCGGCCGCTTCAATTACCTGACGCCCGCGCTGGCGCAGATAGCACTGCCGGTGGAGTCCTTCATCGCCTTCCTGCGCGAGGCGCCGAACGACATGCCGTCATTCTCCGCCGACGTGCTGTCGGACAAGGATGCCGCCGACATCCACGCCTATCTCAGCTCGCTGCCAGGACCGAAAGCGGCCAAGGACATTCCGCCGATCTTGAATCAGTGAGGCAGTTCGCGAAGCGCCGGAGCGTTCCGTCGTCGCTCTCGCGTGCTTTGGCTTCACCCGAGACGCTTCGCCCTTGCAGCCCATGCGTGGCGGCGCCACGCGACGTAATACGCACTTGTTGATCAGGCTCCGCGATTGGCCGTGTTCGATCGCGTTCGCCTTGCTTTGACGAGGTGATGCGACGCGGGCAGGGCGTTCGTCATTGCGCTGAACGTTCAGTAAAACGATCCACTAAACATCAAGCCGAGCCCAGCGCTGGGTGCTTTCCGCTATCGGCTTTGGTGCACTGCAGCGATTCGTCTGCGCTGGATAGCGCAGCCAGCTCCTCTTGAGGCTCGCAAGAAATCGGCTTGACGGGTTCCTGAATTTAGTAATACGTTTAGTATTACAAAAACGATAAACATCGCGCATCGAGCTGATGTGTGGGAGGAGCCCCGCCATCCGGACCCCAACTTCCGGACGCGTTCAGTCTCGCTCTCCATCATCGCTCATCAACTCGGTTTCGAAGTCTCGGCGTCAATCCGTCAGGGATGCGCCGGGCGAGTTAGGTGCTTCAACGATAGGGAGGAAATGGATATGCGAAGATTGGGATGGTTACGCAGTACGGTGGCGTCCACGGTCGTTGCGGCCGCAGCACTTGGGGTTCTCGGCGGCGGGGAAGCCGCAGCGCAAGGCAAGCAGCTCACGCTGTGCTGGGCGGCATGGGACCCGGCCAACGCACTGGTCGAGCTGGGCAAGGACTTCACCAAGCAATCCGGCATCGAGATGAAGTACGAGTTCGTCCCCTGGACGAGCTACGCCGATCGCTTCCTCAACGAGCTCAACTCGCACGGCAAGCTGTGCGACCTGATCATCGGCGACAGCCAATGGATCGGCGGCGCCGCCGAGAACAAGTGGTACGTCAAGCTCAACGACTTCTTCGACAAAGAGAAGATCTCGATGGACGATTTCGTCCCGGCGACCGTCGTCGGCTACTCGCAATGGCCGAAGAACACGCCGAACTACTGGGCACTGCCGGCCATGGCCGACGCGGTGGGCTGGACCTACCGCAAGGACTGGTTCTCTCGGCCCGAGATTCAATCCGCGTTCAAGGCCAAGTACGGCCGCGATCTGGCGCCGCCGAAGACCTATGACGAGCTGAAGCAGATCGCCGAGTTCTTCCAGGGCCGCGAGATCGACGGCAAGAAGGTCTATGGCGCCTACATCTTCACCGAGCGTGGCTCGGAAGGCATCACGATGGGCGTGACCAACGTGCTCTACAATTACGGCTTCGCCTACGACAATCCGAAGAAGCCGTACCAGATGCAGGGCATCGTCAATTCCGCCGACGCGGCCAAGGGGCTCGAGTTCTACAAGGAGCTCTACAAATGCTGCACGGCGCCGGGCATGACCAACGCCTACATGCAGGAAGGACTTGATGCCTTCAAGTCGGGCCAGGTCGCGATGCAGATGAACTGGTTCGCCTTCTTTCCCGGTCTCTACAAGGACCCGAATGTCGGCGGCGACAAGATCGGCTTCTTCGTCAACCCGGCAGGTCCGAAGGGGCACTTCACGCAGCTCGGCGGACAGGGCATCTCGGTGGTGGCAACCTCCGACCACAAGGACGACGCACTCGCCTACATCAAATGGTTCGCGCAGCCTGCCGTGCAGCAGAAATGGTGGCAGATCGGCGGCTACTCGGCGCTCAAGGCGGTGGTCGACGCGCCCGACTTCCCGAAGAGCGCGGCGTTCGCGCCGCAATTCCTGGAGTCGATGGGCATCGTCAAGGACTTCTGGGCCGAGCCGTCCTACGCGCAGCTGCTGCTCGACATGCAGAAGCGGGTGCATGACTACGTCGTCGCCGACAAGGGCACGTCACAGCAGGCGCTCGATCTCCTGGTCAAGGACTGGACCAAGGTGTTCAAGGAGCAGGGCAAGGAAGTCGCCTCGCAATAGCGCCCGCCCGCACATCACCTGAACTGGATTCCCCGAGGGCTGCCTCGGGGAATCCGAACCGGCCCAGCCCCGCTGATGGACACGATGACGACGATCCTCCAACCCGATCATGCTACGATCCCAGGCGTGAGCAAGCCTGTAAAATCCCGCGCCGCCCGGCGCGTCCACGGCCTGTCGGACCGGGCCATCGCCTGGCTGTTCGTCGCGCCGACGATAGCGCTGCTGCTCGCGATCAACATCTTTCCGCTGATCTGGATGATCCGGCTGTCCTTCACCAACCTCAACCTCAGCATGTCCTATCTGCCGCTGCGGTTCGTTGGCCTCGACAATTTCAGGGACATCCTCACCGACGAGGACGTCTGGTTCCGGCTGCAGACCACGGCGCAGTTCGTCATCTCGTCGGTGGCGTTGCAGGTGGTCATAGGCTTCGGCCTGGCGCTTCTGATCAACCGTCAGTTTCGCGGCCACAGCTTCTGGACCACGATCATCCTGCTGCCGATGATGTTGTCGCCGGCGGTGGTCGGCAATTTCTGGACGCTGCTGCTGCAGCCGCAGATCGGGCCGTTCAACTATCTGATCAGCCTGTTGACCGGCGTGCCACCGAGCTCGTTCAGCATGACCGGGCAGGTGTCGCTTGCGCCGTGGACCATCGTGCTGGTCGATACCTGGATGTGGGCGCCCTACGTGATGCTGATCTGCCTCGCCGGGCTGCGCTCGATCCCCGATTACATTTATGAGGCCGCGGAAGTCGATCGCGCCTCGGCATGGCGGCAGTTCTGGTCGATCACGCTGCCGATGACGGTGCCGTTCCTGATGCTCGCGGTGCTGTTCCGCGCGATCGAGAACTTCAAGATGTTCGATATGGTCAACCTCCTGACCTCGGGCGGGCCAGGCTCGACCACCGAGCTGGTGTCGATCTCGCTGAAGCGCGCGGCGTTCGAGAAATGGCGCACCGGCTATTCCTCGGCGCTTGCCATCATCCTGTTCGTGACCGTGTTCGGCGCCGCCAACATCTACGTCAAGACGCTCAACAAGGTGAAGCAACGATGACCGCTGCCGCCACCAAATCTGTCCTGACCAAATCCACCGCGCATTCGATCGTCGAGGCCTCGCCGCGCACCAAGGCGTTCGCCGGCGGCCTCGTCATCCTGTATGCCGTGATCACGATCCTGCCGCTGCTGTGGATCGTCGCCACCGCCTTCAAGTCGCAGAGCGACGCCATCGCCTATCCGCCCAAGGTGATCTTTGAGCCGACCCTCGAAGGCTATGTGAACCTGTTCACGGTGCGGACGCGCCAGACGCCGGACTTCATCGCCAAGCTGCCGCCGCCGGAAACCTGGTACGATAAGCTGGTGCGCAAGCGGGACATGGTGATCGCCGGGCCGTCCAAGGTCGTGCCGCGCTTCGTCAACTCGTTGATCATCGGCTTCGGCTCGACTTTCCTCGCGGTTTTCCTCGGCACGCTCGCGGCCTACGCGTTCTCGCGCTTCCGCATTCCGCTGGCGGACGATCTGCTGTTCTTCATCCTCTCCACGCGCATGATGCCGCCGGTCGCGGTGGCGATCCCGATCTATCTGATGTACCGGCAGCTCAATCTGACCGACACGCGGCTCGGCATGATCCTGCTCTACACCGCCGTCAACGTCTCGCTCGCGGTCTGGCTGCTCAAGGGCTTCATCGATGAGATCCCGCGCGAGTATGAGGAGGCGGCGCTGGTCGACGGCTATACGCGGCTGCAGGCGCTGCGCAAGGTGGTGTTGCCACAGGCCGTCACCGGGATCGCGGCGACCGCGATCTTCTGCCTGATCTTCTCCTGGAACGAGTACGCCTTCGCGGTGCTGCTGACCAGCGGCGAGGCGCAGACCATGCCGCCCTTCATCCCCTTCATCATCGGCGAGGGCGGGCAGGATTGGCCGGCGGTTGCCGCCGCGACCACGCTGTTCGTCGTCCCGATCGTCATGTTCACCGTGCTGTTGCGCAAGCATCTGCTGCGCGGCATCACCTTCGGAGCGGTGCGCAAATGAACGGCTCTGCGGTTGCCAAAGCTAGCGTAGCGCGCTGGTTCCGTCGCGGGCCGTGGGAGGCTATCGCGATGACCCTGATCGGAGGCGGCATCATCATGCTGGTGCAGCCCTGGTCGATCGATCTCTACAGCTACTCCTTCGTGACGATCCTGGCCGGCACGGTCGGCTTCGTCATTGTCAGCCATTTTCCGGAATAGCGCCATGGCACAGATCCGCATCGAAAATCTGCGCAAGTCCTTCGATCAGTTCACCGCGGTGGAAGGCTCGACCTTCACGATCGACGACGGCACGTTCTTCGCGATGCTCGGGCCCTCCGGCTGCGGCAAGACCACCACGTTGCGCATGATCGCCGGCCTTGAGCTGCCGACCGAAGGCAAGATCCTGCTCGATGGCGAGGACGTCACGTTCCACCGTGCTGCCGCGCGCGATATCGCCTTCGTGTTCCAGCTGTTCGCGCTCTATCCGCACATGAATGTCGGGGAGAACATCGGCTTCCCCCTGAAGTGCCAGGGTATGGGCCGGCGTGAGATCCGCGAGCGGGTGCAGGAGACCGCGCGGATGTTGCAGATCGAGCATCTGCTGTCGAGCAAGACCTCGAAACTCTCGGGCGGCGACCGGCAGCGCGTCGCGCTCGGGCGCGCCATGGTGCGGCGCCCGAAGGCGTTCCTGATGGACGAGCCGCTGGGCGCGCTCGACGCCGAGTTTCGTCATTTGATGTGCGGCGAGCTGCGCGACCTGCACGATCGCATCAAGGCGACCACGGTCTATGTCACCCACGACCAGCTCGAGGCGATGTCGATGGCCGACCAGATCGCCGTCATGAACAAGGGACGTGTCGAGCAGATCGGCACGCCGCGGGAGGTCTATGACCGGCCCGCGAGCATGTTCGTGGCCGACTTCATCGGCTCGCCGCCGATGAACTTCCTGCGCTTTGAGGGCGGCCTGCGATCCGGCGATCGCGCGGTCAGCTTCCATGACACCAGGCTTGCGGTGCCGGAGATCCGCGAGGACCGTGCGAGCGCGCCGCTGGCGCTCGGCGTCCGTCCGGAGCATATCCGCTTCGCCGACGCGGGCGCCGTTCGCGGCGAGGTGTTCGGCGCGGAATATCTCGGCACCACCCAGATCGTCACCGTCGACACGGCCTATGGGCGGGTCGCGGCGCGGCTGCCGTCCAGCGCGTCGGTGCGGATCGGTGAAACCATAGGTCTCGAATTCAATGCGGCGCGGCTGGCGCTGTTCGACATCGGCAGCGGCCTTGCGATCAGGACCGCCAGCGCGGAGGGCGTGCGCCATGGCTGACGTCACCCTGCGCAACGTCAACAAGCGCTTCGGCGCGGTCGAAGCGGTCCGCGACCTCTCGCTGACGGTGAGCGATGGCGAGTTCCTGGTCCTGCTCGGGCCGAGCGGTGCCGGCAAGACCACGACGCTGCGGCTGATCACCGGACTGGAGAGCCCCGATACGGGCTCCGTCATGATCGACGGGCGCGACGTGACGCATGATCCGCCCGGCTCGCGGGACATCGCCTTCGTGTTCCAGCAATATTCGCTGTATCCGCATCTCACGGTCTACGACAATCTGGCGTTTCCGCTGCGCTCTCCGGCGCGGCGGGTGGCCGAGCCGATCATCCGCAAGCGCGTCGAACAGACCGCGGAGCTGCTGCACATCGCGAGCAAGCTGAACAACCGCGCCACCCGTCTCTCCGGCGGCGAGATGCAGCGCGTGGCGATCGGCCGGGCCCTGGTCCGCGATCCCTCGATCTATCTGATGGACGAGCCGCTGTCCTCGCTGGACGCAAAACTCCGTGCTGAGCTTCGCCTCGAACTCAAGCGGATCCAGATCGAGCTCGGCGCGACCATCCTCTATGTCACCCACGATCAGGTCGAGGCGATGACGATGGCCTCGCGAATTGGCGTGATCAGGGACGGCCAGTTGCTTCAGCTCGGCACGCCCCGGGAGATCTACGAAAGCCCGTCCAGCAGCTACGTCGCCTCGCGGCTCGGCACGCCTCAGATCAACTTCCTGCCGGCTCGCCTGCTCTCCGATGTCGCGATGCCGGCTGGCACCGAGACGGTCGGCATTCGCACCGAGCATCTTCAGCTTGCCGCGCGCAACGGCGGCCAGATGGTCGGCCGCGTGCATCGGGTCGAGCACCTCGGCGAGCAGAATCATATTCATCTGGACTATAAGGGCGAGACGCTGGTGACGCTGGCGGATCCGCACCAGCCGCTGCAGGCCGGCCAGGAGGTCGACTTGCATCTGGTGCATCCGTTGTGTTTCGACCGCGCGGGGCAGCGCATTGCCGCGGCGGTTCATTAGAGGGGCGAGAGGATCGAGGAGATGTCGGTGCCATCAGAGACATTCAAGTCGTTGGTCAAGGCGGCCGCAGAGCAGGTCATCGCCAGCGCGCCGGAGCTGACGAGCCTCGATCAGGCGATCGGCGACGGCGACCACGGGACCAATATGAAGCGCGGTTGCGAAGCCGTGCTCGGCAAGCTTGATGCGATCTCGGCGCAGCCGCTCGACGAAGCGCTGAAGATGATCGGCAAGACCCTGGTGATGACGGTCGGCGGCGCCTCCGGGCCGCTCTATGGCAGCTTCTTTCTTGCCGCCGGCGAGGCGCTGTCGCACGACAAGCACCTGCCCGAGGATCTCGCTGACGTGTTCAGCAGCGCCGTGAACGCAGTGAGCGCGCGCGGCCGCTCGCAGGTTGGCGAGAAGACGATGCTGGATGTGCTGGTTCCGGTGCTTGAGACATTGAAGACGGCGGCCGGCCAGCCGGATCTGATCGCGCGGGTGCGCACCACCGCGACCGAGGCGGTCGAACGGACGGCGCCGATGCAGGCCACCAAGGGGCGCGCGTCGTTCCTCGGCGCGCGCAGCGTCGGCCATGTCGATCCGGGCGCGCGATCGAGCTGCGTGCTGGTGCAGGCGGTGTGCGCCGGCCTGGAGGCACGGGCATGACCGACACCGTGGGAATCGTGATCGTCTCGCATTCGAGCGACATCGCCAAGGGAACCGCCGACATGGTGCGGCAGATGGTCGGCAGCGAAGTCAAGGTGGCGTTCTGCGGCGGCAATCCCGACGGCGGATTGGGCACCAGCGTGCCGCTGATCATCGACGCCATCAATGACGCCTGGTCTCCGAAGGGTGTTGCGGTGCTCGTCGATCTCGGCGGTGCCGAGACCAACAGCGAAATGGCGGTGGAGATGCTGGAGCCCGCGCGGCGCGATCTCGTTGTCGTCTGCAACGCGCCGATCGTCGAGGGCGCTGTGATGGCGGCGACCGAGGCGGCGGGCGGCAGCTCGCTGGCTCAGGTCAAGGCCGTGGCCGAGGAACTCTCTGCCGATTGAGATGTCGGCGAAGCGATGATGGATGATGAGTATGCTTGATAAAGCGGACGGACAGATCTTCACCGGCAATGTGCGGCTGGTGCATGCGGTAGGCATGCATGCGCGCCCGGCAGTCAAGCTGACCAAGCTCGCCAAGAAATTCCAGGCGCAGATCTCGGTGCGGGTCGCGGGTGCACCCGAGTGGATCAATGCCAAGAGCGTGGCCAAGATCGTGGCGATGCGCGCCGCGCACGGCAGCACGATCGAGATCAAGGCATCCGGCAGCGACGCCGAGGCCGCCGTCGCGGCCCTGGTCGACCTGGTTGCCAGCGATTTTCCGGATGGAGCAGGCTAGCATGCAGGGCGGCGCTGCAGGATCGGCTTACCGCGGCAGGACCGCCTCGATCGGCTTTGCCCATGGTCCGCTGGTTCGCGTCGATGCGGGCGCCGGCGGCGAGCGGGTGGCCGGCACGCTGGTCGAGGAGGCGCTCGCGTTGCGCAAGGCGATCGATCTCGCAAGCGGGCAGATCGCCGATCTTGCCGCCAGCGCCGGCGGCGAAGCCGCGCAAATCCTCGAATTCCAGGTCGCATTGCTGGAGGATGAGGATCTGATCGAGGCGATCTTCGCGTCGATCGGCGAGGGGCGTCCGGCCGACGTCGCATGGCGCTCGACGCTCGACGAGCAGATCGCGGAGTACAATTCGGCGGCGGATGAGTATCTGCAGGCGCGTTCGTCGGATCTTGCGGACCTGCGCGACCGCGTCGTCCACATCCTGCGCGGCGACGAAGGCGAGCCGCTGAAGATCCCGAGCGGAGGCGTCGTCTGTGCCGACGACCTGCCGCCGTCACGCTTCCTGGAGATCGACTGGTCCGGCGGCGGCGGCCTCGCGCTGCTGCACGGCAGTCCGACCAGCCACGTCGCGATGCTGGCGCGTGCGCGCGGCATCCCGATGGTCGTGCAACTCGGCGCCATCCCAAATGCCGGCGCCACGGCGCTGCTCGATGGCGAAGGCGCGACGCTGGAGCTCGATCCCAGCGCCGAGCAGGTGCGCATCTTCGAGAAGCGACGCGAGAGCCATCGCAAGAGCAGGGCATCCGCGCGCGCGATCCTGCGGCGGCCGACGGCCTCGTGGCGCGGCGAACACATCAAGCTCCTGATCAATATCCAGCGGGTCGACGACCTCGATGATGCGGACGCGCAATATGCCGACGGCATCGGCCTGATGCGGACGGAATTCCTGCTCGTCGGGCAAAGTCACCTGCCGGATGAGGAGACCCAATTCCAGGCCTATGACACGGTACTGCGCTGGGCCGGAGCGCGGCCGGTCACGATCCGCACGTTCGATGCCGGCGGCGACAAGCCGGTGCCCGGCTTTACATTCGACGGCGAGGCCAATCCGTTCCTCGGCGTGCGCGGCTTGCGGCTTTGCCTGGCCCGGCCCGAGATTTTTGCCGTCCAGCTCCGCGCGCTGGCCCGCGCCGCGGTGCGCGGCAACCTCAAGGTCATGTTCCCGATGGTGACGTCGGCGGACGAGCTCGAGGCGGGACGGAAGCTGTTCGCCGGCATCGTGCAGCGCTTGCAGGCGGACGGCATTGCCGCGATGCTCCCGGAGCTCGGAATCATGGTCGAGGTTCCGGCGGCGGCCCTGGCGGTATCGAGCTTCAAGGCGTCGTTCTTCTCGATCGGCTCGAACGATCTCGCGCAATATGTGCTGGCCTGCGATCGTTCCAACGGAGCTCTCGCCCCCCTGATGGACCCCTTGCATCCCGCAGTGCTCGAACTGATCGCGCGGACCGCGGAGCACGGCCGCCGCGCCGGCATCGGCGTCAGCCTGTGCGGCGACATGGCGGGTGATCCGCGCTGTCTTCCCGCGCTTCTGAATTGCGGCCTGCGCGAATTGTCCGTGAACGCATCGGCACTGGCGCAGATCAAGCAGACCATCGACCGGCTGAGCAGCGGAGGCGGTGTTGGCTGACACGGCGGCCGATGAAGCGCCCGAAGCCGGCGCGGTTGCGGTCTATAAGCGCATCTTCAAGGAAGTGCTGGAGAGCCGCCCGTCCGGCATGCGACTGCGCCTCGCCCATGCCATGGGTAAGAACCGCAGCTTCGTCAGCCAGATCAGCAACCCGGCCTATCCGGTGCCGATCCCGGTGCAGCATCTCAACACGATCTTCGATGTCTGCCACTTTCCGCCGCAGGCGAAGACCGCCTTCTTGCGCGCCTATGCCCGCGCGCATCCGCGCCGCGTCGGCCGGCTGAGCGAAGGCTCGCACGAGCGGACGTTGACGCTGCATCTGCCGGATCTCGGCAGCGCCAAGCGCAATGCCGAGCTCGACACGCTGCTGCAGGAATTCACACGGCGCCTGATCGGCATCATGCGGGAAAAATAGGCGAAAACGCCGAACGAAGCGGGGAGGACACCATGAAGAAGTTCATCAATGCGGTCGACAATGTGCTCGGCGAAAGCCTCGACGGCTTCGCGGCCGCGCATGCCGATCTGGTCGTGCTGGGCGCCGAGCGCAAATTCGTGCGTCGCCGCGAGCTGAACCGCAGGAAGGTCGCGCTGGTCTCGGGCGGCGGCAGCGGGCATGAGCCGCTGCATGCCGGCTTCGTCGGCCACGGCATGCTGGATGCCGCCTGTCCCGGACAGGTGTTCACGTCGCCGACGCCGGACCAGATCGTCGAGGCCGCGCAGGCGGTCGCGGGCGATGCCGGCGTGCTGTTCATCGTCAAGAACTATGCGGGCGACCGCATGAACTTCGAGATGGCAGCCGAGATCGCCGAAGGCCGCACCGCCACCATCGTGACCGATGACGATGTCGCGGTCGAGAAGTCGACCTACAGCATCGGGCGCCGCGGCGTCGCCGGCACCTTGATCGTCGAGAAGATCGTCGGCGCGGCCGCCGAGAAGGGCGCCGATCTCAAGACCTGCGTGGCGCTCGGCGAGCGCGTCAACGCGCGGACGCGTTCGATGGGCGTGGCGCTGACCAGCTGCACGGTCCCGGCCGCGGGCACGCCGACCTTCACGCTCGGCGCAGACGAGATGGAGATGGGCGTCGGCATCCACGGCGAGCCTGGGCGCCGCCGCGTCAAGCTCGCGGAGGCCGACGCGATCGCATCGGAAATGACGAGCGCCCTTGCCGACGATCTCGCCGCTCCCGCAGGCTCCGAGGCGCTGTTGTTGGTCAATGGCTTCGGCGGCACCCCGACGATCGAGCTCTATCTGATGTACAATGCCGCGCGCCGCATGCTCGAGCAGCGCGGCCTGCGCATCGCGCGCTCGCTGGTCGGCAGCTATGTCACCTCGCTGGATATGGCCGGCTGCTCGCTCACCGTGAGCCTGCTCGATGCCGAGACATCGGCGCTGTGGGACGCCCCGGTGCGTACGGCCGCATTGAAATGGTGATCGCCGCCGGCGTCGGCCGCATGTATGTCGGCGCAGCTCAAAAGGACTGATATTGGAATCCGCGGGCCTATACCCGAAATGAGGCCGTCCGTCTTCGCTCTCGCGTCGCTCGAGCTTCGCCGGACACGCTTCGCCCTTGCAGTCTTGGCGCGGCTGCGCCACGCGAAGCCCGCAAGGGCGAAGCGTGGTGCCCCTGGCCGGAATCGAACCAGCACTCCTTGCGGAACTCGATTTTGAGTCGAGCGCGTCTACCAGTTCCGCCACAGGGGCATTCGCGGTGATCCAGGCCGAGACGGGCCCGGGGTCGCGAAGCGCGGCGGACTATAGCGGGCGGCCCGTCACGGTCAACCCGCGCGGATGTGATTGTCCGGCGCCTCGACAGCGGTATTTTCACGCGATACGACCCGGGCTGAGCATGGAGCAGGGGCCATGACCCTGCCGAACGATGCTCGCAGGAGGACTGCCGTGACGCTCGCCACCGCCCATCCGTCGGATGCTTCCGCCACCGGCAATCCGGCGCTGACCTCGGCCCTGGCGATTGCTGTGATCGCGGCGGCGACGCTGGCCGGCGCCTGGTTCTTCCAGCTCGTGCTGGAGATCATGCCCTGTCCGCTCTGCCTCGAACAGCGCTATGCCTATTACCTCGCGGTCCCGCTCGGCGCCGTCGTCGCGCTCGCGGCCGCCCGTGGCGCGGCGCGCCCGGTGCTGCTCGCGGGCCTTGTGGTCCTCGGCCTCGCCGCGCTCGCCAATGCCGGGCTCGGCGCCTATCACGCCGGGGTCGAATGGGGGTTTTGGCAGGGGCCGACCGACTGCACCGGCCCGATGGTGGATTTCGGCAAGGCCGGCTCGCTGCTGGATCAGCTCGACAAGGTCAAGGTGGTCCGCTGCGACGAGGTGCAGTGGCGCTTCCTCGGCATCTCGCTTGCCGGCTATAACGTGCTGATCTCGCTCTTGATGGCCGCGATCGCCGGCTGGGGCGTGGCGAAGGCAGCCAAGGTCTGACTGAGTGGCCTGATTTGCAGGCCTTGTCTCAATCGATCTATTTCTTCTTCCCCGGCGTGAAGCTCGGCTGTCCGCCCTTCAGGCTGGGAGCCGCCGCGATCACCTTGATCTTCTCCTTCTTGGGCTTCTTGACCTCGCGGTTGCCGTGTCGCTCGCCTTTGGACATGTCGGTCTCCCTCTGTTTATCGAGATCATCGACTCGGTCAGAGCCTGCCTCCGGAGCAGTCCCGAACGTCGACGTGGATTTGCTTTGCCGGAAGTGACGGTGATCGACCGTAGGCCGATCGCACCCGAATAGCGAGCGCCAAAGCGGTTTGCGGCGCGCTGCGGCAACAACACGCTGGATGCTATGAGGAGCGGTCTTTGCCCCTCGTTCGGCGAGAATGCCAGGAACACCAGGAAAACCAACAAGAAAGCATTGGCTATTGCCGCCGAAGCGGCGCATGCTGCCAATGGGGCCACGCACCGGCGCAAGGCGTTTCGCAAAAGGCTGGCCCATGACCATGCGCTCCCGACGTGAAGTCGTCACCTTCCAGCATCCATTCCGGATCAGAGGCATCGATCGTGAATTGCCCGCAGGCGCCTATGACGTCATTACGGATGAAGAGGCGATCGAAGGGCTCTCATTCGCGGTGTTCCGCCGTGTCGCCACGATGATCATCGTCCCGGCACAAGGCTCGCGCGGATTGACGACGGAGATGGTGTCGATCGGCTCGGTCGATCTGGCGGACGCCCAGCGTATCGACGCGAGCGCATCCAATGGCTGACGAACCGCTCGACCTCGATCGCCGCCGCGGTATGGCAGCCCAGAAAGCCACCGATATCCGCCGTGCGCTGGCGGAAATCGAGACCCACGCGAGGGACCTGCGCGAACGGCAGGTCTCGCTCGAAACCGGACTGCTGGCGGTACCTGCGACGTCGTGGCCGGAGGTGGCCGCCAAGGCGCGCTACGTTCTGAATCTGTACGCCGCGAGCCTGCCGCCGGAGGATACAAGGCATCGCGATCTGGTCACGGCAATTCTCGAGGATTTTGTCCGGCTGACCGAGCCGCGATGAACCAGAACCACTTCGCGGCTTTGAAGGAGCTGGTCACATGACGCTTACCCAGGGTCGCTTCATCAGCTACGAATACGACCGGATGGTCGTGCTGTTTTCGATGCATGACGACGAGAAGGAGATCCATTGCGCGATCTCGACCTCCGCCATGGATGAATTGGAAGGCGGGGCGCTCGGGCGCGCGGGCCACCGCGAGACTCAGTTCATGCGGCTGCGCGAGCGCATCGAGGCCTGCGCCGATGGCAAGTACCAGGCGAAGGAGTTCGAGGGGGCGCCGCCCCGGATCATCCTGCGCAGCATCGATTTCCGGAAGCCAAGATAGAGGATTCCTTGCGCGAAGGCCCTGACGCGTGTCAGGTGTTGCAAGGTGGAGGCTATCCCGCCGCCACCGTTCCGATCATGCGCGACAGACGAGCCCATGCTGATCATCGTGCACCGCGTCCCCGTCGAGTTGTTGCTGTTGGCCAATGAGACGTTGTTGCGCCTCAAGAGCCGACGCAATCTCGTCGCCACGCTGATGAGCGAGCAGCGCCCGAAATATACCATCTCCGAGATCCACGGTGCGAGCAGCCGGCTGACCGCGCTATGGCGCGCAGTAGCCAGAGAGCGGCTCGAGGAATGGAGCGAAGCACAGCCCGATTCGGTCTATGCCCAGATCACCGGGCCGTTGTGGCACGCCGCAGCCGTCGCGAAACTGCAAATGGACCGGGACGAGGAGCTATGGTTCGATCCCGGCGAACTGACAGCGTTGGCGCGATCGTTTCGCGATCAGCCGGAGCAGTCAGCGTCCGAAGTGTGAGCCGGAAAGTGATCTGATCGCCTAATCGTCGACGTCGTCCTGCGGTCGTCCGAACAGATGGATGATGCCCGGCGTCGAGATGGTGACGAACAGGAAGCGCGACAAATGATGCGCGCCGACGAAGATCGGGTCGATGTGCAGCGTCAGCGCCAGCGCCAGCATCGCGTCCATCGCGCCGGGCGCGAAGGCGACCACGACGTCGGCGAGCCGCACATGGGTGGTGAAGCCGATCACCGCGACGAACACGGCGGAGATTGCGATCGCGATCGCGAATGAGCCGAGCCCGGCATTGACGTGGCTCAGCAGGGTCGAGGTCTTCATCCGCGCAAACCGGGTGCCGATCAGCGCGCCGATGCCGACCAGCGCGACATTGCGCAGCCAGGGCGGCAGGCCGCCATCGACCAGGCCTGAGCCATGCAGCAGGCTGGAGGCGAGCATCGCGCCGAACATCCAGCTGGCGGGAAACTTGATCCAGCGCAGCAGCAGCGAGACGCCGATCGACCCGGCGACCAGGGCGACAAGGCCGAACGGCGAGGCCACCGTCGTCGGCAATGGCGGCGGCGCCGCGTGCGTCACGCCGGTCAGCGCCAGCACCAGCGGCAGGGCCGCGGTCAGGATGATGACGCGCATGGTCTGCACCACGGCGATCGCCGCGACGTCGGCGCCTTTTTCCGCGGCGAGGATCGTGATCTGCGAGAGCGCGCCGGGGCTGCCGGCGAGGAAGGCCGAGGTCTGGTCCCAGCCATGCATGCGCTGCAGATAGACGCTCGAGCCGAAGGTCGAGCAGAACGTCGCCAGCGCCAGCAGGGCGATGGTGAGCGGATAGGAACTCATGTGCTGCAGCAATTGCTGCGACATCAGCGAGCCCAGCGAGATGCCGAGCAGCAGCAGCACCGATTGCGTCAGCACCGGCGGCACCGCGAGCGGCCGTCCGGCCAGTGCTGCGATCGCGACCGCGCACATCGCACCCGAGATCAGCCCGCCCGGCAATCCGGCCCATAAAAACAGCAAGCCGCCGGCGGCGCCGATGACGAGTGTCTCGAGCCCGTTCAGAACTTTGCTGCGGTCGGGAATGGCGGTTGCCATCGAAGCGCGGATCAGGGTCACGCCGCCTTATGGCAAATTCGCAACCACGGGACAATTGCATCTCGCGATTGCAGCATTGCGCCCCGGTTCGCCCGGCGCACAGGTTTTCACCCTCCCCGGCGGGGAGGGTGAAGGATGTCATATACGCCTACGTGTTACTTCGCGGCCGGCGCAGCGGCAGCTCCGCCCGCCTTCTTGCACTCCGAGCGGAATTTCTTGCGCTCCTTGCCGTGCAGGCCCTTGGCGTCGGCCTCCTTCGAGCATTCCAGCGACTCGGCGGTGCGCGGCTTGGCTTCCTTGGCCATCTTGCCGTCGGCCTTCGGAGCGGCCTCCTTGGCGGCGGGGGCGGCGGTTTGCGCGAAAGCTCCGCCCATCAGCAGCAGGGAGGCAAGGGCGGTTGCGGTCGCGAGCGCGGAAATTTTCTTCATGGGGCACCTCGTGAGGGAAGGAGCCGAAACGTTGCGCGGCGATGATGAACCGTGGATGAATATGCGGTGGTCCCGCCGCCACAATATTTTAACGGCCAAGGGCGTCCGCACATTGTCGCAAGTCGGGGTTGCGCTAGGATAATGGTCTTACGCCAATGCCCCCCAGGGGAAACCTCACGGGAAACCAGGGATGACGGGAGACCAGGGATGACCATTCAGACCAGATTGTTGTGTGTGATTGCGGTGTCGGGCTTTGCAGCCTTTGCGGCGAGCGCGCCGGCGCAGGCCCTGACAGCGCAGGAATGCAGCGCCAAGTACCAGGCGGCCAAGACGGCAGGCACCCTCAGCGGCCAGAAGTGGAATGATTTCCGCAAGGCGCAATGCGGCGCCGACGCGAC
>NZ_JACMYP010000119.1 GCF_020889705.1 Bradyrhizobium altum | reverse complement strand
GCCAGCGCCGCGCCAAAGCCGCCGCCGACGCCTCCGGCGCCCACCACTGCGATCCGCATGATTGTCTCCTTGTCCAACGCTTTGGCCCGCAGCCTCGACGAAGTCGGTGCGATGCGCAACCCCGGTTGCGCAGTGCGCCACCCGGCCTGTCTGAAAATCGCGTGACCGCGGTCCCTCAGCACGCGTCCTGCGCCATCTTCCTGCGTTGAACTTGCCCGAGCGAACCGCTAAGCCATTTGCCTGATATTCGGGAGGAATGCGTGGCGATGACGGAGCCGACGGCGGTCGCGCTTGACAGTGCGACGGTGGCGTTTCGGTTGGCGGATGGACGCGTCTATACCGCGGTCGAACAGGCCAATCTTTCGGTGGCGCATGGCGAGTTCGTCGCCATTGTCGGTCCGACCGGATGCGGAAAATCCACGCTGCTCAGCGTCACCGCGGGGCTGTTGAAACCGGCGGCCGGGTCGGCGCGGATTTTCGACAAGCCGCTCAGTGGCCTCAACCGCGACGCGGGCTATCTGTTTCAGGCCGACGCGCTGTTCCCGTGGAAGACCGCGATCGACAATGTCGCGATCGGGCTCGAGATCCGGGGTACGCCGCGGACGGACGCGCTCGCGCGCGCGCAGCAGTGGCTGACCTCGGTCGGGCTCGGCGCCTTCGCCGGCCGCTATCCGCACATGCTGTCGGGCGGCCAGCGCAAGCGCGTCGCGCTCGCGCAGGTCCTGATCCGCGATCCGAAGATCCTGCTGATGGACGAGCCGTTCGGCCCGCTCGACGCGCAGACGCGGCAGATCATGGGCAATCTGCTGCTGGAATTGTGGACCGCCGACCGCAAGGCGGTGTTGTTCGTCACCCACGACCTCGAGGAAGCGATCGCACTTGCCGACCGCGTCGTAATCATGTCGGCCGGCCCTTCCGCGCGCATCATCGGCGACTGGCGCATCACGCTGCCGCGGCCGCGCGATATCGCCGAAATCCGGATGGAGAAGGATTTCCATGCCCTGCACCGCGAGATCTGGGGCGTGCTGAAAGACGAGGTGATGAAGGGCTATGTCCAGTCGACGCAGGCGGGAGCCGCCTGATGTCGCGGGTGACGTTGCTGGCTTTGCAGGTTTTGGTCGCCGTCGTCACGCTGGCCTTGTGGCAGTTCTTATCCACCGTGCCCGTTTTCGGCAAGGTGCTGCTGCCGCCGTTCTTCTTCTCCAATCCGGTCGACGTCTTCAGCCAAATTGTAAAGTGGTTCTCGAGCGGGGTGATCTGGAAGCATCTTGCCATCACCTTGTGGGAATCGATCCTCGCCTTCGTGATCGGTTCGGTCGGCGGCATCCTTGTCGGCTTCTGGTTCGCGCGGCAGCCGCGTGTCGCCGCGGTGTTCGATCCTTATGTGAAGATGGTCAACGCGCTGCCGCGCGTGGTGCTGGCGCCGATCTTCGCGCTGTGGTTCGGGCTCGGCGTCTCGTCCAAGGTCGCGCTCGGCGTCACGCTGGTGTTCTTCATCGTGTTCTTCAACGTCTACCAGGGCGTCAAGGAAGTGCCGACCACGGTGCTCGATAATGGCCGCATGCTCGGCATGAACGAGCGGCAGCTGATGCGCCACGTCTACTGGCCCTCGGCGCTGTCGTGGATGTTCTCCTCGCTGCATACCTCGGTCGGCTTTGCGGTGGTCGGCGCGGTGGTCGGCGAATATCTCGGCTCAGCGGCCGGCCTCGGCTACCTGATCCAGCAGGCTGAAGGCGTGTTCGACGTCGCCGGCGTGTTCGCCGGCATGTTCGTGCTGTCCGCCTTCGTCATCTTGATCGACATGGCGGTGACTGTCGTGGAGAAGCGGCTTCTGGTCTGGCGGCCGACGGCCGTGACGCGGGATTAACACACAAGCTTGACACGTCCGGAACGAAAGAGGCCGCGAACGAAGGCGGCCTCTATGCATTCCGGGTGCGAAACCGTCAGCTCTTGTATCCCTGGCTGGTGCACCACCACGAGATGCCATGGGGGTCATGGCCTAACTTGAGGAAGGATTCCCTGCATTCGTTGAAGCTATGGAAACGTTTGACGCCCGCTGGCCAGCAAACCACCGGTGTAGGCCACCTGCCGGTGACGGAGCAACCAGGCGAGTGTGTGTCCGCGGTGGCTTGCGTGGTGAGTTTGTGTTTGGTCTGCGCATTCGCAGATGCAATCGACAAGATTGCGACAGCTAGGCCCGCGACCAAAAGTGACGAGGCTTTCATGACAATCCTCTCCCATCCACCGTTGGCTCGGTGGTAGGGCACTATACCGTAGGTCGTGTCAAAGGAGCGATTCAATTCACGTTTGGTGTTGCGAATGGCGGCGCCGATCAGCTCCGTTCGTCTGCCGGCGCGGCGTCCATCAGCCCGCGGATCTTCTCCGCCACCTCCGGGTCGACAGGATTGTAGACGATCATACTGAGGTCGGACCGGCCATCGACGGCGAACGCTGAGTATTCGAACTTGACCGGGCCGAGGACCGGATGCCGGAGCTGCTTGACGCCCTCGCCATGGGTTCGCACGTCGTTGTCGCGCCAGAGCGCCGCGAATTCCGGGCTGAGCCGGCAGAGCTCATCGACAAAAGGTTGCACCTCGGCGGCCGCACCGGCGCGCATCGCGTCCACCCTGAAGGCGCCAACGACGAAGCGCGCCACGCTGGCCCAGTCGTGTTGCGCGGCGCGGACGCGCCGATCGAGGAACATGAAGCGCAGTACGTTGCGCTCGCGCGGTGGCAGCGATCCGTAGTCCGTCAGCATCACGGTCGCCGCCCGATTCCAGGCGACGACATCCCATGTCGCGGTCCTGATGATGGCCGGGCGTGGCTCCAACGCGTCGAGCACGCGCTGCAGCCGCGGTGAGACGCCCTCACTCTTCTGATAGCGCACCTCGGGCGTGCGGCCGAGGCCGAGCAGGAACAGATGCTCGCGCTCGACATCGGTCAGCATCAGCGCACGCGCGATGCGGTCCAGCACATCGGCTGACGGCGCGCCACCGCGGCCCTGCTCGAGCCAGGTGTACCAGGTCGCCGAGATGTTGGCGCGCTGCGCCACTTCCTCGCGGCGCAGGCCCGGCGTGCGCCGCCGCTCCGGCGGAAAGCCGAACGTTGCAGGATCGAGCTTGCTGCGGCGGTCCTTCAGATAGGCGCCGAGCAGATTCTCTTGCGCGAGCGGCTCGCTCATCCTGTTAGCCATTATACCATGATAAGG
Organism: Bradyrhizobium altum; assembly: GCF_020889705.1. Classification (GTDB taxonomy): domain Bacteria; phylum Pseudomonadota; class Alphaproteobacteria; order Rhizobiales; family Xanthobacteraceae; genus Bradyrhizobium; species Bradyrhizobium altum. The sequence continues at coordinate 23,356 of NZ_JACMYP010000119.1, read as the reverse complement.
TCACTACTTTACCACGATAGCCGGGCCGCCCAAATTTGTCTCCAGCAAAACCTGGAGATTGCTGATGCGTGTGTTTGTCACTGGAGCCACCGGTTGGGTCGGCTCGGCCGTCACTGACGATCTGATTGCCGCCGGCCATCGGGTGCTCGGCATGACCCGTTCCGACAAGGGCGCGGAAGCGCTCGCCGCCGCCGGCGCCGAGGTTCACTACGGAACGCTCGAAGATCTGGACAGCCTGAAGTGCGGCGCCGCACAAGCGGATGCGGTGATCCATTGCGCCTTCAACCATGACTTTTCGAAGTTCGCCCAGAACTGCGCGGATGACCGCCGTGCCATCGAGACCTTGGGCGCGGTGCTCGAAGGCTCGAAACGTCCGCTGATTACCACCTCGGGCGTCGCACGGGTGGCACAGGGTCGCGTTGCGACCGAAAAGGATCCGCCGATTCCCGTCTCCGAGGCCTATCCGCGTGCGTCCGAGGCGACGACGATGGCCGTGGCATCGCGCGGCGTACCTGCGGCAGTCGTGCGGCTGCCGCCCTCGGTGCATGGTCATGGCGACCACGGCTTCGTGCCGCGCCTCGTCGCTTTTGCGCGCGAGAAGGGCGTCTCGGCCTATATCGGTGAGGGACAGAATCGCTGGCCCGGCGTGCATCGGCTGGATGCGGCGCGCGTCTACCGGCTCGCGCTCGAGTGCGGCGTCGAAGGCGGCCCATTCCATGCCGTCGCCGACGAGGGCGTGCCGTTCAAGGCGATCGCCGAGGTCATCGCCCGCCGGCTCAACGTTCCGCTGGTGTCGAAGTCTTCAGAGGAGGCGGCCGAGCACTTCGGCATGTTCGGGAGGTTCGTCGCCTTCGATGTGCCGACCTCGAGTGCGCGGACGCGCGCGCGGCTCGACTGGCAGCCGCAGCAGCCTGGGCTGATCGCCGACATCGATCACCCCGCTTATTTCGCGTAGCTGTGGCGGAGGACGGGCCATGACAGACGCCAAGATGTCGCTCGCGGGCAAGCGCGTGATCGCAATCGGAGGATCGTCGGGGATCGGCTTCGCGGTCGCTGCGCTCGCGCGGGAGCAGGGCGCGGAGGTGGTGATTGCCTCCAGCAAGGCGGCCAATGTCGATGCCGCGGTCGCGCGGCTGCCAGGATCTTCGGGCATGACCGTCGATCTGCGGGACGAAGCAAGCGTATCGCGCTTCTTCGAGCAGGTCGGCGCCTTCGATCACCTCGCGATCACGGCGGGCGATCAGGGCCTCCCGGCGTTCGGTGCCACGCGTGATCTCGATCTCGTCGCCGCGCGCGAGGCCCTGACCCTTCGCTTCTGGGGCTCGCTCGCGGCGGTCAAGCACGCCAGCCGTGTGATCGCTGCGAACGGATCGATCGCGCTGACCGGCGGCCTGCTGGCACACCGCCCGCAAAAGGGGATGCCGTTTGTTACCGCGGCCGCGGGTGCCATGGAGAGCCTCGCCCGCGGCCTTGCCGTCGATCTTGCGCCGGTCCGCGTCAATGCCGTCTGCCCGGGGCTCATTCTCACTGAGCGCGTCAAGCAGATGCCGGAGGAGAGGGTGCACGGCTACGTGGCAGGTTTGCCGTTACCGCGCGCCGCATCGCCTAGCGAGGCGGCCGCGGCTTATGTCTATCTGATGCTGAACAGCTACGTGACCGGGCAGATTCTTGCGGTGGATGGCGGTGGATTGTTGGTGTGATCGTTACAGCGGGAAGCATCGCATGTAGGCCGCGAACAGCTTCTCATCGCTGTAGCTCACCAGCTCTGAGGCAATCGCGTCGGCCAGGTCGAGGTCGCGGTTCTGGATGCGCAGCCATGCCTGGGTATCGGCGGTGATGTTCAAGGCCGCGTCGCCGATATGACGCCCCGGCACCACCTGCAGATCCTTGCCCTTGATCACGACTGTCATGTCCAGCGCGCTTGCCCCGGTGAAGCGCAGATGCGTCACGAAATCCAGACCGCGCGCCCTGCCGCGCTGAAATCCGAGCGAGAGCGAGAAGATGTAGGCCTGGATGCTGCCGGTATGGCGGCCGGACGTGACATGCTGGACCTTCTTGTGCGGAAAGCGCCGCGTCACCGTGTCCTCGGCGTCGGTATCCGGGATCACGTAGACGAACTCGTCCTTGTCGATCAGCGGCTGCACCACGTCGGCGAAATGCGCGTCCCGATCATGCAGGAATGGGCCGATCACGTCTTCGCCGGCAGGACAGGCCGAGATGCAATAGGCCGCCTTGTAGCCCGGCTTGAACGACAGCGATTGCCAGATGTTCAACGTCTCGGTGCGGGGGACGCGGGCGCGATAATCCTTCGCGTCCTTGGAATCCGCGACCTTCTCCACCCACTGCGTGAAGTTGCCGAGGAAGTCGTGATAATTGTGGGTGTGGCAGGACAGGAAATCGAAGCCGCCGTCAGGCTTGATGGCGCCGACCGGGCAGGCGGCCACGCACAGCTTGCACTCCAGGCAGGGATTGTAGTCGATCGGCTGGTCAAAGGCGTCCACCTCGCATCCGAGCAGGACGGTGCCGAGCAGGACGAAGCTGCCGAATTTCGGGTGGATGATGCTGCGATGGATTCCCATCCGGCCGAGGCCTGCTTCCACCGCGATCGGCTTGTGCTGGACCATCATGATCCGGGGCAGGTCCATCTCCATCGGGAAGGCGGCGACGGAATTGCAGGCCGGGATACCGTGCTCGTCGAGCGCGCGAACGATGGCACGCGCGGTTTCGTTGACGTGATCGTAGGTGCCGTGGAATTCCTCGTTGGCGACGGAGCGCGAAGGCGAGCGCACCGGCTCGCGGTTCATGTGGCACACGATCGCAAGCAGGGAACGCGTCCGGCCATAGACCTTGCGGATGAAGTCCCGCTGCGGCGCGATGGCCGCCCGGTCGAACTCGATGATGCCGACGTCATCGGCTCCGCACTCGCGCGCGATCCGCTTGAGCAGTTCCGAAGAAACCGGGACGTCGTGAACGTGCTGGCTGCTGCGCGCGCGCACCGCCCTGACCGTGGGGTGATCGTCCAGGCTCATGGTTCGCTCTCTATAAAATGACGATCATAATATTATGGAGCGAGCGGAGGTGAGGCAAGTGAATAATCCGTTGATCGTGGTGTCATGGAACCGTCAGTTGCTCGCCTGACAGCTATGAGCCCTTGCAAGCACCGTCATCCTGAGGTGCGAGCGGAGCGAGCCTCGAAGGATGGACGGCCACAGTCGGGCCGTCGACCCTTCGAGACGGCCGCTTCGCGGCCTCCTCAGGGTGAGGTGCTTGCACGGTCGGACGCGCCTCGCGATGACGGCTGACGGACCGTCGTCAATCCAGCAGTTTGGTATCGTCAGGCGCCTGCGGTGGCGTCTTGATCGCGATCGACTTGATGGCGCGGCCGTTCGGCTTGTTGCCGCCATGCGGCGTGCCCTTCGGGATCACGATCAAATCGCCCGGCTTGACCGTCACTTCCTTGTCGCCGAGCCAGACCGTGCCGGTGCCTTCGAGCACGAATTGCATCTCGTTGGTGTTGGGGTGCATGTGCTTCGGCACGTTACCGTCCTGAATCGAGACGGTGGCGCCGTCGGCCGAGACGAACGTCCTGGAGCGGAAGCCGACCTTGTTGGCGTCGCCGAGCTTGTCGCCCTCCATCTCGCCGGTGTGGATGACCTGCGCGGTGATGCTCTCGGCCGCGAGCGCCGGCCGCAGCAGATGGGTGACGCCACAGCCGGCGGCGAAGGCCGCGGCAATCGACAGCGCGGTTGCAAGACGATTCATGAAGACCTCCCTTGGTGTTTCCCTTGAAATATTCTTGGTGCTTGTTCGGCGTTTTCCTGTATCCGCGATGCTATGCCGTGGCCGCAGGCTTGACCAGTAACCGGAAAGTCGCCTTCTCAAGGCAGGCTTGCTCCTCTATCTTGCCGGCCAGTCGAACGGAGGACGTCATGAACAAACTGCTGGGCAAGCTTGCCGGAACGCTGCTGGCGCTGACCCTGTCCTCGGGCCTTGCCGCGGCGCAAAGCAAGATCACCATCGCGGTCGGGGGCGGCGCCTGCCTGTGCTATCTGCCCACCGTGCTGGCCAAGCAGCTTGGCGAATATGACAAGGCCGGGCTTGCGGTCGAGCTGGTCGACCTCAAGGGCGGCTCGGATGCGCTGAAGGCCGTGCTTGGCGGCAGCGCCGACGTCGTCTCCGGCTATTTCGACCACTGCGTCAACCTCGCGGCCAAGAAGCAGGAGCTGCAGGCCTTCGTGGTCTATGACCGCTATCCCGGCCTCGTGCTGGTGGTCTCGCCCAAGCACACCGGCGAAATCAATGCGGTTAAGGATCTCGCCGGCAAGAAGGTCGGCGTCAGCGCACCGGGCTCCTCGACCGACTTCTTCCTGAAGTATCTCTTGAAGAAGAACGGCCTTGACCCCACGGGTGTCGCCGTAATCGGCGTCGGCCTCGGCGCGACGGCGGTCGCGGCGATGGAGCAGGGCCAGATCGACGCTGCCGTGATGCTCGATCCCGCCGTCACCGTTCTGCAGGGCAGCCATTCCGATCTCAAGATCCTGAGCGACACCCGTACCCAGCACGACACGCTTGCGGTGTTCGGCGGCGAATATCCCGGTGGCGCGCTCTATTCGACCGCGGCCTGGGTCAACGGCCACGAGAAGGAGGTGCAGGCACTGACCAATGCCATCATGGCGACGCTGGCCTGGATCCATTCGCACACCGCCGAAGACATCATGGCCAAGATGCCGGACGAGATCGTCGGAAAGGACAGGGCGCAGTATCTCGCAGCGCTGAAGAACACGATCCCGATGTATTCGGAAACCGGCAAGATGGATCCCAAGGGCGCCGAAGCCGTGCTCGCGGTGTTCAGCGAGGGCTCGCCTGAGGTCGCGAAGGCCGGCATCGATGTCACCAGGACCTACACCAACAAATACGTCGATCAGGTCAAGAAGACGACCGGAAGCGCGAAGTAATTTGCGCGGAGATCATGCCGAAATGAGTTTGCGGTGAGTGACATGCAGTCTCCGCTGATTTGTCGCGTCACCGCGCTCGACCTGGCGCTGCAGCGGCGTCCCTGGCCGTTCGCGGACGAGCGGCGCGCCGAGATCGACGCGCATTTCACCGAGCAGCAGCGGCTGAACCCGAACCTGTGGAACGGCCGCGTCCTGCTCGGGCGCGATCCGATGTTTGCCGGCGAGCGGCTCAGCGCGAGCTATTTCGAGACCGATTTCGCAAGCTTCCTTGCCTGGCGCGACTGGGGCTTTCCCGACAATGAGGTCTTCAACGGCTTCGGCATGGGCGCGCTGCTCGCGAGCGACGGCGCCTTCGTGTGTGGCGTGATGGGCGAGCAGACCGCGAATGCCGGACGCATCTATTTTCCCTCCGGCACGCCCGATCTCGACGACATCAGCGGCGAGACGGTCGATATCGCCGGCAGCGTGATGCGGGAGCTTGAGGAGGAGACCGGTCTTACCGCAGCGGATTGCCGGGCGGATGCCGATTGGCACTGTATCTACACCGGCGTTGCGCTCGCGATGATGCAGATCCTGCGCGTCGACATGCCCGCTGACACCCTGCGTGCGCGCATCGAATCCAATCTCGCGCTTCAGAAAAATCCCGAACTCGCCGGCATCCATCTGGTGCGCAGCCGCGCCGATCTCAACTCCGCAATGCCGCGCTTCGTCACCGCGTTCCTCGAAACGCAGCTGCCTGCGTAGGGTGTGTAGTCACAAGAGTCAGCTTCAGAGGGTGAAGCGGTCGTTGTCTGGATCGGTCGTCATCGACGGCTTGTGACCTGAAGCAACGTTTGGCGGATCACTCGGCCACTTCAACGATCATCTCGACCTCCACAGCGTTGTTGAATGGAAGGCCCACCATTCCAACAGCAGATCGCGCGTGTTTGCCGGCCGCCTCGCCGAAGATCTCCACCATCAAATCGGAGAAGCCGTTCACGACTTTCGGCTGATCACCAAAGCCTTCGGCCGAATTGACCATCCCGAAGACCTTGACCACGCGCTTGACGCGATCGAGGCTCCCAAGTGCGACGCGCACCTTCGCCAACATGATCAGGCCGACCTGATGGGCCGTGTCATAACCTTCCTGCACGGTGAGGTCCTTGCCCACCTTGCCCTTGTACTTCCAGTCGGCAGCCGGGGTGTTTCCTGCGAGGAAGAGCAGATTGCCGACCCGGACCGCATCGACGTAGTTGGCGACCGGTGTCGGCACGGGCGGCAGCGTAATGTTCAACTCCTTCAGCCTGGCTTCGGCGGAAGGTGAATTCTGCGCCACCGTACCTGACGAAGCGGCAAGCCACGCTCCCAATCCAAGCACGCACGCACCGAACCACGAGATGAGTCTCGTTCTGCAAAGCATATGAGTCATGTGTCGCCTCCGATGACAGCTACTTCGCAGGCCTCAGGATAAGTCAGAAATAGCGAAGCTGCCCTCCGTAGTTCTCCGGTCTGAAAGGTCGTCGGCAGCGCTTCGCCGAAACTTTGCGCAAGCCTGCGCCGTGGCGACGCAGCCATCGCGTTTGACATCATCGGCCGCTCCCCCTGTGATAGGACGGCACGAAAGCAAAAATGCAGTGCACAATCTCTGGGGAGGGATTCATGCCGGTCAGGAGGGCCGCCCGCCTGCTCGAGCAGGAGAAGGTCGACATGGTGATGGATTTCTTCAATCGTCTCCGCGGGTTCTAAATCGCAATCTGCTATTTCCCCTGCCGCGCACTTTCGAGCAGGGTCATGCAGGCGTCGAGACAGGCTGCTGCAATCGTCCGGCCGAGGGGACCCGGCTTCTTGTTCAACAGCCGATGCATCACCACGCCGTGCAGCATCATCATGATCGGATAGGCGATGTGCGCGGCCCTGCTTTCATCGATACCGGCGCGCACGATATGGGTGGTGTATCGTTCGATCTCGCCGGCCTGCGCACCCGTGGTGACGCGCTCCATCCAGCCGCGCCCGTAGAGCAATTCATAATCGCGGGGATGGGTGCTGCCGAACTCGAGATGCCGTACGCAGGTGTCCTGAAAGTCGCGGGATTTTGCGAGGTAGGCCGAGAAGCGCTGAAAAGCCAGCGTGCGTAACGCCGTCAGCAACGCCTCCCGGTCGGCGTAGTAGCTATAGACCGTCGGCGTCGTGGTGGCTGCTTCCGCGGCCACGCCGCGGATCGTCACGGCCTCCTCGCCGCCCGACTGCCACAGCGTGTCGGCGGCCTTCAAGATCCTGTGAGGCAGCTCCGGATCGGCAGTTCTCGGCATTGGCCCTCTTGCTTTTACAATGTATAAGTTATACGTCGTATAAATAATAACCCCTTACCCAGGAGCAAGCAAATGGCCCTTTCCCCGAAACTGATTGGACCCTCGATCTCCTTGATCACCGGCCTGATCACGTCGACCAGCATGTCGTTCGTCGGTCTCGCCATGAACTATGGGTTCCAGCCCGATTTCGCCCTGCGCTGGCTGAAGGCCGCAGCAACGAGCTACGTCGTGATCGTCCCGATGTTGATCATCGTCATCCCGCGGATCCAGCGCTTCGTCATGCGGCAGGCCGGGTTGCCGACGCGCTGAGGTCGGGTCGCAGCACAATGCGCACCGTCTCCGGGTTCAAGCCCCCGGGCATCGCAGACATCACGCCAGTTCGTCCTTTGAACGCAACCCAAGGGTCAGCAAACATGACGACGAAACATAAGCACGACAAGCCGATTCTCGTGACCGGAGCAGCCGGCGCTGTGGGCGGCATCGGCCGCAGCCTCACCGAGTTCCTGCTCAGGAATGGCCACAAGGTGCGCGCCTTGGTTCGGCGGGAGGACGCGCGCGCCGAAGCCTTGCGGCGGCTCGGCGCAGAGGTCGTCAAAGGCGACCTGACGGACCTCGCTTCGATGCACCGCGCCGTCGAAGGTTGCCGGCGTATCTATTTCGGTATGTCTGTCTCGGCGGCTTACCTGGAAGCCACGATCAACACTGCCGCGGTGGCGCGGCACCACGGCATTGAGGCTTTCGTGAACATGTCGCAGATGACGGTCTCGCAGATGGGCATCAACGAGACCACCGACAGCCCGCAGCACAGGCTGCACTGGCTGGCGGAGCAGGCTCTGGCCTGGTCGGGACTGCCTGTCGTCACGGTGCGGCCGACAGTGTTCCTTGAGGGCTTCTTTCTGATCCTCGCCGCCGCCGGCGTGCGGGCCTCCGGCGAGTTGGCGCTTCCGATGGGCGATGGCAAGACCTCGCCGATCTCGGCGGTCGATGTGGCGCGCGCGGTCGCTGTCATCCTCGACGATCCCGCACCACATATCGGACGAATCTACGATCTGACGGGGCCGGAATCCGCCGATCTGGACCACCATGCGCGTGCATTTTCCGAGGCGCTCGGCAGGCCCATCCGATATCGCGACGTCCCGCTCGCGGCCTGGAGCGAAGGCCTTCGGCGGGCGGGGTTTCCCGAGCACGTCGTCAGCCATCTCTCGGCCATGACCGAGTTGAACAGGCAGGGGCGTTACGACCGCATGACGGACACCATATACAAGCTCACGGGCGAAGCACCGGTGAACACGCGCGATTTCGTGAAACTCCATGCCGCCGAATTCAAATAGTATAGACCGGCGCTTTGATGAGGCGCTCGGCCCAGATCGAAGCGGAATCCGACCGTTGCGGCGCCGGGATGGCGCGCTTTGGATCGAGGCCGTGCAACGGCACGGCCGACCGAAATTCCGGCGCAACAATCTGCCCGCGGTCACGCTCTGTCGTCGGTCTGGCGCAGCGTATCGGGGCCATCCGACGCGGGCACTCCAATGAGACCTATGAGGGAAGGGCAGGCGCTTCTGGCACGCTCCGTTCTGCTGCTCTTGTTGAGCGGCTGTGGCGAAGCGGATCAAATTGCGGAGCAGGAGTGTCGTTCTTCGAATGCCCGCAGTTCGGTACTCAAGACATTTTCGGACGATCAGAATAATAAGCTGGTGACTTTCACTCTCAAATACTCGAGTTCGCTTGAAGCAATGATGAATGCTGCGAAATCGGAAACTGAAAAGTCGGCGATCTTGGACGGTGCAAAGAAAAGCGCTGCCTACAGCCTGGATGGCACGATACTCGTGAAGTCAAGGGACAAGGCAACGCGAGAAGTCACGTGCATTGCGATACTGTCCGTTAGCGTTCTGGATACGAGCGCGGAAAAGGAAATAGAATTTCGAGTGAAGCAAACGAGCGACGGAACGCCGCTCGTTTCAGTCAGTCCTTTTCTTTTCTCGGTAGACTAGTTCTGAACCCCGAGCGGCCATGCTCGGTCTTCGGTCTGGTGCACAGCGTAGTCGCGCTCCGCCTTCTCGCCGTCCGACTGCCACCGGGCGTCGGCGGCCTTCAAGATCCTGTGAGCCAAGCCCCCGATCGGCGTTCCGCGGCATCAGCCCTTGCTTTTACGTCGTATAAGTTATACGTCGTATAAATAATAATCCCGTTCCGGGGGACGCGCCAGCGGAAGGACAAGTCAGCCCCTTCCATGACAGGACAACACGATGAACGCTCCTAAACTGTGGATTGCGGGCCTGTCTGCAGCCGTGCTTGCGGTATCAGGCACTTATCTGTGGCGCGAAGGCATTCCGTCCAGCGTCATGAAACCGGCCGCGAATACCGCACCTGCGCGGCCTGTGCCTGTGACGGCCGGTGTGGTGAAGGATCAGGACTTCGCGATTTCGCGGGTAGGACTCGGCACGGTCCAGGCCTACAACACCGTGACCGTGAAAGTGCGCGTCGATGGCGAGGTGCAAAAGATCGCCTTTCGCGAAGGCCAGGATGTACAGGTCGGCGACCTGATAGCGCAGATCGATCCGCGCCCCTATCGGGCGCAACTGCATCAGGCCGAGGCCGACAAGGCGCGCGACGAAGCGCTGCTCGCCAATGCCAGGCTGGACCTGGAGCGTTACAGCAAGCTCGTGGTCAAGGAGTTCGCCACCCGCCAGAGCGTCGATACCCAGGAAGCGCTGGTCGCGCAATATCAGGCTGCGATCGCGCATGATCAGGCGGTGATCGACAATGCGCGCGTGCAGCTGGGCTATACAACGATCGTCTCGCCACTCGCCGGCCGCACCGGCATTCGCCTGATCGATCAGGGCAACATTGTTCATGCCTCCGATCCGGGCGGACTTGTCGTCATCACGCAAGTGGCGCCGATCGGCGTGATCTTCACCTTGCCGCAAAAATATCTCCCGGAGATCGTCGATGCGATGCGGGGCGGGGCGCTTGTCGTATCGGCGTATGATCAGGACGACCGCATCAAGCTTGCCGAAGGCCGTCTCGAGCTGATCGACAACCAGATCGATCAAGGCACCGGCTCGATCCGGCTCAAGGCGATCTTTCAAAATCTCGACGGGCGGCTCTGGCCCGGCCAATTCGTCAGCGCCGGCCTGCTGCTCGGCGTCCGCCGCGGACCGGTCGTGCCGGAATCCGCGCTGCAATCGGGACCTAACGGCAGCTACGCGTTCGTCGTCCGGCAGGATTCCACGGTCGAAGCCCACCTCGTGCGGATCGCCGCCAGCAGCAACGGCGAGGCGCTGATCGAGAGCGGCCTCGCTGCCCATGAAACCATCGTCGTCGACGGCCATTACAAGCTCCGGCCCGGCGCCCGCGTCGCGACCGCGCCGATGGCTCCCGCACGGGAGCGCGCCGCGTCCACGGCCCGGGGCCGTGAATAAGGCGACACGTGATGAATATTTCCGAGCCCTTTATCCGACGTCCGATCGCAACTGCGCTGGCGATGTCGGGTCTCGCAATGGTCGGCCTCGTCGCTTATTTGCTGTTGCCGGTCGCGCCGCTGCCGCAGGTCGACTTTCCTACCATTCAGGTGACGGCCCAGTTGCCAGGCACGAGCCCGGAGACGATGGCCTCTTCGGTGGCAAGCCCGCTGGAGCGGCAACTGGCGCAGATGTCGGGCGTAGCCCAGCTCACCTCCGTGAGCGGCATTGGAATATCGGTGATCTCGATCCAGTTCGACCTTGCCCGCAATATCGACGCCGCTGCACAGGATGTGCAGGCCGCGATCAACGCCGCCGGTGGGCAATTGCCGAAGAATTTGCCGTCACCGCCGACCTATCGGAAGACCAATCCGTCGGACCCGCCGGTGATGGTGCTGGCGATGACCTCGGACACCCTGCCGATGACGACGGTCAGCGATCTTGCCGACAACATCTTCGCGCAGCAACTTTCCCAGGTCGACGGGGTCGGTGCCGTGCTGATCGCCGGCGCACAGAAGCCCGCCGTGCGCGTCGAAGCCAATCCGCTCGAACTCGCGGGCCGCGGCCTGAGCCTTGAAGATCTGCGGTCGGCCATCGCGACCGCCACGCTCAACGCCCCCAAGGGCACGCTGAACGGCCAGCACCAGGGCTTCACGCTTGAGAACAACGATCAATTGTTCAATGCTGCGGGCTATCGGCCGGTCATCGTCGCCTGGCGCAACGGCTCGCCGGTCCGGCTCGGCGACGTCAGCACCGTGGTGGATGGCGCCGAAAACATTCGCGGGTCCGGCACCTTCAACGGACAACCGTCGGCCATCCTCATCATTCAGCGGCAACCCGGCGCCAACGTCATCGACACCGTCGAGCACATCAAGGCGGCGTTGCCGCGACTGAAGGCTTCGATCCCGTCGGCCGTCGACGTCCATGTCGTTACCGACCGCACCCAGACCATCCGCGCCTCGGTCGAGGAGGTTCAGTTCACGCTGATGCTCACCATCGCGCTGGTGGTGATGGTGATCTTTTTGTTCCTGCGCAACGGGTGGGCCACCGTGATCCCCGGCATCACTGTTCCGCTGTCGCTGGTGGGCACATTCGCGGTGATGTATGTCCTCGGCTACAGCCTCGACAATCTCTCACTGATGGCATTGACGATCGCGACAGGATTCGTCGTCGACGACGCCATCGTGATGGTCGAGAATGTGGCGCGGTACCTGGAGCAGGGCCACTCGCCGCTCGCGGCTGCGCTGAAGGGTTCGCGCGAAATCGGCTTCACCATCATCTCGATGAGCCTGTCGCTGATCGCGGTGTTCATTCCGGTATTGCTGATGGGCGGCATCATCGGGCGGCTGTTCCGCGAATTTGCCGTCACCGTGAGCGTGGCGATCCTGGTGTCGACCGTCATCTCGCTGACGCTGACGCCGATGATGTGCGCGCAATTGTTGCAGGAGGAAAAGGGCAAGCGGCACGGCCGGCTCTATGCTCTGAGCGAGAGGTTCTTCGATGGCATGCTCGCGGTTTACGTATCCGGCCTGCGCTGGGTGCTGCGTCACCGGCGGCTCACGCTGATTGCGACCATCGCGACCATCATCCTAGCCGGCTATCTCTATGTCCTGATTCCGAAGGGCTTCTTTCCGCAGCAGGACACCGGATTCATCGTCGCCGTATCGGAATCCTCGCAGGACGTTTCCTATCCAGCCATGCTGGAGCGGCAGTCGCAGCTGGAGCGCATTCTGTTGGCTGATCCCGGCATCGACGGCGTGATGTCGGCGGTCGGCGTCGGCGGCGTCAACCAGACCATGAATAATGGCCGCATGTTCGTCAATCTCAAGCCCCGCGACCAGCGCGATGCCAATGCGAGCCAGATCATCGACCGGCTGCGGCCGAAACTTGCCGCCGTGCAGGGAATTGCGCTGTTCATGCAGGCGTCGCAGGACATCAATGTCGGCGGACGCGCGAGCCGCACGCAATATCAACTCACGCTCCAGGACAGCGATCTCGACGAGCTCGATCACTGGGCGCCGGTCCTGCTTCGCACCTTGCAGGGAATTCCGTTGTTGCGCGACGTCGCGACCGACCAGCAGATCGCCGGTCCGACCCTGCGGCTCGAGATCAATCGAGACACGGCATCGCGGCTCGGCGTTGCCACCCAGGCGATCGACGATACGCTCTACGATGCATTCGGACAGCGCAAGGTCGCGCAATTCTTCACCCAGCAAAACAGTTATTGGGTGATCCTGGAGGTCGATCCGCAGTTCCAGCTCGATCCTGGCGCGCTCGATTTGATCTACGTGCCGTCCAGCAGCGGGCGGCAGGTGCCGCTGAGCGCGCTGGTCGAACAAAAGCGCACCGTACGGTCGCTATCGGTCAGCCATCAGGGCCAGTTCCCGGCGATCACGCTGTCGTTCAATCTGGCTGCAGGCGCCGCGCTCGGACAGGCCGTCGAGGCGATCGAGAAGGCAAAGCGTGACCTCAACGTCCCGGCCACCCTGATCACCACCTTCCAGGGCAATGCCCAGGCCTTTCAGGACTCGCTCAAGACCCAGCCACTCCTGATCCTCGCGGCGCTGATCGCGGTTTATATCATCCTCGGTGCGCTCTATGAGAGCCTGATCCATCCGATCACGATCCTTTCGACGATCCCTTCGGCTGGCGTCGGTGCGCTTCTCATCCTGATGGCGTTCAACCTCGAGCTCAGCGTCATCGCGCTGATCGGCATCATCCTGCTGATCGGCATCGTCAAGAAGAACGCGATCATGATGATCGATTTTGCAATCCATGCCGAGCTGACCGAGGCTATTGACCCGGAGGAGGCGATCTTCCAGGCGGCGCTAAAACGCTTCCGCCCGATCATGATGACGACGTTCGCAGCGCTGCTCGGCGCCCTGCCGCTTGCGCTCGGGCATGGGACCGGCGCGGAGATCCGCCAGCCGCTCGGATACGCGATCGTCGGCGGCCTGCTGGTGTCGCAATTCCTGACGCTCTACACGACGCCGGTGGTCTACCTCGCGCTGCACCGCTTCAGCCGCAGCCGAGCCCGTAAGATCGTTCCCCGCCCGGTCGAACCTGCGATCGCGGCGGAATGAAATGGTTGGCTATCGACCCGCCCGTGCGTCCGCAACCATTTGCTGAAGCTTTGATCAGGCCTGCGCCGTGCGGACGCAGCCATCGCGCTTGACATCATCGGCCGCTCCCCATGTGATAGGGCCGAACGAAAACAAAAAATGCAGTGCACAATCTCTGGGGAGGGATTCATGCCGGTCAGGAAGGCCGCCCGCTGGCTTGCGGGTCTGTCTGTCGCGCTTGCGGCGCTAGGCGTGGCCGGTGCCGGCCATGCGCAGGACAAGAAGATCAAGATCGGCGTGATCTTCGATTTGACCGGCCCGCTGGCCGGAGGCGGCTCCGAGCTGCAATATACCGGCGTCAAGATCATGCTCGACCATTACGCCAAGATCGGCGTCGAGGGCTACAAGGTCGAGGCCGTCTACGCCGACGCGCAGAGCAAGCCCGATATTGCGATCAACGAGGCCGTCCGCCTGCTCGAGCAGGAGAAGGTCAACATGGTGATGGGCTTCTTCTCCTCGGCGCAATGCGTGCCGGTGGCAGCCCGGGTCGACCAGATGAGGAGGTTCATGTGGATCACGACCTGTATCTCCTCGGGCGTATTCGACGGCAAGAACTACAAATACGTGTTCCGCCCGCAGGCCGCCGGCAACCAGTACGGCATGATGACGACCGACTTCATCGCGCAATACGCCATGTCCAAGTTCGGCAAGGAGCCGAAAGACCTCCGCGTTGCCATCATCCATGAGGACGGCGCCTATGGTGTCGACGTCGCCAAGGGCAACGAAGCCGGTGCAAAGAAGGCCGGCTTCAACATCGTGCTCAAGGAGGGCTATTCGGCAACCGCGCCCGATTTGTCGGCGCTGGTCACCAAGCTGAAGCGCGCCAAGCCCGATGTGATCTTCCACACCGGCTACAATCCGGACATTACCCTCTTATTCCGCCAGGCGCGCGAGCAGGGGCTGAAATTCGGCGCCATCGTCGGCCATGGCGCGGGCTATGGCGTCTATGAGAAGCTGAAGGAAGGTCTCGGCGCCGACGCCAACTATCTCTTCAACACCGACCCGATCTCGATCTGGCTCGCCAACCAGAACGGCATGGATGCCAAGCTGCCGCCGGTGATCAAGATGGTCGGTGAGGAGTACGACCGGCTGAAACCCGGCATGCCGATCCATTCCGCCCATGTCGGAATCGGCGCGGCCAACGCCTATGTGTTCCTCGACGACGTGCTGCCGCGCGCGATCAAGAAGTATGGTGGCATCGATCCGGATGCGCTGCGCAAGGCCGCGCTCGACACCGACATTCCCGAGGGCGGCACCATGCTCGGTTACGGCGTGAAGTTCTATGGCGAGGACGAGCAGTACGCCGGGCAGAACGCGCGCTCGTTTCCGGTGGTGCTGCAATATATCGATGACAAATCCTATGTGGTGTGGCCGAAGAGCCAGATGCAGCGCGAGACCGTGCTGCCGCTGCCGGCCGGCACCACCTACAGCTACAAATAGCTCGCTCGCGAAAGGGACACCGTGCTCGCCGTCGAAGGCCTGGTCAAGCGGTTTGGCGGCTTTTGCGCCGTCAACAACGTGTCGTTCCGCGTCGAGCAGGGCGAGATCCTCGGCCTGATCGGCCCAAACGGCTCGGGCAAGAGCACGATCTTCAACATGCTCTCGGGCACGCTGCCGCCGACCGAGGGCTCGATCCTGTTCGACGGCCGCGAGATCGCAGGGCTCGCCCCGCACCGGATCATCGTCAGCGGCATCGGCCGCACCTTCCAGATCCCGCGGCCATTCCATCGCCTGAGCATTTTCGAGAACGTCGTGCTCGCAGGCTTCTACGGCCAGGGCCGCCACAGCCGCAGCAAGGCCGAGGAGGCGGCCGAGCGCGCGCTGGCGGTGGTCGGCCTGCCGACCGATCGCCACAGCAGCGTCGAGGGCCTCGGGGCTGCCGGACTGAAGAAGCTCGAACTCGCCAAGGCGCTCGCCACCGGGCCGAAATTGTTATTGGCCGATGAAAGCCTCGGCGGTCTCGACGAGACCGAGATGGACCAGGCCGCCGACATGCTGCGCCGGATCCGCGACGAGCTCGGCATTACCATCATCTGGGTCGAGCACATCATGGGTGTCTTGATGCGGGTGGTCGATCGCGTGATGGTGCTCGATCACGGCGAGAAGATCGCCGAAGGTCTGCCGGCCGATGTTGCCGGCGATGCCAGGGTGATCGAGGTCTATCTCGGCACCGATGCGGATGCGAGCTTGGCTGCCGCGGTCGCCGAGCAGGCGCGCCGCCGGATCGGGGCGTGACCGGCATGCTGGAGCTCCGATCGATCGACGCGGGCTATGGCAGCTTCCAGGCGCTGTTCGACGTCAGCCTCGACGTGAAGGCGGGCGAGGCGGTCGGCGTGATCGGCCCGAATGGCGCCGGCAAGACCACCTTGATGCGCGTGATCTCCGGCCTGATCCGCCCGAGTAACGGCAAGATATCGATGGAGGGGGCCGACGTCGTCAGGACGCCGGCGCATCGCATCGTCAGCCTCGGGATTGCGCATGTGCCGGAGAACCGCCGGCTGTTTCCGCGGCTCACCGTGGCCGACAATCTGAAGATGGGCGCCTACATGCCGGGCGCCCGCGCGCATTACGCCGAGCGGCTCGATTTCGTGTTCGAGCTGTTCCCGCGCATGAAGGAGCGCCGCCACCAGATGGCCGGCACCATGTCGGGCGGCGAGCAGCAGATGTGCGCGATCGGCCGGGCGCTGATGTCGAACCCGAAACTGCTGCTGCTCGATGAGCCCTCGGCCGGGCTCGCGCCGGTCGTGGTGCAGCAGGTGTTCGAGCTGGTCAAGCGCATCCGCGCCAGCGGGCTGACGGTGTTGATCGTCGAGCAGAACGTACAGCAGGTGCTGCGCGTCGTCGACCGCGCCTATCTCTTGGAAGCCGGCAGCATCCGCGCCGCCGGCACGGCGGCGGAGCTCGCGGCGAGCGACACTATCAAGCAGGCGTATCTCGGGGTGTAGGGGATGACAGCGGATCGAGCAGGCGCGTTCACACGGTCACCCGTCATCCTGAGGTGCGCGCTCTTGCGCGCCTCGAAGGATGAATCGGCCGCAGTCGGGCCGTGCATCCTTCGAGGCTCGCCCAGCGGCGCAATTGCGCCGCAAGGCTCGCACCTCAGGATGACGGTTTTGCCAATTCAGCCTGCAGACGCCGCGAGCTAAGGCCAAACAGCCATGCAATCGTTCCTCGACATTTTCGACATCTACCTGCTGGAGGCCGTAATCAACGGCATCCTGCTCGGCGGCGTGCTGGCGCTCCTGGCGCTCGGGCTCAACCTGATCTTCGGCGTCATCGACGTCACCTGGATCTGCTATGCCGAGCTCGTGATGATCGGCATGTACGGCATGTACTATCTCGTGCAGGTGTTTCATTTGCCGTACTGGGCCGCAGCGCCCCTCGTCATCCTGCTGGTGGCGTTGCTCGGCGCCGCGCTGCATTTCCTGGTCATCGCACCCTTGCTGACCGCGCCGCCGATCAACCAGCTGCTTGCCACCGGCGGCGTGCTGTTCATCCTGCAGAGCTTTGCCACCGTCGCCTTCGGCATCGACTTCCGCAACCTCGGCATCCGCCTCCCGGTGCTGGCGCTCGGCGAGATGAATTTCAGCTACGCGCGACTCTTGTCGTTCGGCGCGGCGCTGGTCGGCATGATCGGCGTCTATCTGTTCCTGACCCGCACCTTCACCGGCACCGCGATCCGCGCCATCGCGCAGGACCGCCAGATCATGCCGCTGATGGGCGTCGACCCCAAGCGCATCTATCTCGTCACCTCGGCGATCGGCGGCGGGCTGGCCGGGCTCGCCGCCTGCCTCCTGGTGCTGCAATATGACGTGCATCCGTTCGTCGGGCTGTCGTTCGGGCCGATCACCTTCCTGATCTGCGTGCTCGGAGGGCTCGGCAATTTCATCGGCGGCTTCATCGCGGCCTTCGTGTTCGCCGAGATCATCTCGCTCGGCGGCTTGTTCTCCGATCTCGAATGGGGCTACGTGCTGGCGTTCGCCTTCTTCATCGTCATGATGTTCATCCGGCCCGCGGGCTCCTGGCGAGGCGCTCGTGAACAGAGGGCTCGCCGGCTGGGTCATCGCGCTGCTCGCGCTCGTCGCGCTGCCGTTCGTGCACCGCGACCCCTATCATCTGCACGTGCTGGTGCTGATCCTGATCTGGTCGTTCGCCTATACGTCGTGGTCGATCATGGGCCGCTTCGGCCTGGTCTCGCTCGGCCATGGCGGCTTCATGGGCATCGGCGCCTATGTCACCGCGCTGCTGTGGAATCACCTCGGCGTCTCGCCCTGGATCGGGATTCCCCTGAGCATGGCGACCGCGGGCGTGCTCGCGCTCGTCGTCGCCTATCCCTGCTTCCGCTTCCGCATCACCGGGCACTATTTCGTGCTGGTGACCCTGGCGCTGTCGGGCATCGTGCTGCAAGTCATCACCGCGACCCGCGACTATACCGGCGGCTCGCTCGGCTACACGCCGCAGCGCGCGCCGAGCGGCAGGGGGCTGTTCGCGCTGCAATTCGACGACAAGACCACCTGGTACCTGATCGCGCTCGCGGTCTGGGTCGCAGGCCTCGTGATCTGGCGCGCGATCGACCGCAGCATGATCCGCCATGCCATGGAGGCGATCTCGGAGGATGAGGATGCGGCGGCAGCGGCCGGCGTCAACGTCACCGCCGAGAAGCTCAAGATCACCCTGATCAGCGCGCTGATGACTGCGCTCGCCGGTGCGCTCTACTGCCAGTACCAGATGTTCATCTCGCCGGACACGGTGAGCGGCATCGCGGTCTCCCTGCAGATGGTGTTCGCGGCGATCGTTGGCGGCGTCTATGTGGCGCTGGGGCCGACGGTCGGCGCCATCATCACCATTGTGCTGGCCGAGGTGCTGCGCATTTCGTTCGGCACCAAGGCGGTCGGCTGGGACAATCTGGTCTATGGCGTGCTGCTGGTGCTTTTCATCATCTTCCTGCCCAAGGGCATTCTTGGTAGCGTGATCGACCGGATCAAATCGCCACGCAAGCCGTCGAGAGGCCATGAGCAGCAAACCGTCCCCATCGCTCGCCGATGAATTGAAACCCTTTGTCGCGCCGTTCCGCTTCGACGGGGCAGGCGAATTTCACCTGAAGTCGTATCCGACCGCCGAGAAGGGCGGCCTCGACAAGGACGCCGGCGGCAAGATCATCGAGGCCAATCGCAAGCGGCTCAACGACTTCCAGGAGAAGCTCTACGCCCAGGACCGCTGGTCGCTGCTGCTGATCTTCCAGGGCATGGATGCCGCCGGCAAGGACAGTGCGATCAAGAGCGTATTCGAGGGCGTCAATCCGCAGGGCTGCGAGGTCTCCTCGTTCAAGCAGCCCTCGACCAAGGAGCTCGACCACGATTTCATGTGGCGCGCCATGATCGCGCTGCCGGAGCGCGGCCACATCGGCATCTTCAACCGCTCCTATTACGAGGAGTGCCTGGTGGTGCGGGTGCATCCCGAGGTGCTCGGCAAGCAGAAGCTCCCGAAGAAGCTGGTGACCAAGGATATCTGGCGCGAGCGCTTCGAGGACATCTCGGCGATCGAGCGCTATCTGTCGCGCAACGGCACCATGATCCTGAAATTCTTCCTGCATGTCTCCAAGGAGGAGCAGCGCCGGCGCTTCCTCGACCGGCTCGAGGAGCCGGCCAAGAACTGGAAGTTCTCGATGGCCGACGTCACCGAGCGCGCGCTGTGGGCCAAGTACCAGGCCGCCTATCAGGACATGATCCACCACACCGCGACCGGGGAGGCGCCCTGGCACGTCGTGCCCGCCGACCACAAATGGTTCGCCCGCGTCGTGATCGGCTCGACCATCGTCAATGCGCTCGACAGGCTCGAGCTGAAATTCCCCGAGGTCGACAAGGCGGACCTGAGCGAATTCAAGCGCGTCCGTGCTGCGCTCGAGGCGGAAGGCAAGGGCGGTGCGGCCGAGAAGAAGGCGCCCGCCAAGAAGTAGCGCGCGCCGTTTGCCGTTCGCGCCGCGCGTTCGCTAGCCCTTGCGCGAGGGCATCCAGGCGGACAGCAGATAGAAGCCGATCGCGACGATCAGGAGATAGCGGAAGCCGAGCAGGGTCGAGCACGATTCGGCGAGGCCGCCGATGACAGATCCCGCGATGTTGGAGCCGAACGCCTGATCGGGATTGGCTTCGTCGCGGAACGAGCGGGCGAAGATCACGCCGGCGAAGAACATCGGGCCGAGCGCCAGCGCGCACGGGATCACGTAGCGCCAGACGATGCCGCCGCTCAGGAACGTGTCGAGCGGCACCAGCACCGAGACCGCCAGCAGCGCCAGCAGCCCGGCATAGTGCCGCGCCAGCCGGGTCGACGGCACCTTGATCACATACAAATTGGCGGCGAGGATCAGCAGCAGGGCGGTGAAGAACACCGCCGAGTTGACCAGCCAGGTGCTGCCGAACAGCAGCGCCATCTGCACGACCGCCTTGGTCTCGAGCAGCATGAAGGCCGCGCCGAGGAAGAACATCCGGTTGTTGGGCCGCCAGGCGCCCTTCGGCTTGAACAGATAGACGAGGCCAAGCCCGAGCACGCCGAGCAGGATCATCGAGCGAACGGTCAGATCGGGGATCAGCCTGCCGCTGACATAGAGGAACGGCCAGTCGTCGCTGGTCGATTGCTTGGCGCCTTCATTGTCGACCACCAGTTTCGCCGGCGCCAGCGGCACCCAGTCGCCGTGCTGGGCGGCAGCCTTGTCCTGTCCCTTTTCTTGCGGCTTGTCGAAGCCGTTGACCGCCAGGTTCTCCGGCGGAATGCTGTTCAGCCAGAACTGGCCGCGGTCGCGGAATGCGGTGGAGATGCGCGGATTGCAGCCCGCGATGATCGTGGTGAAGCCGACCGCTTCCGACGAGGTCAGCGTCTCCTTGTAGGGCAGCGGCAGCACCAGCGGATCGCAGCCGAACACCTGCTTGGCCATCTCGGCGACGCGCTGCACGATCCAGCCCTGGCGATAGTAGTTGTACATCACGAAGACGCCGTCCTGCTTCAGCACGCGGCGGACGTCCTGGAACGCCTGTTCGGTGAACAGATAGCTTTCGAGGCGGATGTTGGCGTAGCCGCTATGCAGGATCAGCGAGTCGACGAGCGCATACACGACCAGATCGTATTTGCGTTCGGTGGTGCGCAGGAAATGCCGGCCATCGTCGAGATGCGGCACCACCCTCGGGTCCTGATAGGGCTTGTCGGGATGGTTGTGGATGCCGATGTTCTGGATCACCGGATCGATCTCGACCGCATCGATGCGTTCGACGCCGAAGCGCAAGGCGTGCGCCAGGTCGTTGCCGGAGCCGGCGCCGATGATCATGACGTTCTTGAACGGCGCGCCGCCGCTGTGCTTCTGCAGCAGGTGGATCAGCGAATAGGACGAGCCGCGCTCGCTGAACGGCATCATTTCCTGATGGCCGATGCTGTTGACGGTGATCACGCCGTTCGATTTGTTGAGGTCGACGGCATAATAGGGCGACCAGCGGATGTCGTGGCTGCCGGAACGATCGGTGTAGAAGGCGGTAAATCCCACCACGACGATGATCGTCGCAAGGCGCAGGATCGACAGCGCCTTGTCCTGGTAGAGCAGGTAGACGATGCCGGCGCAGCTGATGCCGAACCAGACCACCGGCGGTGCCTGCGCGAACGACAGCAGCGAGAACCCGACGATGCCCGCGAGGCTGCCGCCGATATTCAGCGAATAGCCGGCGACGCGGTTGGGGTAGGCGTCGAAGGCGCGGCCGAGCGTCTGGCCGAGGCCAACGAACATCAGCGCGATCAGTACGAAGAACAGCCCGGCGATCGCCTCGATCGGCACGACGAACTTGGCGAGATCCGGGTTGCGATACTCGGTGCCGAAAAACACCTCCTGCGGCGATGCCTGATGGCCGACGTCGACCGCGAACTGGCCCCAGTTGGCATACAGCGCCATGATCGTGGCCACGGCGGCGAAGGTCACGAGGGCGAGCCCCGGGAACAGCGCAAGCCAGTTGGTGGTCCGCCGCGCGGCGAGGCAGCCGCAGGACATGCCGAGGAAGGCCGCGAGCAGCACGATATTGGTGAAGAATTGCAGGAACACGACCTTGGCCGAAAACCAGCGGATGCAGGCCAGTTCGAGAAACAGGATCAGGAATCCGACCAGGAAGAGATTGAAGCCGGCTTGGCGCTGATTGGGCCCATCGGCCAGGTTCGTCGTGGGCATGATCCTGATATCTCCTTAACCAACCAAAGGACGCGCCCTAACACCCGGTCGCCGCCGGCACACTAGATGCAACCAGTTGAGCAAAGATTGATTTACCCGGCCGCGTACGCGCCACAACTGTCACTGGTCGACGCCGTGCATGCTGTCATGGTGTAGGAAAGGTTTCGCTGCGCTCGTGTTTTGGCCGGGACATAGGCGAGCGGAAGCGACGCCGTACTTCGGACGGCTGAGCCCGACCATGACGGTGCGGATAGGTTAATTGATGCCAATCAGGCTGCGCGACCCGCAAGGGGAGGCAAGCCTTCCCCTCGCGAGAAGGCGGGCGAAGTCACGCTCGAATCGCGCCGCACGCAGCCGTCGTCACGCCGCAGCCTCTCCGAACACCATCTGCCAGCCCTTGCGCGTATCCATGTATTCCCGAACCTGCTTGATGCGGCCTGCCTCGACCACGAACACGAAGCAGTAGTCGTTGTCGTAGTGCCGGCCGTCAGGCAGCGTCGCGCGCATGCGCTCCTCGACGATCACGCTGCCGCCGTCGGCATGAACGGCGCGGAACGCGATGTCGATCTCGGAGAACAGGCGATGCATCTCGGTTGCGATGAAGCGGGCGATCGCATCCGCGCCGATCATGTGATCGGTGTGATCGAGCGCGACCGCGGTGGCGTTGCGGGCGGGCGCGATCCATTCGGCATCCGGTGCGAACAATGCGGCGATCAGGTTGGCTTCGCGGGTCCTGAACGTCTGCCAGGCGTTGAGGACGATTTGCTTGTTGGTTGGGCTCGTCATTGCGATGTCTCCAGGGGTGATCGATCGGCTCGATCTAGGTCAGCGCTGCGGTTCACGCTGGCCGGAATCGGACCTCATCACCGCCGGCCACTTTCCCCGATCGCGTGATGCGCTAGTGTGCGGCCATGCTCAGCTTCGAGGTCTGCAACACTGCGCGGCTGCGGCGCGACGCGCACTATGATGGCCGTTTCTTCACCGCGGTGAAGACCACGCGGATCTATTGCCGCCCGGTCTGTCCGGTGAAGCACCCGTTGCCGCGCAACGTCACCTATTACCCGACCGCCGCCGCGGCCGAGGCGGCGGGCTATCGGCCATGCCTGCGCTGCCGTCCCGAAACGGCGCCGTTCTGTCCGGCGTGGAACGGCACGCGCTCCACGGTTGCGCGTGCGCTGAAGCTGATCGACGGCGGCGCGCTTGAGCGCGGCTCGGTTGCTGCGTTGGCCGACCGGCTCGGCATCACCTCGCGCCACCTCGGGCGGCTGTTCGAGCGCCACGTCGGCGCCAGCCCGCAGCAGGTCGCGACCACCCGCCGCGTGCAGCGCGCCAA
>NZ_JACMYP010000118.1 GCF_020889705.1 Bradyrhizobium altum | reverse complement strand
GCGGAAAGCGCTGCCGCCGAGAGCACTGCGCCCGATGCCACCATGGCCGCCACGCCGCCGGCGCCGCCTCAGGAGGCCGTTGCAACGCCGATCACTGGGGCTACCGCGGCCGCGACGCCGGAGCCGAGCGAAGCATGGCTCAAGGCGGAGGCTGCGCTGGCCGAAGCCGAAGCCGCAGAGCTCGCCCGTGTCACCGAGGCCGCCGCTGACGCCCAGGACGAAGCGGTGCTCGACCTCATCGCGATGGAGATGGGCGCGCCCGATCCGATCGACGAAGAAGCGATCGCCGAGGAAATGCATGCTGCCGAGGCGATGCGCGTCGCCGAGGCGATGGCTGACGAGCCCGAGATGGTTGCACCGGCCATTCAGCCCGAGCCCGCACCGGCGCCCGAGCCGATCGAGGTCAAGGTCGAGCCGCTACCGATCGCTGCAGCGCCGATTGCTGCAGCACCGGTTGCCGCGGCTCCGGTGGCCGTGCCGCCGCCTCTCCCACCCGCCGTCGAGGCTGCCGTTGCTCCCGCAGCAGAACTCTCACTCGGCTCGACCATCATCGCGAGCGGCCTTTTGAAAAAGCCGAGCGTCGCGGCCAACGATCCGCTCGCGCCGATCCGCCGCATGAGCCAGGTCGAGAGAATCGCGTTCTTCTCGTAGACGCGACGTGCGCGCGCTGCGCACTCACCTTCCATCGACCACCCGCGCAGCGTGACCCAGCTCACGTACGGCGGGCGTGTCCGCGCCTAGCCTCGCCGCGACCGGTCCCGCACCGGGACCAGCTTTTGGGAGCGCGCGATGGTCCGCCTGACATCCATCATGATATCGGCCGCATTGCTCGGTCTGTTGAGCCTCGGTGTATCGGGCACAGCATCTGCCGAGACCGGCGGCATCACCGTCGGCAATGCCACGCAGGCGCCGGCGCAACCGATCGATCAAGCCGCTTCGCCGACGACGCCTGCTGTGGCAACGCCGGGCGCGCTACGCGGCCCCGAGCAGCGCGTCGCGCTCGTGATCGGCAATGCGAACTACGAGAATGCGCCGAAGCTCGCCAATCCCGGCAATGACGCGCAGTCGATGGCCGAGCTGTTGAACGCGGCCGGCTTCGAGGTGATCGCCGCGACCGACCTCAGGCAGGGCGACATGGTGAAGGTGTTGCAGGATTTCTCCGACAAGGTCACGGCGCGCGGCCCCGGCACCGTCGCGATGATCTACTACGCCGGCCACGGCGTGCAGCTCGCCGGCGAGAACTATCTGATTCCGGTCGATGCCAAGATCGCAGCGCCGTCCGACCTCGACGGCAATGCGGTGCGTCTGGTCGACGTGATGGGCACGCTCGAGAACGTCCCGAGCCGGATGCGCATCGTGGTGCTCGATGCCTGCCGCAACAACCCGTTCCCCAACGTCAACGATGCCGGCCGCGGCCTTGCCGTCGTCGACGCTCCGAGCGGCTCGATCGTAGGCTATTCGACGGCACCCGGCATGGAAGCGCAGGATGGCAGCAACGGCCACAGCCCCTACACCAACGCTTTCCTGCGTCTTGCGCGCGAGCCCAACCTGCCGATCGAGCAGTTGTTCAAGCGCGTCCGCCTGGAGGTCAACAGCACGACCGACGGCCGGCAGACACCGTGGGAAAGCTCGTCGCTGACCTCCGACTTCTATTTCTTCGGCGACACCGCCGTCGCGTCGGGCCGTGCGCCTGAAAACGGTCCGGTCGTGCAGATGGCATCGAACCTGCCGAATCGCTCGGTGCGCCAGGCCTATGACTTCGTGCTGTCGGAGGGGCGGCCGGAATACTATGAGGAATTCATCCGGCTCTATCCGCACGATCCGCTCTGCGATCGCATTCGCTTCCTGCTGACGAACTGGCTGCAGGTCGCGGCCTGGCACAAGGCGGTGCTCGCCAACACGCCGTTCGCCTACAAGACCTTCCACGACAATTTCGGCAACAGCCCCTACGCGCAGTCGGCGTTGAAGCTGCAGGCGCAGCCGAAAGCAATTCCGCTGATGCAGTTCACGCGGCTTTCTAGTCGTCCGGCCTTCCGGCCGATCAATGCCGGCGTGCAGGGCACCGTCGGCAAGATCGTGACCATGCCTGCGCCTGGAGCGAAGCCGGTCGCATGCCAAGCTCAATCGGCAAGGGCAAGGTTGCGAGCCTTCCTGGAGCCAATGCCGGCAGCACCACATCGAACCGGATCATCAAAGATAACAGCGGGCAGCACTTCCGCGCCGAGCGGCAGAGCATGCAAGTCAACCGGACGGGATCGGGTGGTAGCCATACAGCGTTCCACCCAAGTCCGTCCGGCTCACATCCCGGCGGAATGGGCGGCGGCCACGGTGGCGGCTTCAGGCGCTGATCAGCCGCGCTCCACAACGAAACGGGGGTAGAGCGAGTACCGCCCTGCCCCCGTTTCTTTTCAGGATGCTGGTCTCAGGCGACGAGCTTCGCAAACAGGTCGGCGTCGACGTTGCCACCCGAGAGCACGATGACAACGTTCTTACCCTTGGCGTCGATCCGCCCCGCCAGCAGCGCCGCGAGCCCGACTGCGCCGCCGGGCTCGACCACGAGCTTCAGCTCGCGATAGGCGAAGGCGACGGCAGCACCGACCTCATCGTCGGAGACGCTGACGCCATTTGCGAGCAGCTTGCTGTTGATGGCGAAGGTGAGCTCGCCCGGCATCATCGCCATCAGCGCATCGCAGATGGTGCGCGCCGCGACCGGATGCGCCTCGCGATGGCCGACCTTGAGCGACAATGCGTGATCGTCGTAGCCCGCGGGCTCGGCGACGATCACCTGGGCCTGCGGATATTTCGCCTTCACGGCGGTGGCGACACCTGCGATCAACCCGCCGCCGGAAGCCGGCGCCACCACGATGTCGGGCACGAGCCCGAGCGCGGCCATGTCCTCGGCGATCTCGCGGCCAGCGGTGCCCTGGCCTGCGATCACGAAGGGATCGTCATAGGGACGCACCAACGTCGCGCCGCGCTTGCTGGCGATGCCATTGGCGATCGCCTCGCGGTCGTCGCGATCGCGATCGTACAGCACGACCTCGGCGCCATAGGACTTGGTCCGCTCACGCTTGGTGATCGGCGAGTCCGCCGGCATCACGATGGTCGCCTGCATGTTGAGGATCTTTGCCGCCGCGGCAACACCCTGGGCGTGGTTGCCCGAGGAGAACGCGACGACGCCCCCGCTCCGCTTGTCCTGCGGTATCGAGGCGAGCTTGTTGAAGGCGCCGCGGAACTTGAACGATCCGGTCCGTTGCAGCATCTCGGGCTTGAGGAAGACCTGGGTGCCGACACGTTCGTTGAGAACGGGGAAGGTCAGGAGCGGCGTGCGCACCGCGAACGGCGCGACCACCCTTGCGGCGGCATCGATGTCCGCAGCCGCGACGGGTGGATTGAGAGTGATGTCCGTCATCCGCGATTTGTATCGCGGCGGCGGGTAACCCGGCAAGACGCTTTAGCGTGAGTTTGGCTGAGGCGCCGGCAAGGCCGCGAAATGATGCTCTTCGGCGCCGAATTCGAGCGCCTCGCCCTCGCCGTCGGGCGCCGCGGGGCGGACGTTCATGCAGCGGTCGATGAATACCCGGGCCGACGCCTGCCAGGTGTGGAGCGCGGCGAAATCGACGCAGGCCTGCCGCGGGATGCTGAGCGCCTCCAGGCAGGCGTGGCGCAGATCCTCGTCGAGCACGCCGACCGGCGCCGCGCCGATCACGTCGCGGGGACCGGTGACCGGAAAAGCGGCAACCGGGAGGCCGCTGGCCAGCGCTTCAAGCAGCACCAAACCGAACGTATCGGTGCGGCTGGGGAAAACGAACACATCGGCCGCGGCATAGATTTCGGCCAATTCTTCCCCATGGCGGGCGCCGAGGAAGAGGGCTTCCGGATATTTCCGCTCCAGCGCCACCCGCGCCGGGCCGTCGCCGACCACCACCTTGGTGCCGGGCAGATCGAGATCGAGGAACGCCTCGAGGTTCTTCTCCACCGCCACCCGGCCGACGCTGAGATAGACCGGCTGCGGCAGGCAGAGATCGACATCGCGCGGGTGGAACAGCGCGGTGTCGACGCCGCGCGACCACAGCACAACGTTGCGGAAGCCGCGCTGGCGCAGTTCGGCGGCCAGCGCCGGGGTCGCGGCCATCACCGCCCGGCTCGGCCTGTGGAACCAGCGCAGCGCACGCCACACCCAGGCTTCCGGGACCGGCGTGCGTGCCGAGACGTATTCGGGAAAGCGGGTGTGGAAGCTCGTCGTAAACGGCAAGCCGCGCCTGCGGCAATAGCGGCGGACCGACAGCCCGATCGGGCCTTCGGTCGCAATATGGATGCTGTCGGGCTTGGCCGCCTCGATCAGGCTGGCGACCTTGGCCTGGTACGGCAGCGCCAGCCGGAGATCGCGATAGCTCGGCATCGCGAAGGTGCGGAACTCGTCCGGCGTCAGGAAGCTCACCTCGACGCCGAGCGATTTCGCCGCCTGTGCCATCATGGTCAGCGTGCGGACAACCCCGTTGACCTGGGGATGCCACGCATCAGTCGCGACCATGATATGCGTCATGCAGCGCGTGCCGTCACTCGCGGAACCGGCGCGATCCGGCGTACCGGATCGGTCCAGGTGATGATCTCGAAATGGCCGTCCTCGTGCTCGGCAAGCGCCGTGCAGCTCTCCACCCAGTCGCCGCAATTCATGTAGCGGATGCCGTGCTCGTCATGAATCGTCGCGTAGTGGATGTGGCCGCAGATCACGCCGTCGCAGCCGTGACGCCGCGCCTCTCCGGCCAGCGTCGCCTCGAACGCGCCGATATAGTTCACCGCCTTCTTGACCTTCAGCTTGGCCCATTGCGACAGCGACCAGTAAGGCACGCCGAACATCTTGCGGAAGAAGTTGACAAAGCGATTCATCTGGATCGCGAAGTCGTAGGCCTTGTCGCCGAGATGGGCGAGCCAGCGCGCGTTCTGCACCACGAGATCGAAGATGTCGCCGTGGATCACGAGGTAGCGCTTGCCGTCGGCGCCGGTGTGAACGGTGTTCTCCACCACGTCGATGCCGCCGAAATGCGTGCCGTAATATTTGCGCAGGAACTCGTCGTGGTTGCCCGGGACGTAGATCACCTTGGCGCCCTTGCGCGCCTTGCGCAGCATCTTCTGCACGAAATCATTGTGGGTCTGCGGCCAGTACCAGTTCGACTTCAGCGCCCAGCCGTCGACGATGTCACCAACGAGGTAGATCGTGTCGGCATCGTGGGAGCGGAGGAAGTCCAGCAGGCGGTCGGCTTGCGAACCGCGGGCTCCGAGATGAACATCGGAGATAAACAAAGTGCGAAAGCGCCGCTCGGGGCTTTCTTCACTCAAGGAGTCACTTCCCATGCCTGTGCACCTAACAGATTCCTGTGACAAGGCGATGACGATCCCCGCGACCCAAGGCCTCACTAACAGTTAACGGGAATCAGCAGCACGCCCCTCCAGTGCGGATAACAGCGGCGTGCGACAATCTGGCGACATGGATGGACGCGGCTGTGCGGAACGGGCTTTGTGTTGCCTGCCTATCGCGGGGGAACAGCGAAGCGATGAACACGTAGCCCGGATGGAGCGAAGCGCAATCCGGGAAGGTGCTTCCGCGGAATGTGCGGCCCCGGATTTCGCTGCGCTTCATCCGGGCTACGAGAGCTTCAGTAATATCTGTGGAAGTGGTGCACCGGTCCGTGGCCGCGTCCGACGGCGAAGCGATCGGCGGCGGCGATTGCATCGGTGATCCAGGCCTTGGCGTTGCGCACGGCGGTCTCCATCGCCTCGCCCTTCGCCAGTCCGGCGGCGATCGCCGATGACAGCGAGCAGCCGGTGCCGTGCGTGTTGGCGGTTGCGATGCGCGGCGCCGCGAGCGCGATGCTGTGCTCGCCATCGATCAGATAGTCGATGCTCTCCGCGCCGTGCCCATGGCCGCCCTTGACCAGCACCGCGCGACATCCCATCGCCAGCAATTGCCGGCCCTGTCGCGCGACGTCGGCCTCGCTCGCAGCAACCGGCTCGTTCAGCAGCGCCGCCGCCTCCGGCAGGTTCGGCGTGATCAGCGAGGCCAGTGGAAACAGCATGGTCTTCAGCGCATCGAGCGCCTCGGCCGCCAGCAGCCGATCGCCCGAGGTTGCGACCATCACCGGATCGAGCACGATGTGGCGCGGCGCCCAGCGCTTCAGCCCGTCGGCGATCGCCACGATGGTCTCGGCCTGCGCCACCATGCCGATCTTGACCGCGCCGACGTCGAGGTCGGAGAACACCGCATCGATCTGGGCCGTGACGAACGAAGCGGGCACCGGATGGATGCCGCTGACCCCCGTGGTGTTCTGCGCGGTCAGCGCCGTGATGGCGGAAGCGCCATAGACCCCGAGCGCGGCAAAGCTCTTGAGGTCGGCCTGGATGCCCGCCCCGCCCGAGGAATCCGAGCCGGCAATGGTGAGCGCGACCGGCGTCATGTTGCGGGACCGACGGTTGATAGAAATGAGATCATTACGAACGAGATCATGGCCTGTCCTAGCCCGGCCGCCCATCGGCAGCAAGTTCGCCTGACTTACCCGCGAGTTGGCCTTGTTGCCCCCTGGCCTTGACCCCTTGCCTTGGCCGCCCGTTTTTGGCCTATAGTCACGGAAATCCCCGGAGACGACTTTGATGGTTCCTTTCTTCGTCCAGATCAAATGCAAGCTCGGCCAGTCCTACACCGTCGCCAACGCGCTGGCGGAAGCCGAGATTGCGTCCGAGATCTATTCCACCGCGGGCAATTACGATCTGCTGGTCAAGTTCTACGTCGACCACGACACCGACATCGGCCATTTCATCAACGAGAAGGTTCAGGTGATCCCGGGCATCCAGGACACCCTCACCATCATCACCTTCAAGGCGTTCGGCGCGAAGTAGCGCATAGACTCCATGCGTGCCCGATAGGCGAGGCGCGCGCCGCTAGGCGGCCGGCGCCGAGTCGATCAGCGCCTTCAGGAACGTGACAACGATACGGCCGCTGCGATTCACTTCGCCACCCCTCGACAAGAGCGCCATGCCGCGGCCCAATGCGATGAAGCCGGTAGCGATCTCCACGGGATCGGCGGGCGCCTGCTTGCCAAGCAACTCGAACAGGCGCGTCACCAGCACGCCCAGCGCACGGCGGTGCTTGCGGTTGAGTTCGTTATAGCCTTGCGCGAAAGTCGGGCTGCGCAGCGCCTGCAATTGCAGTTCGATCGCCAGCACGGCAAACCCCGGATCCGAATTGGCGGTGGCGGCCCATTTTTCGAGGCCCGCCATCACCTTCGCAGGCTCGCCCGGCGTCTGCCCCAATACGCCTTCGATTTTTGCACGCTCCTCGGATTGGTGCCGTTGCACCAGTTCCAGCAGGATCGCCTCCTTGTCGGGAAAATTCGAATAGAACGCGCCCTGCGAGAATCCGGCTGCGTCGGCGATGTCGCGCACGGAGGCCTGCGCAAACCCCTTCTTGATGATCTCCTCGCGCGCCGCCTCGATCAAGAGACTCTTCGTACGGGCCTGACTCTCCTCGCGATTTAGCCTGGGCAACGGATAGGACTCCCGAACCTGCAAATACCAATTGATTTTCAGATATCATCTGATATCTATCTCAGATAGCAGTTGATATTTGTAACCCGACGAGTCGGCCGGACGCGCACGGAGTAGCTATATCATGCAGATCAGACGATTGGACCGTACGCTCGCGATTCTGGCGACGCTCGCGGCGTCGACCGTCGCCGCCATGGTGATCGGAATCCTCACCACCAAGGGTTCGCAGGACTTCTTCCAGACCGCCCGCTCCGTCGAAGCCTATGGCGCGTATCTGGGGACATCCCTCGTGCCGTTCGGCCTGCGGCTCAATCTCGGGCTCGATAATCTCTTCATGATCTTCTACGGCGCATTTTTCACCGTGCTGGCCGCGCGGCTGCGCACCATCATGGACCCCTATCTGCTGGGCGTCGCGCTCGCCTCCATGATGCTCACGGTTATCCTCGATTGCGTCGAGAACCACCACATCATGACCATGGTGCATGCGATCCAGAACGGATTGCCGCTGTCGCCAGCCGATGGGGAGCTGCAGATGATCGCCTCCCAGGTCAAGTTTCACGCCAGCTATCTCGCAGTCTTGCTGTTCTCGTTCGGCTTCCTGCAGTTCGGCAGGCTCGGCAGGACCATCGCGGCGGCGCTGTGGTGCTACATCCCGTTCGGGGTCCTGATTTCGGTCACGCCGGTGGAGCAGGCGAAGGCACTGGTCCTGGGACGGACAATCTTCTTCGTCTTTGCCTTCATCCTGTCCGCCGTCCTGTTCGCTTCACAGGCCAAAAGCCACGGTCGGAACAGCCAATAGCAAGCCCGGAGGATCCCCTTATGCCGATCACGATGGTCACGATTGCCGGACGAAGCCTGCTCGCATTGCTGTTCATCCTTGCCGGCGCAGCCAAGATCGCTGGCCCGAAGCCCTTCCTCGACCACATGGAGGCACACCATATTCCCGGCATGCTGCTGCCGCTGGTCATCGCGCTCGAGCTTGGTGCGGGCCTGGCGTTGCTGATCGGCTGGCAGCCGTCATTTGCCGCCGGCGCGCTTGCGCTGTTTTGCCTCGCGACCGCGTTCGGGTTTCACCTCGACCTCGCCGATAAGGCGGAACGAACGCTCTTCTTCAAGGACCTCGCGATTGCCGGTGGCTTGATGGTCATTGCGGCCAGTGCGTGGCGCGGATAGCAGGCCAACCATCACGCGGCGCAATCAGGAAGGATCCGTCTTGTCCGCCTTGCGCGTCGGCTTCGGCGGTCCCTCGACCGGCGGCAGCGACTTGATGTATTCGGCGATCGCATCGCGATCGGTCGGCGAGAGTTGCGAGGTGTTGCGGATCACGCGCACCATCGATCCGCCGGCACTGTCGCCGTCCGGTGTCTGTCCGCTCTCGAGGAAATAGGCGATATCCTTCGCGCTCCAGTCCGCGATCCCCCGCGGCGTGATGTTGGGCACCCAGCCTTCGCCTTCGGGATTCGGGCCACCGGCGAAGCGCTGCGAGCTGATGATGCCGCCGAGAAAATTGCGCGGGCTGTGACACTCGGCGCAATGGCCGAAGCTGTTGACGAGATAGGCGCCGCGATACCAATGCGCCGAGCGGCTCGCATCCGCGACGAACGGCTTGCCGTCCATGAACAGGAATTTCCAGACACCGACATTGCGCCTGATGTTGAAAGGAAACGGCACATCGTGGTCGCGCACCTTGCCGGCGACCGGCGGCAAGGTCTTCAGATAGGCGAACAGGTCGCGCACGTCATTGAGCCTGGCGTGCTGATAGGACGTGTAGGGAAACGCCGGAAAATAGTGCGTCCCCGACGGCGAGGTGCCCTTCATGACCGCGGTGACGAAATCAGCCTCACTCCAGCGGCCGATGCCGTCGTTCGGATCGGGCGAGATGTTCGGCGCATAGAAGGTACCGAACGGCGACGGTATCGCGAGGCCGCCGCCGAGCCTGGTGCGGTCGTCCTGCTTCGGCACCGCATGGCAGGAGGAACATCCTCCCGCATTGAACGTTGTGAGCCCGTTGGCCAGATTGGGCTGGTAGGCGGGCAGCGCGCTCGCGGCAACGGTCGCGGGGATCGTCAGCCACCAGAACACACCGAAGCCGATCAAGCCGGCCAAGACGGCCAGGAGGAGAATTCGTCGCAACATTCACCGATCCGTCATTGGTCGCGTCAGTTCATCAACCAGTATGATGGCAACCGGTCGCACAAGCTCGCATCAAATTTGCCGCACTCACGATCATTTTGGGAATAAATCCGGAGAGCCGCGGTTTGAAGATTTGCAACCATCGTGTGACGTCAAAGGGGAGAGAACCATGCCAAACAAGACCTTGCTTGCCACGCTGACATTGGGCGCCGCAATCGCGCTCGCCGGTCCGGCCTTTGCCGAGAAGCTGACGGCGAAGCTGGACGGCAAGTCCGAAGTGCCTGCCACCACCAGCGCCGGCACCGGCACTGCCGACATCGACTACGACGCCGCCTCCAAGAAGCTGAGCTGGAAGCTGACCTATTCCGGCCTCTCGGGCCCTGCGACCGCCGCGCATTTCCATGGCCCCGCCGAAGCCGGCAAGAATTCCGGTGTCGCGGTTGCCATCCCGAACGCGACGTCGAGCCCGGTCGAGGGCAGCGCGACGTTGACCGACGCGCAGGCCGCCGATCTCCTCGCCGGCAAGTACTATGTCAACGTCCACACCGCCGCCAACCCGGGCGGCGAGATCCGCGGCCAAGTGACGAAGTAGATCTCACGAAGTAAACTTCAACAAGAAACGGCCGGCACAAAAAGGGCGGATGCTTCACAGCATCCGCCCTTTGATCGACCGAATGGCGATCAGCCCTTCTTGAGGCGATAGGTCTCGTGGCAGCCGCCGCACTGCTTGCCGATCACGGTCAGCTCGGCCTTCAGCGTGTCGACATCCTTGATCTTGCCCTTGGCGTCAGCGACGGATTTGGCAAAGCTCGCGATGTGCTGCTCGAAGCCGGCCTTGTCTTCCCAGATCTTCGGCCCAGCGGAGTAATCGCCTTCCGTCTTGAGGCCCTTGCTGCTTTCAGGAAAGAGCGTCGGCAGCTTCTTGGCAGTGTCCTCGAACTTCGCCAGCGCGGCGTCGACCGTTGCCTGGTCGTAGGGCTTCTCGCCCTTGATCATGGCGCCCAGCGCACCGGCGTTCTTGCCGGTTTCCTTCATCTGGGCCTGGGTCTGCTTGACCTGATCTTGGTCGGCCACCACCGCACCCGCACTCAACGCAAGCATCGCTGCAACGACGACAATCCGCTTCATCGGCAAAACCCCTCAATCCTGCTCCGTCCCGGTCCGCAGGTACGCGGCCGGCCTGGTTGGCAAACACCGCAGGCGGAATCTTCATTCCGCCTGCGACAATTTATCAGAGATTATGGCGGCGCTGCGCCTCGCGGATCGCGATCCAGACCCGTTCCGGCGTGGCCGGCATGTCGATGTGGTCGATCCCGAACTCGCGATGCAGCCCCTCGACGATCGCGTTGACGACCGCCGGACACGAGCCGATCGCGCCGGCCTCGCCTGCGCCCTTCACGCCGAGCGGGTTGGTCGTGCACGGCACGTTGTGGGTCTCGAACACGAAGGACGGCCCGTCGGCGGCGCGCGGCATCGCATAGTCCATGAAGGTGCCGGTGACGAGCTGACCGTCGGTTGGGCTATAGACCGCCTGCTCCATCAGCGCCTGCCCGATGCCCTGCATGGCGCCGCCATGAACCTGGCCCGCGAGCATCAGCGGATTGAGCGTGACGCCGAAATCGTCGACGATGACGTAGCTGACGATCTTGATGATACCGGTGGCGGGATCGATCTCGACCTCGGCGAGATGCGTGCCGTTCGGATAGGTGCCGTCGGCGCTGGCGAAGGTCGCACTCGAGTTCATCTTCGAGGTATCGCCGCCGGGACGTTTGGCGAGATCGGCAAAGCTGACCGAACGGTCGGTACCGGCGATGCGGATACGGCCGTCGGCGATTTCGAGGTCGCCGGCGCCGGCTTCCAGCGCCTGCGCCGCAAGCTCCTTCAGCTTGTTGCCGAGTTCGTGCGTTGCCCGCTGCACGCTGACGCCGCCGGACGGGATCGATGCCGAACCGCCGGTGCCGAGACCGGTCGCGATCTTGTCGGTGTCGCCCTGCAGCACATGGACGCGCTCGGGCGGTACGCCGAACTGCTCGGCGACGATCTGCGCATAGGCGGTCTGGTGGCCTTGCCCGCTCGACTGCGTGCCGATCAGGATCGAGATGTCGCCGTTGGGATCGAGCGCCACATTGGCGGTCTCCTCGCCCATGGTGCCGCAGACCTCGACATAGCTCGCCATGCCGATGCCCCGCACCAGGCCGTCCTTCTTGGCGGCCTTGGCGCGCTTCGGAAACTCCTTC
This sequence comes from Bradyrhizobium altum, assembly GCF_020889705.1. GTDB lineage: Bacteria > Pseudomonadota > Alphaproteobacteria > Rhizobiales > Xanthobacteraceae > Bradyrhizobium > Bradyrhizobium altum. Next base: position 14,864 of record NZ_JACMYP010000118.1, on the reverse strand, counting down.
CAGTTGGCGATCTCCATCGCGCGCTTCATATGCGCGACGAAGTCACCGGAGTCGTAGACCTTGCCGGTCGCGGTCGTGTAGGGCAGCGACTTCGGCGGGATGAAATTCTTCCGCCGGATGGCGTCCGGCGTCATGCCGAGCTTTCGCGCGGCTGCATCCACGAGCCGCTCGATCACATAGGCGGCCTCCGGGCGGCCGGCGCCACGATAAGCATCGACCGGCACCGTGTTGGTGAACACGGTGCGGACGCGGCAGTGGAATGCCTTGATGTCATAGAGACCCGGCAGCATGCCGGCGCCGCCATGCGGGATGTAGGGCGCGAACGTCGAGAGATAGGCACCCATGTCGCCCATCAGATCGACATCCATGCCGAGGAATTTGCCGTCCTCGGCAAGCGCCATCTTCGCGGTGGTGAGATTGTCGCGGCCCTGCGCGTCGCCCATGAAATGGTCGGAGCGCTCGGCGGTCCATTTGATGGTCTTCTTGAGCTTGCGCGCCGCAACCGAGATCAGCGCATACTCGCGATAGGGAAACAGCTTGGTGCCGAAGCCGCCGCCGACATCCGGGCAGATCACCCGCATGTTCTCCTTCGGCATCTTCAGGATCATGTCGCAGAGGATCTCGCGCAGGCGGTGGCTGCCCTGGCTGCCGATCGTCAGCGTCAGATGATCCTTCCTGGCGTCGTACTCCGCGACCGCGGCGCGCGTCTCCATGAAATTGGTGATGACGCGCGGATTGACGATGGTGATCTCGGCCACCGCATGCGCCTTGGCGAAGGCGGCCTCGGCGGCGCCCTTGTCGCCGATCGAGACGTCGAACAGCAGATTGCCGGGCTTGTCCGGCCACACCTGCGGCGCGCCCTTCTTCACCGCATTGATCAGGCCGGCCACTGCCGGCAGCGGCGTCCACTTGACGTCGATCGCCTCGATCGCGTCGCGGGCGTGATCAAGGGTATCGGCGACCACAAAGGCGATGGCGTCGCCGACATGGCGCACCTCATCCCTGGCGAGGATCGGATAAGGCGGTGCGGTGAACGGATCGGTTTCGAGATTGAACAGGCACGGCAGGCCGCCGAGTTCGGCGACATCGGCCGCGGTCAGGATCAGCGCCACGCCGGGCATGCCGCGGGCTTTGCCGGCATCGATCGTGTAGGTCGCGTGCGCATGCGGCGAGCGCAGCATCAGCGCGTGCAATGCGGGAGACGGAGCAACGTCGTCGGTATAGCGGCCCTTGCCGCGAATCAGAGCGTCATCCTCCTTGCGTCGCACACTTTGTCCGACGCCGAACTTGATGGGAGCTGCCATCGTCTCTCCAATTGCCTTGGTTGTTTGTATGCATATTGGCGTGGTTGTCAGCGAAGCGCAAACCGCTTTCCGCCGCACGCGGCGCTATCCCAGACTCGGCTCCTATGCATTTGATTTGACAGGTAAAACTATACGCGGCGCAGCGCGAACAGCCAGCCGCGGCCGAACAGCGTGAGGATCAGCAAGGCGTAGACGAAGGCGCCGACCGTGATCAGCAGCAGCAGGATCATCTCATCGCGAAAGATCTGCATCGGCGCGAACCACACATAGGCGAAATGCGAGGTCAGCCACAGCGCGAGCGCGAGCAGCAGGCCACAAATCGCGAACGTGCCGAACGAGCGGATCAGCGCGCGATCGAACGCGAGATAGCCGCGGCGCACGGCGAACAGCAGCACCAGCAGCAGATTGACCCAGGCCCCGACCGCGGTCGCGAGCGCGAGCCCGACCTGCGCCAGCGAGCCGACCAGCGCGATCTTCAGCGCGACGTTGACCGCGACCCCGGTCAGCGCCGCCTTTACCGGCGTTGCGGTGTCCTTGCGGGCGTAGAAGGTCGCGACCGCGCTGCGGATCATCACGAAGGGAATAAGCCCAACCGCATAGGCCGCGAGCGTGGCGCCGGCGCTTGCGGCATCGGCCTTCGAGAACGCGCCACGGGCGAACATCGCGCGCATGATCGGATCGGCAACGGTCAGGAACGCCGCCACGAACGGAACCGAGAACAGCAGCGTGAAATCGAAGGCGCGGCGCTGTGCGGCCATGGCGCCGGCGTGATCGTCGGCGGTCAGGCGCCGTGACATCTCCGGCAGCAGCACGGTGCCGATCGCGATCCCGATCACGCCGATCGGCAGTTGATTGAGGCGGTCGGCATAGTAGAGCGCCGACAGCGCGCCTGCGGGCAGGAAGGTCGCGATGATGGTATCGGCGAACAGCGCCACCTGCGTTCCCATCGAGCCCAGGGTTGCCGGCCCCAGCGCGCGGAAGAAGGCGCGGACGTCCTCGTCGAGCTTGAGCGGCGCGAACCGCGGCAGGCCGCCGTGGCGCCCGAGGTCGCCGGCGAGCAGGAAGAACTGCAGGAAGCCCGAGATCAGGACGCCCCAGGCCGCGGCGTGGCCGGCGCTGGGGAAGAACGCCGCAAGCGCCAGCGTCATCATCATGGCGAGGTTGAGGAAGATCGGCGCCGCAGCGGCGCTGGCGAAGCGATGCATCACGTTGAGCATGCCGCCATAGAGCGTCACCAGCGTGATCAGCAGCAGATAGGGAAAGGTGATCCGCGTCAGCTCGATCGCGAGCTGGCGCTGGGATGCGTCCTCGGTGAAGCCCGGCGCGAGAATGCTCATCGCCTGCGGCATGAACGCCATCGCGACGACCAGCAGGATCACCTGCGAGGCGAACAGCAGCGTGAAGATGCGGTCGGCGAACAGCCGCGCCGACGCTTCGCCGCGCTCGCCATGGACATGGGCATAGGCCGGCACGAAGGCGGCGTTGAAGGCGCCTTCGGCAAAGATCGCGCGGAAATGATTGGGCAGGCGCAGCGCCACGAAGAAGGCATCGGCGACCGGCCCGGCACCGAGGATCGCCGCGAGCATGATGTCGCGCGCAAACCCGGTGACCCGCGATAGCAGGGTATAGCCGCCGACGGTGAAGATGCGCCCAAGCATGCGCTGCTTCTAGCGCATCATCACCCTACGTCAAAATGACGTATCAGGCAGAAAGCGCGCTGCGCACAGCCGCGATGACGCGGTCCTGCGCCGCCTCGTCGAGATAGGGGTGCATCGGCAGGGCGATGACGTCCTTCGACAGGCGCTCGCTGACCGGCAGGCCACCGTCGGCAACCGGATAGTGGCTGTAGGCCGTCTGCTGGTGGACCGACTTCGGATAGTAGATCATGGTCGGCACGCCCTGCGCCTTCAAGGCGGCAGCGAAGGCGTCACGATCGATGCCGTTGGTCAGACGGATGGTGTATTGCGCCCACACCGAGGTGCAGCCGGGAGCAACGCGCGGCACCGCGACCAGGTTGCCGAGCGCCCGCGAATAGCGTTCCGCGACCTTGTTGCGGGCCGCGATCTCGTCGTCGAAGATCTTCAGCTTCTCGAGCAGGATCGCCGCCTGCATGGTGTCGAGCCGCGCAGTGAGGCCGAGCCGCACGTTATCGTACTTGTCCGAGCCCTGGCCGTGGACGCGGATGCTGCGCAGCGTGCGTGCGAGTTCCTCGTCGTCGGTGAAGATCGCGCCGCCGTCGCCGAAACAGCCGAGCGGCTTGGCCGGGAAGAAGCTGGTCCCGGTCGCGAGGCCGAAAGTGCCGAGCTTGCGGTTCTTGTAGGTCGCGCCAAAGCCCTGCGCGGCATCGTCGAGCACGAACAGGCCTTCGGCCTCGGCGACCGCGCCGATCGCGTCGTGATCGGCGCTCTGGCCGAACAGATCGACCGGGATCACGGCAACCGGCTTCAGCCCACGTGCCCGCGCCGACGCAATGCCGCGCTTCAGCGAGTTGACGTCGATGTTGAAGGTCTCCTCATCGACGTCGACGAAAACCGGCGTCGCGCCGGTCAGCGTCACGACTTCGCCGGTTGCGCAGAAGGTGAAGGTCGGGCAGAGCACCGCATCGCCCGGCCCGACGTTCTTCGCCATCAGGGCCATCAGCAGCGCGTCGGTGCCGCTGGCGCAGCTCACCACGTGCTTGGCGCCGCTATAGTCAGCCAGCGCCTTCTCCAGCGCGGTGACTTCCGGGCCGTTGATGAACTGGCAATGGTCGAGCACGCGCGCGACCGCGTCATCGATCGACTTGCCGAGCCGCCGGCGCTGCGCGGCGATATCGATGAAGGGAATGGGCTCAAGCTGCATATGCTGGTTCATGGAAGCTCTTTGCACGTGTTGAATGGACTACAATCAGCCAGTGAAGGCAATCAGCCGGCGATGCGGCGCGGTCCCTTGCGCATCGTCGATGCGGCGGGCCGGGCGGGCGATTCCAGGCAGCGGATCGCGATCTCGAGGCTCGCCACGCCTTCGTCGCCGGACACCGCCGGCAGCTTGCCGCTGCGCACGGCATCGAGGAAGGCGATCAGCTCGGCACGCAACGGCTCGTCGTGCCCAACCGGCAGATGGCGCATCGAATAGCTGCCGTCCGGCTTGAAGCCGAAGCATTCGGTGACCTGGCGGGTGAGCAGGTCGCCCATCACGTACTTGCCGCGGGTCGCAACCGTCACGTTGCGCGCCTTGAACGGCGTCAGCCAGTTGGTGTTGATGTGGGCGAGCACGCCGGACGCCGTGCGGAACTGCAGCAGCGCGATGTCCTCGCGTTCGGCGACCGCGCTCGAGAGCTGCGGCTGTACCTCGACGATGTCGGACTCGGTGAACCAGCGGATCAGGTCGATGTCGTGTACGGCGAGGTCGATCACGACGCCGACATTGGACATCCGTGGCGGGAACGGGCCGACCCGGGTGATGCCGATCGACAGGATATCCTCGCCCGAGATCGCCTGCTTGATCGCGGCGACCGCCGGATTGAAGCGCTCGACATGGCCGACCATCAGCGTGACGCCGGCCCGCTCGGCGGCTGCGACGATCTCGCGGCCCTCTTGGACCGTGGAGGCGACGGGCTTCTCGACCAGGATGTGGATGTTGCGCGCGATGCAGGCGAGCGCGATCTCGTGATGCAGGTGGGTGGGTGCGGCGATCGTCACCGCATCGACGCCCTCGGCAAGCAGCTGATCGAGGTTTTCGAAGGCGCGGCAACCAACCAGGTCGATAGCGCGTGCGCGGTGCTCCGGCAGCGGATCGACGATGCCGATCAGCACGACGCCAGGCAGTCCGGCCAGTACGCGGGCATGGTTGCTGCCCATCACGCCGGCGCCGATCACGCCGACGCGCAATGCGCGGCCGATATCGGCCCTCGCGCCGGCTGCGGACACTTTTGCATTCATATCGTAGACCCCAAGTAGCGTTCTGGCGGTTGTCCCGGCTCCTCAGGGAGCCATCCAGGCTCCGAGGGAATCAGACCAAGGCCCCTCGTCCCGATCTGCGCCTCCGGCGCAAATCACCCCGCTTCGTTGGCAGCCGCTATAGCACGGCGTCACAAATGTGGCGAATGCCAACGGCGAAATCCGGACACGTTTTGATTCAAAGAGTTACATCGTCCCGCGCCCGGCGATTGGCGCGGGAACCGGCTCGCCTCAGCTGCGCCGGTAGTCGTCCTCGATGCGGATGATGTCGTCCTCGCCGAGATAGCTGCCGGTCTGCACCTCGATCAGCTCGAGCTGGATCTTGCCGGGATTCTCCAGCCGGTGCACCGCGCCGATCGGGATGTAGATCGACTCGTTCTCGTGCACCGTCTTGATCAGCTCGTTGACGGTGACCTGCGCGGTGCCGCGCACCACGATCCAGTGCTCGGAGCGGTGATGGTGCTTCTGCAAGGACAGCCGCCCGCCGGGCTTGACGATGATGCGCTTGACCTGGTGGCGGTCGCCATTGTCGACCGATTGATAGGAGCCCCAGGGGCGATGCACCTTGATGTGGTTCTCGGTCACCTCGGGCGCCGCCACTTTCAATTTCGCGACCAGCCGCTTCAGCCCGTTGGCGTCCTTCTGGCGTGACACCAGCACGGCGTCCTGGGTCGCGACCACGACGAGGTCGTCGACGCCTTCGAGCGCAACCAGCGCCCGGTCGGTCGAGACGTTGCAATTGCGGGAATCCTCGAACACCGCCGCGCCGCGCGCCGCGTTGCCCAGGCTGTCCTTGTCGGAGAGCTCCCAGACCTGGCGCCACGAGCCGATGTCGGACCAGCCGCACGCCACCGGCACCACCGCGGCATGAGCGGTCTTCTCCATCACGGCGTAATCGATCGAGATCGCCTTTGCGGCGCCGAACGCCGCTGCATCGAGCTTGACGAAGCCGAGATCGCGCGTCGCTGACGCAACCGACTGCTCCACCGACGCAATGCTGTCCGCATCGACGTTGCGATACTCGTCGAGCAGCACGCCGGCGCGGAACATGAAGTTGCCGCTGTTCCAGAGATAGCCCGCATCGATATAGCCGGCCGCCGTCGCGGCATCCGGCTTCTCGACGAATTTTGCCACCGCGCGCACTTCGCCGGCGACCACCTCACCCGGGCTGATATAGCCGTATTCGGTCGCGGGCCGTTCCGGCTTGACGCCGAAGGTCACAATGCGGCCGGCTTCGGCGGCCACCAATCCGCCGCGGCAGGCGGCGACGAAGGCCGGCGTATCCCGCACCAGATGGTCGGCGGCGAGCGCCAGCACGATCGCTTCGCTGTCACGGCTCTGCGCGAATGCCGCACCGGCCGCGATCGCGGGCCCGGAGTCGCGGCGCATCGGCTCCAGCAGCACATCGGCCTCGCGGCCGATCTCGGCGAGTTGCTCCAGCACCATGAAGCGATAGGCCTCGTTGGTGATCACGATCGGCCGCTCGAACAGGCCGGCGTCGGAGACCCGCAGCAGCGTCTCCTGGAAGGTCGAGCGCGCCCCGAACAGGGACAGGAACTGCTTCGGATGCACCTCGCGTGACGCCGGCCAGAGCCGCGTGCCTGCGCCGCCGCACATGATCAGGGGAATAATTCGTCGATCCATCGATGCCTCAAGTCCTGTCGTGCCAGTCCTGTCGTATCCATCCGCGGACGGCACACCAAAATGGCCCGGTGCCGCCGTGGCCGGCAGCCCTGTTGCCTGGGAAGCACTATCCGGGCAGTCACGCGCCCCCACGCGTCTGGTCGGATCTTACCGGTCTTGTAAACTCCCGGCGAACGGCTGGCCGTTCCCCGTCCCGGCATCTTTAGCCGCCCCTTCGCGCCTGCCGCAATAGGGACCAGTACGGGTATTGCCAGATCGGTGCGGAAACCATACCAAGGCGGCGAATTTAGGCGCGCGAAAGCGTTTTGCGCTGTTTTTGACACATCCTGAAAACCTGGCAGCGCGAACGGAAATGCGCCGAATCCTGCTTTCGACCGTCAAGATCCTGATCTCGGCTGCGCTGCTCTATTTCTCGCTGCGCAAGGTCAACCTGTATGATCTGGCCTCCCGCATCCAGGTCGAGAGCCTGGGCTGGCTCGGCCTCGCGATCGCGGTCACCTTCCTGCAGATCTTTCTCGGGGTGCTGCGCTGGCGCGAGATCAGCGTGGAGTGCGGCGCGCCGCTGGAAACCGCGCAGGCGATGCGCTTCAACGTGATCGGCACCTTCTTCAACCAGACACTGCCGTCCTCGATCGGCGGCGACGCCGTGCGGCTTTGGCTCGTCGCGCGCGCCGGTGCTGGCTGGCGCGCCGCCACCTATTCGATCTTCGTCGATCGCGCGGTCGGACTGATCGCCCTGGCCGTCGTCATCGCGGCCACCCTGCCCTGGAGCTATCGGCTGATCTCCGATACCCACGGCTGGATGGCGTTGCTGCTGCTCGACCTCGCCGCGCTTGCGGCCGGATTTGGTTTCCTCGTGATCGGCCTGTTGCCGTGGCCCTGGCTGAAGCAGTGGTGGGCAACGCACCACATCCACGCTTGCGCGGTCATCGCGAACCGGGTGTTGTTCAGCCGCAAGCACGGATTGCGGGTCGCGACCCTTTCGATCGCCATTCACGTGGTGACTGTCGTGATCGGCTGGTGCGTGGTGAAATCGATCACCGCCCCGGTCACCTTCGGCCAGATCTTCCAATTGTTGCCCCCGGTCATGCTGATCACGATGATGCCGATCTCGATCGCGGGCTGGGGGGTGCGCGAGGCCACGATGGCGCTCGCCTTCGGCTATGCCGGCCTGATCGCGAATGAAGGCGTCAACATCTCGCTGCTGTTCGGCGCGGTGTCGTTCGTGGTCGGTGTGTTCGGCGGCCTAGTGTGGATCCTGAGCCCGGAAAAGGCCGCCAAGGGCGCCGAGCCGATCGAAGTCCCGGGGTCGCAATCGCGAGTCCCGGGATCGCCATCGCGAATCCCGGGATCGCAGTGACCGGACCAGAATGAGCAGTTTCGAGACCCTCCTGTCATTGATCGCAGCGGTGCTGGCTGCATCGATCTCGGCCGTCCTGATCCGGGCAACGCGGCCTCTTCTGCTGCGCGTGGCACTGGCGAAGCCAAATGCGCGCTCGTCGCATCGCATTCCAACGCCGCAGGGCGCCGGCATCGCGGTCATCGCAGCCACGCTGCTGGGGGGCGGGATCGTCATCGTGCTGGCCGGATCGCCGGAGCTGACGATACCGTTCACGGTGTTCGCGGCCTGCCTGTTCATCGCGGTGGTGGGCTTTGCCGACGACATCCGGTCGCTACCCGTCGTCCCGCGCCTGTTGCTCCAGGCGGCCGCCGTTGCAGCCGTGGTGTTTTCGGCGCCGGCCGATCTCAGGCTCGTTCCGGCCTGCCCGATCTGGCTCGAACGCGGCCTGCTGCTGATCGCCGGCCTCTGGTTCGTGAACCTCGTCAACTTCATGGACGGGCTCGACCTGATGACGGCGGCCGAGGCCGTGCCGATCACGGTGGCCGTCGCGCTGCTCGGCAGCTTCGGCCATGTTCCCGCGGCTTGCGCGCTGGTCGCGGCGGCGCTGTGCGGCGCGCTGCTCGGCTTCGCGCCGTTCAACCGGCCGGTGGCCAAGATATTCCTTGGCGATGTCGGCAGCCTGCCGATCGGCTTGCTGCTGGGCTGGTGCCTGCTCGAGCTTGCCCTGCATCAGCAATTCGCCGCCGCGCTGCTGCTGCCGCTGTATTATTTGACCGATGCGACGGTCACGCTGTTTCGCCGCATCGCGCGGCGCGAGCCGTTCTGGTCCGCGCACCGCTCGCACTTCTATCAGCGCGCGACCGACAACGGATTTGTGGTGTGGCGCGTCGTCGGCGAGGTCTTTGCACTCAACGTGGCATTGGCGCTGCTCGCATTCGCCTCGGTCGCCCTCAATTCCCTCGTCGCAGACATCGTCCTGCTGCTGGCCGGCGCGCTCGCCGTCGCCTGGCAACTGCGCCGGTTCTCGCGACCGTTCTGATCGGGCCAGAGCGTTTTCCAGCGAAGTGGATACCGGTTCGCGCCAAGAAAACGCGTCAAAATGAAATCTAGAGATCCGTTCGACTCAGCGCGCGTCTCAGCCCCTCGTCGAGGCTGATCGGCTGCTGCCATCCGGTGCTCGCGACCTTGGACAGATCAAGTTCAAGCGAGGCGAAGAGGCTGTCATAGGCTTCCTTGCGGCCGCCCACCGTGAGCGACACTTTCAGGAGCGGCGACGGCAGCCAGAACAGACGCGGCGAGGTTTCTGCCGCGCGGGCAAGGCGCTCGACGAACTCCCGCGTCGAGACCTGCTCGCGGTCGGCCACCAGAAAGACGTCGAAATCATTTCCCGGTCGCGACAACCGATACAGAATGAACGACGCCAGGTTTTCCGCCGACAGGAACGCGCGGCGATTCTTCACAAAGGCGAGCGGGAGCGGCATGCGATTGATCACCGCACGCTTGAGCAGGGCGAAATTTCCTTTCGCACCGGCGCCGTAGATCAGCGGCGGCCTGATCACGGTCACCCTCATGCCGCTGCCCGGCACAATCCCCTTCAGACCAACCTCGGCGGCCGCCTTCGAGTTTCCGTAGAGACCGCGAGGTGTCAGGACATCATCCTCGCGAAACGGCGGGCGTCCGTAGTTGCTGCGCCCATGCACCAGGATCGTGCTGACAAAAATGAAATCCCGAACGCCCGCCGCAACCGCCGAACGCGCCAGGTGCAGCGTGCCTTCGATATTGACGTTACGGTAGAGCTCGATCGCCTGTTCATCGGACTGCTGGTGAACGCGAGCCGCAAGATGAACAACGGCGTCCACGCCATCGAGCGCGGCGCGCCAATCGGTGGCGGGACTGAGCGAGCCGATCGCCACGTCGTTTGCATCCTGCAGCAGGGTGCGCACCGCGCGTCGCACCAACCAGCCGTTCTGCTCGAGCTCAGGCACCACGTGGCGACCGACAAAGCCGCTCGCACCCGTCACCAGAACCGTCGGGCGGCGATCATTCATGCTGTCCGCTCCACATCGTCTTTGGATAACAGCTCCGCAACCAGCGCAGCGTAGCTCGACAGGGCCCGCTCGGGACTGAAGGTCCGCGCGGTCGCGACGGCACGTTCGGCCATCGCGGCGTCCTGCGATTGCGACGCCATCCTGATCGCATCGGCGAGTCGGTCGGGCCGTCCCGGCGTGACGACCCAGCCCAGCCGGTTCTCGCTGACGGTCAGCGCGGCCTCGGCTTCGGATTCGGAGACCAGGATGACGGGCCGGCCGGCTGCGAGCAGATTATAGAACCGGCTCGGGACCGATACACCGGCAACGTTCTCGCGATAAGGAATGAGCCAGACGTCCGCGCTGGAGAGCAGCGCATCGAGCTCGCCATCCGCGACGCGCTCGACCAGCGTGACGTTGGCGAGCTGCGCCTCGGCCTGCATCTCCTTCAGCCGCGCAAAGCCCATGCCCCATCCCGACAGCAGGAAATGGATGTCGCGTTCGTCACGCAACAGTCGCGCGGCCCCGAAGACGATGTCCGGATCGTGGGTGAAGCCGAGATTGCCGGACAGGCCGACGACGAAGCGGGCGGCGATCGCCTTGCGAAACGGATTATCGGGGCTGACGGGACGATTGCCGGGGTCGAGCGTGGCCCAGTTCGGGATGAACCTGATCTTGTCCGGTGTCATGCCGCGATAGCGCAGCAGCAGCTTCTCGGCATCGCGGCCGATCACGATGACGGCGTTCAAGGCACGGAACATCAGCGAGTTGATCGCGCGCATCGCCCGCGCGACCAGCGAGGACGGCCGCAGCAGCCCGGCCATCACGAGAACATCCGGAAACAAATCGTGCAGGATCAACGCCGACTTCGCCCCCTTCAGCCGCGCCGCGGCGGCAACCGCATAAGGCAGCGCGAAGGGAGCCGTCACCGTCAGCGCCACGTCGCCCCGCTGCAGCCGCGACAACAACGCAAAGAACATCCGTCCGGTGAACAGTGCCTCGGCCAGCGCGCGCTTAATCAGCGCCGCCTTGCCCGGCAGCCGGTTCCTGATCTCGACGACGACGGGCCGCCCCGGCGCCGGCGCCCTCGCCGAGCCCGGCATCCCGGAGACCACCACCACGTCCGCCTCCTGCGCGATCCGTTCGGCGATCGCGGACATGATCGCGGCGGTCGTGCTGTGGTCCGGCGGATAATGCTGGCTTGCGACCACGACTTTTCGAGAACTGGGCATCAATGGCTTTCGAAACGGTGCTGCCTGATCGCCCGCAGGACGGCGCGGTCAGGCGGCATTCGACCCGAACTCGGGCACGGCGTCCTGAAGGACGGCACGGATGGTGACGCGGTCATCCCTCTCGATCGCATCTTCCAGCGCCGCGAGCCACTTGCGCAGCGTCGACATCGGAGGCTGGTTCGGCTTGGCGGCCATGACGCCGGCAACGCCGATTTCGAGCGTCGGCTCCTGGCTTGCGAACAGGATCTCGTTCAGCCGCTCGCCGGGACGGATGCCGCTGAACACGATCTCGACGTCGACGCCCGGTTGCAGGCCCGACAGGCGGATCATTCGCTCGGCGAGATCGACGATCTTCACCGGCTGCCCCATGTTCAGCACATAGACCGAGACGTCAGGTCGCGCCGGCGTCATGGCGTGCGTCGCGGCGGTGATCACGAGATCGCAGGCTTCGCGGATCGTCATGAAATAACGGACCATGTCCGGATGGGTCACCGTGATCGGTCCGCCGGCCTCGATCTGGGCCTTGAATTTCGGCACCACGGATCCGTTGGACGCCAGCACGTTGCCGAACCGCACTGAGATCAGCCGCATATGCGACTTGCCCCTGGCCTCGGTCATCAGGTCATGATCCATCGCCTGACAGTACATCTCGGCGAACCGCTTGGTCAGGCCCAGCATCGACACCGGCTCGATCGCCTTGTCGGTCGAGATCATCACCATGGCGCTCGCGCCTGCGGCACGCGCCGCGTCGGCGACGTTCACCGAGCCAAAGATGTTGGTCTTGACCCCTTCGCTCCAGTCGCGCTCCAGGATCGGCACATGCTTGAGCGCCGCGGCATGGAACACGATGTCGGGCTTGAACTCGCTCATCAGGCGCGTAATGCGCTCGCGATCCCTGATGTCCGCGATCCGGCCCTCGATCTCGGGGCCGCTGTCGCGCGCGGACAGCGCCTCGGTGACCGCATAGAGCGCCGGCTCCGAGTTCTCGACGACCAAGAGGCGCGCCGCGCCGAAGGTCGCGACCCTCTCGCAGATTTCCGCGCCGATCGAGCCGCCGCCGCCGGTCACGATGACGGACTTGTCCTTCACCAGCGTCTCGAGCCGCGCATAGTCGATCTTCTGGCTCGGGCGCAGCAGCAGGTCTTCGACCGCGACATTGGTGAGCCGTGGCGTATCGCCGCCCTCCAGCGACGGCAGGCGGCTGACCATCAGACCGAGCCGCTTGGCGCGCATCAGCACGCTTTCCGGATGCGCATCCGGCTCGAAGGCCGAGGGCGTCATGATCACGCGCTTGATCGGCCGCTGGCGGCTCTCGAAATCCCGAATCACGGCTTCGATATCATCGACGCCGCCGACCACGGGAATGTTGCGGATCATCTGGCCGCGGTCCGCGGCCGACGGCGAGAGCACGCCGACCGGCCAGAGCCGCTTGATGGCGCCGTTCTCGATGCCGCGCAGCACGACTTCCGCGTCGGCCGTGCGTCCGACCAGCAGCGCCGACGCGGCATTGTCGGATCGGGCGTGAAGTCGCGTGCGCGAATAGCGGAAGTAGCGATAGCCGAGGCGCAGCGCGCTCAGCGCGAACACCTCAAGGAAGAAGAACAGGATGATCGTGACGCGGCCGAGGAACACCGGGCTTGGCGAATTCGCTCCGGTGAAGAAGTAAACGTAATCCACCACGACCAGTGCCAGCGTCAGCACCGCTGCGACCCGCAGGATGTTCACCGCGTCCGGCAGCGAGGTGAAGCGCCATTTCGCCGTGGTCAGATTGGAGAAATAGCTGACCACGACGCTGAACAGCACGAACCAGGGCAGAATGCGCAGCAAATGCGGCAGCCGATCGGTAAGCAGGCTGCCCTCGAAGCGCAGATAAAAGCTCGCCAGCAACGCAAACGTCGTCGCGAGCGCGTCATGTGCCAGAATCAGGAAGTTGCGCAGGTGGAATTGTGAAAGGCGCGTCATCTAACGGACGGGTTGCTGGCAACTGGGAGTTGGCGACGAGACATTGGCAGGCTGTAGCGTATCTGCGGAGCCCTTGCCAGCGATCATGGACGGATCGGAGGCTCGGGTTCCATATCCGTCCCCAATCGCCCCTTCAACGCCATCCCGCCCGCAACGCCGACGCCCAGCACGTACATCCAGCCTTCATGAAAGTCGAAGATGTGTGAATTAAACAACGAACTTGAAATATTCTGTACCACGACGAGAAGCCCGATCCAGTTGACGAGACCGTCGCCGCGGAATAGCAACAGGTGCAGCAGCCACATCGCGTACAGTATCGCTACACCCACAATGCCCCACTGCACGGCGACGTTCAACGTTTGATTGTGGGGGTTTCCGATCACTTCGGCGGAAGCCTGGTTCACGCCGCCCGCCGCGACGCGCTCGAACAGGCCCCGCGTCGCTCCGGTGCCGTGGCCGATGACCGGAGCCTCGGCGAAGAAGCCGAGCGATTTGCGCCAGAATTCGAGCCGCAAACCAAGCGACGTCGGCTCGTTGCGCTCCATGTAGAGCTTGTAGTCGCGCTGGAATGAATCGGCCGTCGCGCGCAGTTGCGGCGAGGCGTACCACGCCGCCACGAACAACGCGCCAACCCCACACAGGATCAGAGCGATGCTGCGCCAGCGCAAATGCAGCAGCGCAAATACCGCGAACATGATCGGAATGGTCACCAGCGCGGTCCGCGACACCACCACGAACGCCATGTTGGCAAGCAGGCTGAGCGCGATCCCGACCAACAACACGGCCGGCAGGACGCGATTGGCCCGCAACAGCATCACGATCGGATAGGCCAGCGCGACCGCGCACAGCGTGAATTCCTGGCTCTGGTCGATGTAGTTCTTGACGAAGACGCCCTGCTCGCCGGGGGCCGGCGCCCGTAGCGCGAGGTGGGGATAGGCAAGCACCAGCCACGACATCAGCATCAGCAGCGTGCAGGAGACGAGGAAAGCCACGAACACCCATGTCCCGCGGCTCGAGCGCTGGAAGTGATAGAGCAGCACCGGAAGCACCAAGAGCTTTGCGGTCGGCCCGACCGCGTACAATCTCGCGCCCCAGGCGGCGTCCGACCAGAGCGTGCCGGTGAGCGCGAGGCAAAACAGCGCGATCGGCGCCACGCAGATCGGCCGCTTCAGCAGCGTCCAGAACGCCCGCAGGTCGACGGTCGGCGCAATCGAGATCAGCAGCACCACGCCGAAGATGCCGACCAGCGAGGTCGACCACGGCAGCGACACCGCAATCAGGACCGCGACCACATCGGTCGTGCTCTGCCAGCGCGCCGGATCGCGCCAGGCCGGGCACGCCGCGGCCCCTGCCGGGGATGCCATGCTCGCGCTCACGCCTTGCCCTCGCGAGCCCGGGCAACCAGCGACGTCGTG
>NZ_JACMYP010000117.1 GCF_020889705.1 Bradyrhizobium altum | reverse complement strand
CTCCTGCAGCGGCGTCAGCGGCGGGGGCACGGCCGTCCGTGCGGCGGCCACGCCTGCGGCCTCGATCGCATCCAGCCGGCGCTGCAGCACCGCAATCTGGCCCAGCGCCTTGCGCGCGAAGATGATCGCGACAATGGCGATGACGAGCGTGAGGAAATCGAACGGCGAATCGAACATTGGGCCTCCGGCGGGACGCGCCGGACCATCGGCCAGCCGGCCGCCCGTCGCAACCTAAAGCATGATCCGGAAAAGTGTGTGCGGTTTTCCGAAAAGATCATGCTCAAATCAAAGAACTAGAGCGGGATGACGATTCGAAGAAATGTCATCCCGCTCTAGTAGTGCAGTTGAGCGGACTGGAAGTTCAATCGATCGGGCGTGGCCCGCCGCGCTATTCCAGATCGATGTGGAAGGGCCGGCCTTCGACGCTCATGCTGCCGGGGCCCATCGCATCGAGCGCGCGCAGCATCCGGCCCTCGCGGCCCAGCGCCTTGTCGGCGAGGCTGACGATCAGCCGGTTGGGCGCCGCGATCGGCGAGGCCTCGCGGATCAGCCGGGCGATGGACATTTCGTCGCGGTGCGGATTGAGCGCGCAGACCGTGGCGAATGCGCTTGCGGTCGAGCGGCTGATGCCGGCGTAGCAATGCACCACCATCGGCGCACGGCGATCCCAGCCGCGCACGAAGGCCAGCACCCTCTCGATATGCGTCTCATTGGGGGCAACGAATCCGTCCATCTGTTCGATGATGTCGTCCATCGATACCTTCAGATGGTTGGCCGGAAGCACGGAGGGCGGCCGCTGTACCTGATCGACATTGGCCATCACGGTGAGCACATGGCTGGCGCCGGTGGCACGAACCGTGTCGGGGAGCGCGGCAAGCGAGCAGACGTGAAGCATGATGGTCCTTAGCTATCGGTGCGCCCGATTATAACGGCTGCTCCCGGGTGGGCAAAGCCGGGCGGCGCGATGCCCGCTCTTGGTTTTGCGGCGCAACCGGCCGCACGCTTCGCGGCGCCGCGCCTACGATGCGTGTAATGCCTTGAAGCGTTCGAGGAACTGCTTTTCGGCCCTCGCGGCGGTCCATGGCGTCAGATAGTCGCGTTCGGTCGCCTCGGGCAATTCCGGATCGCGGCCGAACAGCCGCCTGGCTTCGGCTTGCGAAAATCCCGCCAGATGCGTCGCCTCCAGATACGCGGCGCCGCGGTCGGCAGCCTTGATCTGCTGCGTGATCTCATCCGCCAGCACCGCCGGCAGGCCGAAGCGGATATGGATCGCCGACAGCAGCCGCTTCTCCACCGCCTTGTATTCGCCTGATAGCACCGCCTTGAACGGCGAAATCATGTCGCCGATGACATATTCCGGTGCGTCATGCAGCAATGCAGCGAGACGATGGCGGATATCGACGCGCGGCATCTGCTGACGCATCACGGCCTCAACCAGCAGCGTGTGCTGCGCCACCGAGAAGATGTGCGCGCCTGAAGTCTGGCCATTCCAGCGCGCGACCCGCGCCAGTCCATGCGCGATGTCGCCGATCTCGATATCGAGCGGCGACGGGTCGAGCAGGTCCAGCCGGCGTCCGGACAACATCCGCTGCCAGGCGCGGGTGGTCTCCGTCGATTTACGCGAAGTCATTTCTTCTTGAGCCGCGGGCTGCGGAGCTTGCCGCTGCAAGACTCGTGGCAGAAGCAGGTGACGAGGTGATCGTTGACCATGCCGGTCGCCTGCATGAAGGCGTAGACGATGGTGGGGCCGACGAACTTGAAGCCGCGTGCGCCGAGCTCCTTGGAGACCTTGATCGAGACCGGCGTCGAAGCGGGAACGCTCGCGGTGCTCTTGAACTGATTGACCTTCGGCTTGCCGTCGACGAAGTCCCACAGGAATTTCGAGAAGCCGGGGCCCTTCTCCATGATCTCGAGATACGACTTGGCGCTCGCGACCGTGCCTTCGATCTTGGCGCGGTTGCGGACGATGCCGGCATCGTTCATCAGCGCATGCACCTTCTTGTCGGTGTAGCGCGCGATCTTCTCGGGCTGGAAATCGTCGAAGGCTTTGCGAAAATTCTCGCGCTTGCGCAGGATCGTGATCCAGGACAGGCCGGCCTGGAA
This sequence comes from Bradyrhizobium altum, assembly GCF_020889705.1. Taxonomy (GTDB): domain Bacteria; phylum Pseudomonadota; class Alphaproteobacteria; order Rhizobiales; family Xanthobacteraceae; genus Bradyrhizobium; species Bradyrhizobium altum. The sequence continues at coordinate 24,825 of NZ_JACMYP010000117.1, read as the reverse complement.
GCCGTCGAGGATCAGCTTTTCGTAGAGCGCGCGGTCGTCATACTCCGGCACGCCCCATTCATTGTCGTGATAGGCAACATAGAACGCATCTTCGCCCGGCCAGGGGCATCGCGTCTTGCCGTCGGGATGCAGTTTCGCGGTACGGCTCATGCGACGGTCTGCTTGGGTGCGGGGCGGACAACGTTGGGTTCGGCGAGGTGAAGCGACAGGCCGCCCGCGGTCAGCGCGAGGCCGGCATCGAGCGCATCGGCGACGCGGTCGATGCGCACCAGCGCGAGCCCGTTTTGCCCTGCGGTCGAGCCGATGGTGCCGACCTGCTTGTCGCCGGCGAGGATCGTTGCGCCCGCTTCGGGGGCGGGACCATCGAGAATGACCTTCACCGTGCGGGTCCGCGCCGTGCCGCGATGCTGCATGCGCGACACCACCTCCTGGCCGACATAGCAGCCCTTGTCGAAATCGACGCCATGCAGGTGGTCCATGTTGGTCTCGTGCGGGAAGGCGTCGCCATACATGAAGTCGAGGCCGCCGCGCGGCACGCCGGTCGCGATCCGATGCGCCTCATAGGCGCCGGAGTCGACGAGGTCGGCGCCGATCAGCTCAGCAAGCTTCTGCTTCAGATCTTCCGGGATCAGGATACGCCAGCCGAGCGCTGCATTGCGTGGATCGGCGAAAGCGAGATCAGGGATCGCCGCCGGCTCGCCGTCCCAGGCTGCCAGCACACCGAGACTGTCGGAGAGATTCTCGACCACGACCTTGGCACGCAGCTTGTAGAAGCCGAGCTTGTCGGCAAGCCCCTTGGCGAGCGCGCGCGGCGCGTCGATCAGGAAGCCACCGCCATGGCCTGTGGGTATCTCGGTGATCAGGAAATCGACGATGATCTTGCCCTGCGGCGTCAGCAGCGCACCAAACCGGGCCTGCCCCGGGGCCAGCTGCTCGACATCGGTCGTGATGAGGCCGTTGAGGAAGTTGCGGGCGTCCTCGCCAGAGATTTTGACCACGCCCCGATCTGGAAGAAACGCTGCTTTCATTCGCAAATTGGCTCTTTTTCCAAGTTCCTTGGGAAACGCTGTCCTCGCGGATATCCCCTGCCAAGCTAAGGCGCTAGAGTGCGCCGAACAAGGCCCGCGCGACAGCCGAAAGCGGGCGCCGAGGACCGATGAATCAGCATTTCGACACCATTCTAAAATCCGGCACCGTGGTCAATCAGGACGGCGAGGGCGTGCGCGATATCGGCGTCACGAATGGCCGCATCGCCGCGATCGGCGCGCTCGGCCAGGCCTCGGCCGGCGAGGTGATCGACTGCAAGGGCCTGCATATCCTGCCGGGCGTGATGGACACCCAGGTGCATTTCCGCGAGCCCGGGCTGACGCAGAAGGAAGATCTCGAGACCGGCTCGCGCAGCGCCGTCATGGGCGGCGTCACCGCCGTGTTCGAGATGCCGAACACCAACCCGCTGACCGTCACGGAAGCGGCGTTCACCGACAAGATCAAGCGCGGCCACCATCGCATGCATTGCGACTTCGCGTTCTTCATCGGCGGCACCCGCGAGAACGTGCAGGACCTGCCGGAGCTCGAGCGCGCCCCGGGCTGCGCCGGCGTCAAGGTGTTCATCGGCTCCTCCACCGGTGCGCTCTTGGTCGAGGACGACGAGAGCCTGCGGCGGATCTTTCAGGTGATCCGGCGCCGCGCCGCGTTCCACGCCGAGGACGAGTATCGCCTGAACGACCGCAAGCCGCTGCGGATCGAGGGCGACCCGCGCTCGCATCCGGTGTGGCGCGACGAGACCGCGGCGCTGATGGCGACCGAACGGCTGGTCAATCTCGCGCGCGAGACCGGCAAGCGCATCCATGTGCTGCACATCTCGACCAAGGAAGAGATTCTGTATCTGCGCGACCACAAGGATGTCGCCTCCTGCGAGGCGACGCCGCACCACCTCACGATGGCCGCGCCGGAGTGCTACGAGCAGCTCGGTACGCTGGCGCAGATGAACCCGCCGGTGCGCTCGGCCGATCACCGCGCCGGCATCTGGTACGGCATCGAGCAGGGCATCATCGACGTGCTGGGCTCGGACCACGCGCCGCATACGCTGGAGGAGAAGGCCAAGACCTATCCGGCCTCGCCGTCAGGCATGACCGGCGTGCAGACGCTGGTGCCGTTGATGCTCGATCACGTCAACGCCGGGCGGCTGTCGCTGGCTCGGTTCGTCGACCTCACCAGCGCGGGTCCGGCGCGCCTGTTCAACATCGCCTGCAAGGGCCGCATCGCGGCGGGCTATGATGCCGACTTCACCGTGGTGGATCTGAAGCGTAGCGAGACCATCACCAACAAATGGATCGCTTCGCGCGCGGCCTGGACGCCTTATGACGGCGTGCGGGTGCAGGGCTGGCCGGTCGGCACTTTCGTGCGCGGCAGGCGTGTGATGTGGCAGGGAGAAGTCACGACGCCGTCGACGGGCGAGCCGGTCCGCTTCCTCGAGACGCTGAAGCCGTAGCGTTTGGTCTGTTACTGTCTGGCGAGCGCCAGCGAGAACTCGCCGTTGCGCACCCGCGCGGCGAGGCCCTCGGCGAACTTCGCCACCGCGTCTTCGCCATAGGTGCCGACGAGCTCGGCGAGCGCCGCAAACAGGCTCGCCTGCGCGAGGCAGTCGCCATCGACGCCGTCGTGACGCGCTTCCGCCCAGGCCTCGTTCAGGTAGCCCAGCGCCGCCTGCTTCTGCTCGTGATCGGGACGGGGGTCTTGGTGATGGGGAAAGGACGCTGGATGGCGCATGAAACTCTGCAAAATGACTGCGCGCGGTCCGAGGAGCGAACCACTGCGACGCGCGAGATTTATCACGCATGCGGGTACCGCCTAGCCCACATCTTTCGAAAAGGTTAACGGCCGTCACGGCATTTAAAGGGGAATTCCGGATAGCGCCGCCGCGATCAGCCAAATGGGCTGTGGATATGGTCCAGCACGGCGCGCGGCGAGGCGCACAGATGGCTGGCGCCGGCCTCGATCAGTTCCTCCGGCGTGCCATAGCCATAGGTGACGCCGATCGCGCGGATGCCGTTGCGATTCGCTCCGACAACGTCGTGACTGCGGTCGCCGATCATCAGGGCCTTACCCGGGTCGGCCCCGGTCTGCGCCAGCGCATAGGCCAGCAGGTCGACCTTGTTGACCCGGGTTCCGTCAAGCTCGGAGCCGAACACGTGGTCGAAATACCGGCTGAGGCCGAAATGCGCGACGATCCGCGTCGCGAACACATGCGGCTTCGAGGTCGCAACGAAGATTCGCCCCGGCGCCTGCCGCAGCTCCGCCAGCACGTCCGCGATATCGGGATAGACGCTGTTCTCGAACAGCCCGACGTCGCCGAACCGCTCGCGGTAGAGCTCGACGGCGCGGTCGGCGAGTTCCTCGCCGCCGAGCAGCATCGCAAAGCTCGCCCGCAGCGGCGGGCCGATGCACCAGGTCAGTTCGTCCTGCGACGGAACCGGCCGGCCGAGCTTGCCCAGCGCATACTGGATCGAGCCGGTGATGCCGGGCTTCGGGTCGGTCAGGGTGCCGTCGAGGTCGAAGAAGATCGCGCGGTCAGTTGGCATAGCGGGCCGTCAGGTCGCGCGAGATCTTCGAGCCTTCCTCGATGTAGCGGCGGATCGCCACGGAGGCTGCGGGGGTGCAGGTCCGGTAGGTCTGCTGGAAGCCGTTGTAGCCGCGGTTGAAGCCGGCGACCATGCGGGCGCGGCGGTCGCCGGAGGGGGTTTCGGCATCGATCAGCGCTTGCATCTCGTTGCGCCATTTGGCGCCCTCGTTGGAGCCGCAGATGCCGCGCAGATAGTGCAGGGCGCCGAGGATCTCGGCGAGCCGCTGCAGGTCGCCGTCGAACGGCGCAGCCGCGTCCTGCGCCCGGGCGGGCGTCGCGAGGCATGCCGACATCAGGATCACAACGGCGAGAAAGGCTCTGATCATCAGGGGTTCCGGAATCGCCGTGGTATGCCCCCTCAATGCGCCCGAGGCAAGGCGGCAAGGCTCCAATACCGCTCCAAACAGGCCTCAGACCAGCCGCCGGGCGGCCGCAATGACCTCATGGAGACCGCCGGTGACCTTGAGGTCGCCGATCTCCTCCGGGGCCAGCCATTTGAAATCGTCGTGCTCGTCGTTCAGCACGGGTTCGCGGGAGGCCCAGCGCGCCGCGAACGTCATGATCATATAGTGCCCGGTGCCGGGACCGGTCGGCAGCACCTCGCGCCAGCCGGCGAGCCCCAGGATCTCGACCCGCAGGCCGGTCTCCTCGTCGATCTCCCGGTGCAGGGCGGTGTGCAGCGTTTCGCCGAACTCGACCCGGCCGCCGGGCAGCGAATAGAAGCCCTTGCCCGGCGAGCGGGCGCGGCGCACCAGCAGCACCTTGCCGTCGCGGAAAATCACGCCGGAGACGGCGAGCTGCGGGCGGATCGGAGGTTCAGGAGAGCTCAAGGCGATCAACAATCAGGTTCACGAGCATGATCCGGAAAAGTGGAGCCCGGTTTTCCGGAAAGATCATGGTCAAATGGGGATTTCATCATGCCCGATAAATCAGGCGCCCGCCATGATGCCGTCGACATCGGCCTCTGCGGCGCCGTTGATGACACCGGCGGTCTGCATCACCAGCGGCTTGACCCAGACGATGGCCTGCTCGGCGAGCGCGACCCGGCTCTTGTCCTGCTGCAACTGCCGCATCGCGGAGCCGACCTCGGTCAGGATCCTGGTCATGCTGTCGGTGAGCTGGTCGAATTCGGCGCGGATACCGGCGTTCGCGGTCTCATAGGACTCGATCGCGAGATCGCGTGCCTTGAAATTGGACGCGGTGAAATGCTCGGCATAGGACAGGGGCTGCCATTCCAGGAAATCGTCGGCGCATTCCGGCAGGTCCGGCACCATCTCCAGCAGCATGATGGCTTCGTTGAAGTGATTGAGGTAGTCGGTGGCAAGCCCGGTGCGGGGATTGATGTTGGCGGCGCGCAACAGCGCCGCCCGCGCCTCGTCGGGGTACGTCGGTCGCGGGGAAGAGCCCGCTATGGCGGCCGTTGAGGTCATTGGTCGCAGTCTTTAACGGTCCAAGTTAAGGCTGAATAAACGGATACCACCCTGGACAGGATATGTGCGGACGCTTTGTCATTACCTCGCCGCCGGCGGCCTTGCGAGAGATGTTCGGCTACATGGAGCAGCCGAATTTTCCGCCGCGGTATAATGTTGCGCCAACGCAGCCGATCCCGGTCGTGCTGCTGCAAAATGGCGGCCGGCATTTTCAATTGATGCGCTGGGGCCTGATCCCGTCCTGGGTCAAGGATCCCCGCACGTTCTCGCTGCTCATCAACGCCCGCTCCGAAACGGTGCGGGAGAAGCCGGCCTTCAAGAATGCGATCAAGCGTCGCCGCGCGCTGATCCCGGCCGACGGCTATTACGAATGGCAGGATGCCGGCGGCCGCAAGCGGCCGTTCTTCATCCATCGCCGCGACGGCCATCCGCTCGCCTTCGCCGCGCTTGCCGAGACCTGGATGGGACCGAACGGCGAGGAGCAGGACACGGTCGCGATCGTCACCGCGCCCGCCAGCCCCGACCTCGCGCAACTGCATCACCGCGTGCCCGTCACGATCCGGCCCGAGCAATTCGCGCGCTGGCTCGACTGCCTGCCCAACGATGTCGACGACGTGATGCCGATGTTGAAGGGACCCGATGTCGGGGAGTTCGCCTGGCACCAGGTGACGATGCGCGTGAATGCCGTCGCCAACGACGACGCGCAACTGCTGCTGCCGATGAGCGCGGAAGAGATCGCCGCAGAGGACGCGCCGCCCCCGAAGAAGGCGGCAGTGCGCAAGACGGCCGTGCGGGAGGATGACGGGCAGGGGTCGTTGTTTTAGGGGCTGACTGAAGAAGCGCGGCGCGATCAGGATATCAGCCCGCGTCTCTCCACATCGTCGTCCTGGCGAAAGCCAGGACCCATAACCACCGAATTCGCTTGTGAACGCCAATGCGGCCGCAGCGTCGCGCAGCAATTGAGATGCGGGGTAATGGGTCCTGGCTTTCGCCAGGACGACGGCGAGTGTGCTGCACGGCTTCAATTCGATCAGCTTGTTTTGTCGCAGGCGTGCGCTTTCTCCATTCGTCATTCCCCGGTGCGCAATTGCGCACCTGAGGGCTCGCGAAGGGAGAGCCCGGAATCCATTTCGCCGCGAAGCTTGCGGCTTGATGGATTCCGGGTTCGTGCTGCGCACGCCCCGGAATGACAGAGTGGATGAAGCGGGCCCTCAGGAGAGAGCCATCACCCCTTCACTGACGCCACGCCCTCGATCTCGATCAGCATCTTCGGATTGGGCAGCGCCACCACGACGCAGGTGGTGCGCGCGGGGTAGGGTGCAGGGCCGAACGCGCCGGCATAGAGGACGTTCATTGTCGCGACGTCGCTGGCGCGGGTCAGCAGCACGTTGACCTTGACGAGATCGCGCATCGTCGCGCCGGCCTCGGTCAGCACGCGCCGGAAATTGGTGACGACGTTGGCGAACTGCGCCTCGAAGCCGTCGGGCAGCTCGCGGTTGGCGTCGAATCCGGGAATGCCCGAGATGAACAAGAGATCGCCGACGCGGGCGCCGAACGAGAGCGGCGGCGCTGTGACGCCGGGCGGAGGAGGGAAGTGCTTGATCTCAGTCATGGGTCACCCGTCTGCGCGAGAGGGAAGGGAAGCGGTGTCGACGCCGCGCGGCGCCATTGTGCGCCGCCGCCAGAGATTCTTGCCGAAGAGATTCTGGCCGATCATGCCTGCCAGCATCGCGACGACGAACACCACGATCGGCAGCGAAAGCCCGGCAAGATTGACCAGCGCGGGGCCGGGGCAGATGCCGGCGAGGCCCCAGCCGATGCCGAACAGGATTGCGCCACCAACGAGCGGCGCATCGATGTCGTTGCGGTCCGGCCAGAGGAAGCGCGCCGAGAAGGCGGGCGCTGTGCGCCGCCGCGCGATCGCAAAGCCTGATGCTGCGACCGCAACCGCACCCGCCATCACGAAGGCAAGCGTCGCATCCCATGCGCCGAACAGATCGAGGAAGCCGAGCACCTTCCGCGGATCGGTCATGCCCGAAATCAAAAGGCCCGCGCCGAAGATCAGGCCGCAGAGGAAGCTTGCGAGAAAGCGCATCGCTAACCCCCGATCCCGTGCCTGACGATGGCAACGGTTACGACCGCCGCCGTCATGAAGATGAACGTGGCCACGATCGAGCGGCCGGACAGCCGCGCGAAGCCGCAGACGCCGTGGCCCGAGGTGCAGCCATTGCCCATCCTTGTGCCGAACCCGACCAGAAGGCCCGCGATCGCGATCACCACGAGGCTCGCATTCATCGCAGGCCGCGGCAGCGGCGCGCCGAATAGCGCCGCAATCAGGGGCGCCGCGATCAGCCCGGCGATGAACGCGATGCGCCAGGAGTGGTCGGAAGTGCGGTCGGCGGTATCGGGCTGGAGCAGGCCGCCGACGATGCCGGTGACGCCGGCGATCCGCCCGGTCAGCAGCATCAGCAGCGCCGCGGCGAGCCCGATCAGCGCGCCGCCGGCGAGGCCGGAAAGTGGGGTGAAATCGTGCATCGGTGCAGGTCCCTGTTGCGCAAACTCCTCAGCGATGGCGCAAAGCGGTGGGCGCACATGCGCCAATGGTCGCGTGGCTGCGTGGGCGATGATAGACTCCGCAACAACAGGAACAAGCGCAATCCCGCGTGTTTTGCCGGCATTTCGACGTGCCGCCGCCCGATTGGATTGCCGCGATTCGCTTCACTTCGTCTGGAGAACTCCCATGAGATTGTCATCCGCCGCCCGCGCCGTGCTGCTCGCACTGGCGCTGCTCACCGGATCGTCCGCTGCACTGGCCGACGAGGGCGCGGTGACGCTCGTCATCTTCAAGGGCGGCTGGATCTTCGGCGGCTCTGCCGGCAAGGGCGTCCTGACCTTCCACGGCCAGACCTACGGGCTCACCGCCGGCGGGCTGGACTATGGTCTCGTGTTCGGCGGCTCCCAGACCACGTTGCAGGGGCGGGTGCGCAACATCCGCCGCGCCCAGGATATCGCCGGCGTCTATGCCGCGGCGGGCATGGGCGTTGCGCTCGGCGCCGGCGTGCGCGGCATCCTCCTGACCAACCAGAACGGCGCGGTGCTCGAATTGAGCGGCAAGCAGATCGGACTGATGGCCAATGTCGACCTCAGCGGGCTTGCGATCACGTTGAAGGAGTAGGCCGGGTTCTCTTCACTTCTCCCGCTTGCGGGCAGGGCTATCGCAGAAGCCTGCCTCCGCAGGGGCGCACCGCCAAAACATGGAAAACAACCCCATGCAAAGTAGCCGGCGGCGCCCCGGCGTTCGACACGGCTTGACATGTCGGGCAAATCAGCGGCATTATTCTATTATTCGGAAATTGCGCAGGCGCGCCTCACCCCGCGCGATGGCACGTGGCCGTAGCCGTATGCGATTGGCCTGCGCTTGCGGGGCAGGGAACGGCAACTCGATGAAGCGGTACGATCGCCCTACGTTTTCGTGATCACTCGGCGAGCTCGCGCCACGGCTGCAAACTCCAATGTCCGGACGCCGCGCCCGATGGCGACGGCAGCACGAACACGTCAGGAAAGTCGCTCGTTGATGGCTGCCGCCCCAGCGCAAGCGCGCTGGTCGGCCTGTTGTAAAACAGGCTCGCCGCCTTCCTGCTGGTGAACGCGATCGTCTTCGGCCGAAACGTCTCGATCTTCGCCCTGAATCCCACCAAATCGAATGAGTCCCGCGAGATCTCATGATCCATCCCGGCGCCGGTCTTGGAGAGATCGGTGAAGCCGATGCCGAGTTCGAGCAGCGCTGCGAATTCGTCCGGCCGATAGCGCCGCGGCGTGATGCCGGCCTCATGCAGCGCGCGCCAGAAGCGATTGCCGGGATGCGCGTAGTAATGCCCGACTGCGGCCGAGCGCGGGCTGGCCGCGGTGCCGACGAACACCAGGCGCAGATTGGCGCGGAGCTGGTCGGGGAGGCGGTGGAATTTGGTGTTGTGCATGTAGTGGAATGATGGAAGAGACGCGTAGCCCGCATGAGCGAAAGCAACATGCGGGGTGACTGCGAGCCCCGATGTCGCTTCGCTCATCCGGGCTACTGCCTACCATTTCTGCCGCTGTCATTCTATCATTCGGCGATGAACCGTGAAGAATTGGTCGCCGCCTACACGGCACCCGGCCGCCGCTATCACAACCTCGCGCATATCGAGGACTGCCTCGCGGCGCTCGCGCGTGTCGACGGCCTCTCAGTGGCCGAACGCGAGATCTTGTCGGAAGCGATCTGGTGGCACGATGTCGTCTACGATCCGACCCGGCCGGACAATGAAGAGCTCAGCGCGCAGCTCGCCGAACGGCATGTCCACACCGATATCAGCCACGAGGTCGGCCGCCTGATCCGGTTGACGAAGACGCACGACGTTCAGGCCGGCGATCGCCTCGGCGCGATCCTGATCTCGATCGACCTCAGCATTCTCGGCGCGGAGCCTGCGCGCTACGATGCCTATGCCGCGGCGGTCCGGCAGGAGTTCATCCATGTCGGCGATGCCGATTATCGCGCCGGCCGCGCCCGTGTGCTTCGCCACTTCGCGGCGCGCCCGGTGATCTTTCCGGATGCCGGCTTCGCGGCGGCATATGACCGCCGCGCCCGCGACAACCTCGCGCGTGAACTGGCGTCGTTGGGCTGAGGCGTGCCCGCTCATCTGCGCTGCGCTAACGCACCGGCTCCTTGATCTCGTCTTCGGTCGCGACGCCTGCGATGGCCCGGCCGCGCGCACCATCAGGAACGTTCCCGAGTACGGCGTGCCGCGGATGCTCCAGCGCCCGTCGATCTCGGTCGCGTCGGCATTGACCGCGCCTTCATAGTGGACCGTGTCATAGCCGTAGCCTCGCGGCTCGTAGCGTTTGACGAACGACACCGCGCTGCCGGAGCGCTGCCCCGCCAGCGAGGCGTTGTGTGTGCTGAGCGGGCAGCCGGGCGCCATGCAAGGTTCGGTCACGCTGCCGCCGAGCGCGCCGCCGGCGTCGATCAGCGTCGCCAGGAACGTGACCATGCCGCCTGGCTGAACATAGCTGCCGTCCCAGACGCCGGTGAGATTGTCGGTCATGCTGCTCGTCCGGTTACCGCTTGTTGAACTGCAACGATCGATGTGGTGCAGGCAGCGCCTCAACGCAAGTTATGCCCGCTCGCGAGCGGTTGCCTGATCAGGCAAAAGGGTCTGTAATTGACCCAACAGATCAAGAAGAATTTTGGGAGCGGACATGACGGGAGAGGCGAAAACCCATTACGAGGTGATCGTGGTCGGCGCCGGCGTCGCCGGCATCTACCAGATCAAGCGGCTGGCCGATCTCGGCATCGACGCCACCGTGCTGGAAGCCGCGCCCGATCTCGGCGGCACCTGGTACTGGAACCGCTATCCCGGCTGCCGCTTCGATTCCGAGAGCTACACCTACGGCTTCTCGTTCTCGCGCGAGCTGCTCGACGAATGGCACTGGAAGGAGCGCTTCTCCGGCCAGCCCGAGAATCTGCGCTACCTCAACTACGTCGCCGACAAGTTCGACCTGCGCAAGCACATGCAGTTCAACTGCAAGGTCGAGACCATGCAGTTCGACGAGACGCGCGATCTCTGGCAGCTCAGGCTCGGTGACGGCCGCGAGCTGACCTGCCGCTTCGTGGTGCTCGCGATCGGGCTGCTCTCCGCGCCGACCATGCCGCGCGTGCCGGGGATCGCGGACTTCAAGGGCCGCTCGTTCCATACCTATTACTGGCCGCACGAGCCGGTCGATCTCGCGGGCAAGAAAGTCGCGGTGATCGGCACCGGTGCGACCGGCATTCAGGTGATCGGCGAGATCGCCGACAAGGTCGGTGAGCTCACGGTGTTTCAGCGCCGGCCGAACTGGAGCGCGCCGCTCAACAACAGCGCGATCTCGGAGGCGGAGATGGCCGACATCCGCGCGCGCTATGACGAGATCTTCGCCGCCTGCGCGCTGACGCCCGGCAGCTTCGTGCACGGGCCCGACAAGCGCGGCTTCTACGAGGTGAGCCGTGAGGAGCGGCTGGCATTGTGGGACAGACTCTACGATGAGCCCGGCTTCGGCATCTGGCTCGCGAACTTTCGCGAGATCTTCATGGACGAGGCCGCCAATGCGGAACTGTCCGAATATATCGCGGACCGCATCCGTCGCCGCGTCAACGATCCCAAGGTCGCCGAAAAGCTGATCCCGCGGGATCACGGCTTCGGCGTGCAGCGCCTGCCGCTGGAGACCCAATATTTCGAGGCGTACAATCGCGACAATGTGCAACTCGTCGATCTCTCCGAGACGCCGTTGGTCCGCGTCACCGAGAAAGGCCTGCGCACCACGGCGCGCGACTACGAGTTCGACATCATCGTCTACGCCACCGGCTTCGATGCCATCACCGGCGCCTATGACCTGATCGATATCAGGGGCATCGGCGGCGAGCGGCTCGCCGACAAATGGAAGCAGGCGCCGTCGACCTTCCTCGGCATGCTCGTGCACGGCTTCCCGAACCTCTTGATGCCGACCGGCCCGCAGAGCGCATCGGCTTCCACGAACTTCCCGCGCGGCATCGAGAACGGCGTCAACTGGTGCACCAATCTCCTCCAGTACATGTGGGACCGCGGCCTGACCCGCGCCGACGCCACGCTGGAGGCGCAGCAGCGATGGACCGCGCATGTCGCCAAGATGTACGAGATCATGCTGATGCGCAAAGCCAAGTCGTGGTTCACCGGCTACAATTCCAACGTCCCCGGCCACGAAGAGGGCACCGTGCGCTACTTCGTCTACAACGGCGGCACGCCGAAGTTCCTGGGGATCATCAATGGCGTCGCGGCGGAGGGGTATCGGGAGATTGAGTTTGGTGCGGGGGCGGGGGGACGCGTGCAGGCCGCGGCCGTTGGCGCGTCAGCATCGTAGGGCGGGTCACGCCTTCGGCCAACCCACCCTACGAGACTTGCTGATCCGGCCTACTTGCTCGAGCCGTCGCGACCGACGTCACATCGGGCAGCGAACATACGGCGTCGACACCGGCACCGGCTCCTTGGAGCTGAGCGTGATCTTGTTCTCTCCGGAGAGTTTCACGTCGAATGCCACGTCTGAAATCGCGACACCGTCCGAGCATGACGCGATCACGCGTACATCCTTCCCGTCATCATGCAACGATTTGACGGTGCATTTTTGAAACGTGCCGGTGATTTGCTTGCCCTGGACGATCAGGCCGCCCGCGTTGAAATCAGCGTCTTTCCTGAACGCGAGCTTGTTGTTCTCCTTGGTGAATACATGGTCGCAGGCCGAGGCGTCGATCGTCCAGGCTCCGTTCAGATCGGCAGCCTGTGTTGAAGCCGATTGCGCAACGAGAGCTGCTAATAGCACCGCATTAATGGTTCTCATAAAACTCTCCAACTAAAGGGGAGATTGGATTGCTGGACCCTCTGCGAACCGGACGTAGAATTGCCGCAGATAACACGCCCGACGCGGCCTCATCGCTCCTGAGCAGCACAGCAAGCGATCAGATGGCGGATCTTTCATTGATCCAAGTCAATGGTTCTGCGGAACGCCTGCCTTGAGCGGGTTGGTGTCATGCCCGGCCCTGTACAATCCGCACATTAAGAAAACACGCCTCGAAGTAAAAAGGCCTGGCTTCAGCCCGGCCTTCTTACTTTTGATGGATGCCGCAAGGATGCGCTTCGCGCTTCTACTCAGGCACGACGAGCGGAAGGGTCACAACACCCGATTGCTCTCCTTCACCTTGTCCGCATCGAGATACAGGTTCTCGCCCATCTCCTTGAACTTGGCGCTCATCTGCGCCATGCCGTCCTCGATGGTACCGCTCGTCGACATTCCGACGCCGGTCGGGTCGTTGAGCGTCGCGGCGTAATCGCGGACGTCCTGGGTGATCTTCATCGAGCAGAATTTCGGGCCGCACATCGAGCAGAAATGCGCGACCTTGTGGGCTTCCTTCGGCAGGGTCTCGTCGTGGAAGTTCTTCGCGGTCTCGGGGTCGAGGCCGAGGTTGAACTGGTCCTGCCAGCGGAAGTCGAAACGGGCGCGGCTGAGCGCGTCGTCACGGAGTTGGGCTGCGGGGTGGCCCTTGGCGAGGTCCGACGCGTGGGCTGCGATCTTGTAGGTGATGACGCCGACCTTGACGTCGTTGCGGTCGGGGAGACCCAGATGCTCCTTCGGCGTGACGTAGCACAGCATCGCGCAGCCGAACCAGCCGATCATCGCAGCGCCGATGCCGGATGTGATGTGGTCATAGCCCGGCGCGATGTCTGTGGTCAGCGGGCCCAACGTATAGAACGGCGCCTCGCCGCATTCCTTGAGCTGCTTGTCCATGTTGATCTTGATCTTGTGCATCGGCACGTGGCCGGGGCCCTCGATCATGACCTGGCAGCCCTTGTCCCACGCGATCTTCGTCAGCTCGCCGAGCGTCTCCAGCTCAGCGAACTGCGCGCGGTCGTTGGCGTCCGCGATCGAGCCGGGGCGCAGGCCGTCGCCGAGCGAGAACGAGACGTCATACTTGCGCATGAGGTCACAGATCTCGTCGAAGTGCGTATAGAGGAAGCTCTCCTTGTGATGCGCGAGGCACCACTTCGCCATGATCGAGCCGCCGCGCGACACGATGCCGGTGACGCGGTTGGCGGTCAGGTGGATGTAGGACAGCCGCACGCCGGCGTGGATCGTGAAATAGTCGACACCCTGTTCGCACTGCTCGATCAGCGTGTCCTTGTAGAGCTCCCAGGTCAGCTTGACGGGATCGCCTTCGCACTTCTCCAGCGCCTGATAAATGGGAACGGTGCCGATCGGCACCGGCGAGTTGCGCAGGATCCATTCGCGGGTGGTGTGGATGTTGCGCCCGGTCGAAAGGTCCATCACGGTGTCGGCGCCCCAGCGGATCGCCCACACCATCTTGTCGACCTCTTCCTCGACCGACGAGGTCACCGCCGAGTTGCCGATATTGGCGTTGATCTTGGTCAGGAAGTTGCGGCCGATGATCATCGGCTCGAGCTCGGCATGGTTGATGTTGGACGGAATGATGGCGCGGCCGCGCGCGATCTCGCTGCGGACGAATTCCGGGGTGATGAAGGCCGGCACCGAGGCGCCGAAACTCTCGCCGTCGGCGAGTGCGGCCTCGGCGCGCTCGAGCTGCTGCTTGCGGCCGAGATTCTCGCGCTCGGCGACGTAGATCATCTCCTTGGTGATGATGCCGGCGCGGGCGAATTCGAGCTGCGTGATCATGTGGCCGTCGAGGCCGCGCAGCGGCGTGTGGTGCGCGGTGAACGCCTTGGCGGCATGCGATGCGCCGACATTGCCGTTGTCCTCCGGCTTGATGGTGCGGCCCTGATATTCCTCGACGCCTCCGCGCTCCCTGACCCAGGCGAGGCGATTGCGCGGCAGGCCGCTGTTGACGTCGATCGTCACGGCCGGATCGGTGTAGGGGCCCGAGGTGTCATAGACCGGCAGGTTCGGCTCGCCGGCGCCTTCGGAGAGGATGATCTCACGCAGCGGCACGCGGATGTCGGGCGCGGCTTCCGGGGTCGCAAAGATTTTTCGCGATGAGGGCAGCGAGCCGGTGGTGACGGCGGGGAGCGTGGTGTCGGGGTTGGAGCGGATGTTCATGGGATCCTCCGTTTTAATCTCTTGGGAAAGCGTTGTTCTCGTCACCCTGAGGTGCGCGCGTCAGCGCGCCTCGAAGGGTCGACGAGCCGGGCCGTCGCCCTTCGAGGGCCGCTGAAGAAGCGGCCACCTCAGGGTGACGGTGCGTATAGTGTGCGATGGGCAGCATCACGCGGCCTCCGCGTTGAGGCCGAGCCATTGCCGCACCCGCGCGTCGGGGTCGGCGTTCTGGGTGACGTCGCTGACGACGGCGATCGAATCTGCGCCGGCGGCGAAGATCTCGGCGGCGTGCTCGAACTTGATGCCGCCGATCGCGACAAGGGGGATCGCGCCGATGCGCTTCTTCCACTCGGTGATCTTCGGTATGCCCTGCGGCGCGAACCGCATCGACTTGAGCGTCGTGAAGAAGATCGGGCCGAGCGCGACATAGTCGGGTTTTGCCGCGAGCGCGATGGCGAGCTCGGCGTCGTCATGGGTGGAGACGCCGAGCGTGAGCTTTGCTTTGCGGATTTCAGAGAGGTCAGCGTCGGCAAGGTCTTCCTGGCCGAGATGCAGATGCTCGGCGCCGGCGACGATCGCCGCGCGCCAATAGTCGTTGACGACGAGTTTTGTGCCCGTGCCGTTGGTCACGGCCAGCGCGTCTGTGACGATCTGCAGCGCCCCGGCATCGTCGAGTTCTTTGGCGCGCAGCTGGATGGTGCCGACGCCGAGTTTGGTCAGTCGCTCGACCCACTTGATGCTGTCGACGACGGGATAGAACGGATCAGGATACGGCATGCCAGAACGGGGTCCCAACGACAGGGGTGGAGGGGGAGGCGAAGTCGCGGGCTTCCATCAGCCCGGCTTCATAGGCGGTGCGGCCGGCCTCGACGCCGAGGCGGAAGGCATTGGCCATCGCAACCGGATCGGCAGCTTTGGCCACCGCGGTGTTGAGCAGCACGGCGTCATAGCCGAGCTCGAGCGCTTCGGCCGCATGCGACGGCGCGCCGAGGCCTGCATCGACCACCAGCGTGATGTCGGGCAGGCGGTCGCGCAAGAGCTTCAGCGCGTCGCGGTTGGTGATGCCCTTGGCGCTGCCGATTGGAGCTGCCCACGGCATCACCACCTTGCAGCCGGCCTCGACCAGCCGCGAGGCGACCGAGAAATCCTCGGTGCAATAGGGGAACACTTCAAAGCCGTCCTTGATCAGGATGGTGGCGGCCTCGACCAGGCCGACGACGTCGGGCTGCAGCGTGTCGTTGTCGGCGATCACCTCGAGCTTGATCCAGGGCGTGCCGAACAATTCGCGCGCCAGCTTCGCGGTGGTCACCGCCTCGCGCACGCTGCGGCAGCCCGCGGTGTTCGGCAGCACGGTGACGCCGAGCTCGCGGATCAGCGCCCAGAACGCATCGCCGGTCTTGCCGCCCGCCGCCTCGCGCCGCAGCGACACCGTGACGATGCTGGCGCCGGAAGCGCGGATCGCGTTCTGCATGATCGCAGGCGACGGATACAGCGCCGTGCCGATCAGCAGGCGAGAGGGGAAGGATTTGCCGTAGAAGGTGACCATGTGTCTCCTCACACTATGCCGTCGTCCCGGCGAAGGCCGGGACCCATAACCACGACCGGGTGTTGTTGCGACGAGCGTCTCCAAGTGTGCCCAAGGAAGGGCCGCGGAGTATGGGTCCCTGCTTTCGCAGGGACGACGGGGGGAGGGAGTGTGCGCTAGCCATCATCACCCTCCCTGCCGCGGCGTGATGATCTCGATCTCGTCGCCGGCCTTGAGCGCGGTCTCGGCCCAGCGGCTCTTCGGCACCACGTCGAAGTTCAGCGCGATCGCGAAATGCGTGCCCTCGTAGTCGAGCTCGGACAACAGCGCATCGACGCTGGCCGCGCTGATCTCCCGCTGCTCGCCGTTGACGATCACGCGCATTGCATCACCTCATTGTCGATTTCACCGCGCGCCAGATAGGCGAGCGTCAGCTCGGCCAGCGCCGGCGCCAGCAGGAAGCCGTGACGGTAGAGTCCGTTCACCGTGATGCGTTCCTGCTCGATGCTGATTTTGGGCAGATTGTCCGGAAAGGCCGGGCGCAGGCCGGCGCCGAATTCGACGATGCGCGCCTCGCCGAAGGCCGGATGCACCACATAGGCGGCGCCGAGCAGTTCCAGCGCCGAGCGCACGCTGACGCCGTTGTCCTCGGCCTCGATCGAGGTCGCACCCAGCATGAAGCGGCCGTCGCCGCGCGGGATCACGTAAAGCGGCCAGCGCGGATGGATCAGCCGCACCGGGCGCAACAATTCGACTTCCGCGGTCTCGATGACGATCATCTCGCCCTTGACGCCGCGCAGGCTCGACTCGCGGTCGCGCGCGGCAAGGCCGCGGCAGTCGATCACGAGGCCGTCGAGATCATCAGCCTCGGCGTCGCTGCCGAACTTGATGGCGCCGCCGGCCTTCGCGATCGCGGCATGCAGCCGCGGCAGCACGCGGCGCGGCTCGACATGGCCCTCGTCGGGATAGAACAGGCCATCGCGGAAGCGGCCCTCGAGCGACGGTTCGAGTTCGCGGACGCCCTCGGCGTCGAGCCGGCGATAACCTGACGTGAGGCGGGCAAAGCGCTCGAAATCGGCACGGTCGCGCGGATGCGCCACCACCAGCGAGCCGTTGAACGCCGTTTCCGGAAAATGCCGCCGCCACAGGTCGAGCGAACGAACGCCGAGCCGCGAGATCACGGGCTCCGAGGCTTCCGCCTCGCACCAGGGCGCCAGCATTCCGCCGGCCCAGTGGCTTGTGGATTGCGTCATCGCAGCGTCGCTGCGCTCATGCAGGGTGACGGCACGTCCGGCCTCTGCGAGCAACAACGCATGCCAGGCGCCGGTTATGCCTGCGCCGATGATGGAGACGGGGGAATCCCCCCGCAGTCGTGACGTCTGATACATCCCTGTCCCTTCGCCGGCATGACCCGGATCAGGTTCAAAGGGTCACCGCGGTCCCGAACTGATCGCCGTGATGGCGAAGTCCAAGCTTGCGGTATCTCAGCTCCTCCTTCGGAGCACCCCTCGGAACGCCCCTAATGTAGGCTGATGGGCGGATGTGTCAACTTGTATGCCAGGAGCGGCATCGCGGCGTGCGCAGGGCGCGCGTGCCCCGGACGCAGCACAGCGCGACAGCGGTGCGCTGCTGAGCCGGGCCCCACCCTTTCGAAACGGAGGTCCCGGCTCTGCGGAGCAAGGCTTGCGCGTTGCACCGCGTCCGGGACACGCACGCACCTATTTGGCAGCCTGTTCCGGCTTCGGCTGGGCGGTATCGGCCGACATTTGGCTCTGCATTTGCTCTTGCTTGGCGAGCTCCTTCGGTGGCGCGCCCGCGCCGCCATGCATCGCCTCCTTGAGGTGACCGCCGCGCTGCCGCTTTGCGACATAGTAATAGCCGCCCGCGAAATAACGCACCGCTCGGTCGAAATCCCCATTGGCGGCGCGATAGGCGCCCGCGAGGTATTTGACGCCGTATTTGAGGTTGGTCGCGGCGTCGCGCAGGCCTTCGGCGGTACCGGTGTAGCCGACCCCGCGGGCGGTCGCGAGCTTGATCTGCATCATCCCGATGGCGCCGCCGCGCCCGATCAGCTGCGGATGGTACTTGCTCTCGCGGACGATGACGCGATGCACCAGCTCTTCCGGCACCAGGTTCGCCTGGGCCTCAGCCGCCACCATCGCCTCATATTGCGCCCGCGATTGTGCATGCGCACCGGCGCAGGACGCCAGCACCGCGATCGCAGCGGCAAGGCAGCTAAGGCTCTGAAGGGTCTTCATCTCGGGTCGCCCGGGTGATCAAACGCGCGTCGGTTCTGCGGTCTCATTGGTACGGCGAGCGGGCAGGAATGTGGCAAAACCTCGCATCAGCGAAACGTTCTGCGTCCGTCACTGTCCGGGTGAGGGTGAAGCGGACGACGCGGTTGCGAAGACAGATGCTTCAAATTGTTTGCTTCAATCGTCTCAGCCGAAAATTGCTTTTTGCGTCCGATTTTCTCGGCCGCCTCTTGCCGCACACTATCCACAGCGGATTGTCGTGCAAACGACTCAATGAAGGTCTACACTCGTCGGTGACAGCAAGCGTGTTGAGTCAGCACGTCTGTCCATTCAAAAGCACGCAAGAAGCAAAATTCGGGAGATGCGCCATGGTCCGACAGGACACCGGCTACATGCCTCGCGAAAATCCCTGCGCGCAATGCGGCAAGCCGATTGCCCGGCCCGATTGGGTGGAGCACAGCGAAGGGCGCACGTCGTTCCTGTGGAATTGCCGCGCCTGCAATTACCGCTTCGAGGCGATCGCGATCTACGACACAGCGCAGCTCAGGCCGCTCGCCGCCTGATGCCTTGATTATCGATCAGCTTCGTCGCCGATCAGCCCCGGCTGATCAGGCCGCGGATTTGCGCGGCGATTGCAGCAGCTGCTGCCGCGCCGGCAGTTCGATCCGAACCACCAGGCCATGCGGCTTGCGATCGTGCAGCGACAGCGTGCCGCCATGCGCGAGCACGATGGCGTTGGCGATCGACAGGCCAAGGCCAAAGCCTTCGGCCTCGTCCATGTTGCGCGCCTGGTCGCCGCGCACGAACGGCTCCAGCACGCTTGCCTTGTGCGCGTCCGAAATGCCGGGGCCGTCATCCTCGATGTCGATGACGAGGCGATCCGGCCTGGCGTCGAGGCGGACCGTCACTTCGCCGCCGAAGCGCGCGGCATTGTCGACCAGATTGGTGATGCAGCGATGCAGGTCGGCGGGCCGCGCGGTGGCCATCGCGTGCTGCGGGCCCTCGTAGTTGACCTTGTGTCCCATGTCGACGAACTGGTCGGTGACGAGGTGCAGCGTGCTCGCGATGTCGACCAGCGTCATCGCCTCGAGCTTGCGGTCGTTGCGCAGGAACGACAGCACCGATTCCAGCATCGAGCGCATCTGGTCGAGGTCGCGCAGCATGCGGTGGCGATGGGTCTCGTCCTCGATGAATTCGGCGCGCAGCCGCATCCGCGTGATCGGCGTGCGCAGGTCGTGGCTGATCGCGGCCAGCATCTTGGTGCGGTCGTCGATCAATGCCGTGATCCGCTCGCGCATCCGGTTCAGCGCCTTGGCCAGCGAGCGGATCTCCTCGGGGCCGCGTTCAGGCAGCGGCGCGGCAGCGCCGTTCAGGCTGAAGGTCTCCGCAGCCTTGACGAAGGATGACAGCGGCGCCGTCAGCGCCCATGCCGCCCACAGGCCAAGCAGGGTGACGCTGATGACGGCGAACAGCACCGTCATCATCCACGGCCCGCCCCAGAACGGCCGCATGTGCTGGTCCGGCATCAGGTTCGCGGCGAACATGGTGCCGTCGGGCAGGCGGATCGCGACGCGGCGGATCTCGCCGTCACGCGGCATGCTGCCCGCCTCGCGCGGCAGAGAGTAGACGTGATAGCCGGCGCCGAGCCGGCGCAGCGCGTGCAGGCTCGGCGGGTCGGTCTCGGTGAGGGCGCTGGTATCGGACGTGAAGTCAGCGATCGCAAGCTGCGGCAAGGCTCTGATGACGTCGGCCTGGAGCCGCGGCCGTTCCGATGCCGGCGCGTGCCCGAGCAGTTGCGCGGCGGCTGCGAGCTGGGTGTGCCAGCGGTCGGACGGCTCCGGCCGGTCCGGGCGATGGATCAGGAAGGTGGCGGTGATGATCAGGTGCAGCGTGACGATCGAGACGACGACCAGCGCCGCCATCTGGGCGCCGATCCCCCGCAGACTCAGCACGCGCAGCAGCTTCATGGTCAGTTGCTCGTGGCGGCAACCGCCTCCACCCTTGGAGTGAACACATAGCCGCCGGACCGCACCGTCTTGATCATGGTGGCTTCCTGCGGATCGGGCTCGATCTTGCGTCTGATACGACTGACCAGCACGTCGATCGAACGCTCGAACGAGCCGGCGGTGCGGCCCTGCGTCAGGTCGAGCAGGCTGTCGCGCGACAGCACGCGGCCGGGCCGTTCGCAGAAGGTGCGCAGCAGGTCGAACTCGGCGCTGGTCATGGCGACGCGCGCCCCTTCGGGGTTGCGCAGTTCGCGCAGGCGGATGTCGATGCGCCAGCCAAGGAAGGTCAGCGTGGTCGCACCCTCGATCGCGCTGGCGTTGCGCGCGGCGGCCTGCCGGCGCAGCACCGCGTTGATGCGCGCCAGCAGCTCGCGCGGGTTGAACGGCTTGGCCAGGTAATCGTCGGCGCCCATCTCGAGGCCGAGGATGCGGTCGACGTCCTCGCCGCGCGCGGTCAGCATGATAATCGGCGTCTGCGACTCCGCGCGCACCTTGCGGCACAGGCTGAGGCCGTCCTCGCCGGGCAGCATCACGTCGAGCACCAGGAGATCCACGCGGTGATCGGTCATGGCCTTGGCCATTTCGCGGCCGTCGGAGGCGGTCGTGACATGGCAGGAATTGGTGCGGAGATAGTTTGCGATGAGAGACCGCGTTTCGCGATCATCCTCGACGACGAGGATATTGGGCGCAGCCTGGGTCATACCGATCTTTTGTCCGTGATTCGGGTAAAGCGGCTCAGGAATTTTGTTTCAGTGCATTTCTGGAATCTTGCCCGGCATAACGAGTTAACAGGTCGGCGCTGTGGAGAAAAGTTATCGTTCTGTCATCCAGCCTAATGCTTTGAAATACGGAAAGAACTCACCTGTGCCTCACGCGGGGCCCGCGGCGCCATAGCGGCCCGGAAAAGGGAAGGGTGGCTGTCATAACCAGGGCCGGAACCCGTTCCCCCGGCGACGCGTTGTTTCTCTTTCAGGTCAGGAGGGTGAGATGGCTGTCGAGGTCAGTGCAAGGCCGCATCAGCTCATTGCAAGCGATCGCGTCGAGGGGACGGCGGTGCGCCGGGCCAATGGCGACATGATCGGCCATATCGAGCGGCTAATGATCGACAAGATCTCGGGCAAGGTGTCGTACGCGGTGCTGAGCTTCGGTGGTTTCCTCGGTATCGGAACCAATCTGCTTCCGCTGCCGTGGGGCCGGCTGCACTACAACACGAAGTTCGAGGCCTACGAGCTCGACATCGAGGACGACGAGCTGAAGCGGGCGCCGTCGTTCCGCGCCGACAAGGATTTCGATTGGGGCGATCGCTCGCAGGAAGTCGAGCTGCATCGCTTCTACGGCGTGCCGCCTTATTGGGGCGGCTTCTAAGCGCGTAGCGATACGCGCATGATCGACGCAGGTCGATCGATGATGGGGTCGCTGGGGCGAATGCCGGCGTGTGCAGCGCGGTTCGCCGGGACGACTTAGTGAGCCAAACATCGTCACATCAGGGACTGCGCGTCCGGCGCAGTCGTGAGGCTCAACCGCAGCCTACTTGAGAGATCACGATCTCTTTCGTCAAGGCCGCAAAGTTCCATGCGTCGGAAAGTGCGCAACCCTCGGGCGTGCCGCATCGCTTCCATTGCGTTCCCAGGCATCGGCGTTCCCAAACATCGGGGCGACTTTTGAGCGCAGGCTCGTTAGGAACGGTCACGCACATCACGGGTTCTCCCAGCATCGATTTTGCGAACCGAGGAGAGCGCACAATGTTGATCAAATCCATCGTTGCCGGCGTCGCCGGCTCCGCACTGCTTGCAACCGTCGCGTTTGCGCAGACACCCCCCGACAAGGGCGACAAGATGGCTCCTGCGGCGTCAAGCACGTCGCCGGCTCCAGCGGCATCGACGTCAGCCACGTCACCGACCGAATTCAAGGGCAACTGGCGCGCGTCGAAGGTCGTCGGTCTCAGCGTATACAATGACAGCAACGAGAGCGTCGGCTCGATCAATGATCTCTTGATGGACAAGGGCGGTGCCATCAAGGCGGTCGTGATCGGCGTCGGCGGCTTCCTTGGCGTCGGCGAGCACCTGGTTGCCGTGCCGATCGACAAGGTGAAGTTCGTCAACGAGCCGGTCGCCTATACCGGCGCCTCGAACACCGGCAGCACGACCAAGTCGACGACCACCACCGGCGCGGCGCCCGCGGCGGCGGCGGCGAAGCCGAATCCCTGGTACCCGGATCACGCGGTGTTCAGCGCGACCAAGGATGAGCTGAAGGCGATGCCCGAGTTCAAGTACGCGACCGACTAACGCGGATTGCGTTGCGTGAAAGACGAATGCGCCCGGCGATGCCGGGCGTATTCTGTCGTGAGGTGCATGAAATCTGCGTCTGTTATCACCAGCCCAGCTCACGCAAGTAAGCGGCGCGGGCGGCGACGCCGGTGTGGGTGAAATCGGTGAACACCCCGTCCACGCCGAGGCGGAAGAACTTCAGATATTCCAGGCTCGGATCGCCGCGATAGTCGGCGGCCAGATATTTGTTCTCGTTGCGGAACGTGAAGACATGCACGAACAGGCCGAGCTTGTGCGCATCGGCAATGACGCTGGTGGCGTCCTGCGTCGAGGCCTCCGCCGTCGATCCCTTGTAGGGCTTGCCGTCGGCGTTGCTGTCCTTCCACGGTGAGATCTTGTAGGGGACGATATAGGCCTTCCACGGACCGATGCCGTCGGCATAGGTCTTGATCTCCGCGAGGCCCGCAGGCGTCAGCATCGCATCGAAGGTGCGGGCGTCACCCGCGACCGTCCAGTCGTATGGACGGGAATTGGCGATGTTGTTGAGCAGCACCTTGCCGGTCTTGAAGTCGACGCCGTTGCCGTCGATGAGCTGGACCTGCCGTGTTTCCAGCCCGTGGCTGCGCATGTATTTCAGGCTGCCGGGCTCGAAGCTCTGAACGATGATCGACGCGTCCCTCGCATTGAGGCCGTTCTCCTTGATGATCTTGATCAGGGCGTCCTCGAGCGGATGGCTGCCGGGCGCGCCGCAGCCGTTCGCTATGGCCTGGGCATTGTTCCAGGTCGGATTCTTGGTTTCCGGATAGACCGCGATCGAACGTCCGGTCGCCTTGCTCTTGGCCTTGGCGATGTCGATGATGTCCTGGAAGCTGATGATCGGAAACTTGCCGTTGAACAGCTTCGGCCGTTCGTTGGCCGCGTCATAGGTGGTGCCGGCGATCCAATTCCTCAGCTCGGCCATGGTGAAATCGGTGATCGACCAGTCGTTGGTATGGTCGTCGCCGTCGACGATCAGCGCCTTCAGCACCGACTTCGGATCGGCCGGATCGACGAGGTCGGTCGGATATTCAGCCGGCCCGCTGGTGGGCGTTTGCGCCCATTTCACCTTGACGGGTACGCCCGGCACCGTGCGCTTGCGCTTGGCGACTTCCGCGTTGGTCTTCGCCACTTCGGCAACGTTGGTGTTGTCGCCGAGCCACGGATTGTGGCGTGCCACCAGCACGCAATCCTTGGTCAGATGCAGGTCCTCTTCAAGCGAGTCGGTGCCGAGGTCCGCGGCCAGCTCATACGAAGCCTCGGTCTCCTCGGGCACCAGGCCAGGCACGCCGCGATGCCCGATCACGAGCGGCAACTTTCCGTCGACGGTCAGGAACGGCTTGGCGCCGGCCGACGCCGAGGCGGTTTGCGCTGAAGCCATCGACGGCAGCAGGACCGCCAAAGCCGCCGCACCGAGCAGCATCGCGCCAACATGCACCTTCCGTCGCGAACGAATCTGCCTCACGGCCAAATCTCCATCTTTTGCGTGGCATCGGGGCGATGCCGTAAGGGCCGAGCCGCACAGGGCCGCCGCTGCTGTCTTCTTTGTCGCAATCTTCTGACAGTCCGATGACTATTCGGCGAGGCAGGCAGACACAAGCTTCCGCGACGCGCCGGAGGGCGAACAGTCCGCACCTCATTGCGGCTTGCGGCCGGGCGCGGCGCGTTGTCAACGTGCGATCCGGACGCTCATGCCGGGTTCGAGACCTTCCGTGGCGCCTGCGGGGTCGAGACGCAGACGCAACGTGTTGCGGTCGTGATCGCCGATCACGCGCTCGGCCTGCCAGGTGGCGAATACCCCAAGCGGCCGCAACTCGGTGATGGCAGCCTTGGTGGCGGCGCCGGAACCGTTCGGTATCACGCTCACGGTCTTGCCCATCGCGAGACCGTCGAGATGGTCCTCGCGCACATTGAACGACAGCCATTGCTTGCCGGCCGCCGCGATCATCAGGATCGGCTGACCCGCGCGAACGTTTTCGCCCACTTCGGCGGCGATCACGCTGACGACGCCGTCGACCGGCGCGCGCAGCACCATCTTGTCGAGACGGCGCTCGAGCACCGCGACGGCGGCCGCGGCC
>NZ_JACMYP010000116.1 GCF_020889705.1 Bradyrhizobium altum | reverse complement strand
GTCGCCGATCAGGATCTCGCTGTCGGTGATCCCGGGGTCGGCGGCCGCCGCCGGGCCGATGGCAAGGCAGGCGGTGGTGAGCAGCAGCGCGGCCGCCGCCAGATGTTTGATCATTGTCTCCTCCTCATGGTGTTTGCGTCTCTTTTTGATTAGTAGCGCAGCGGCCAGTGCACCCAGGTCCGCTTGATGTCGTGCCAGGCGCCGACCAGCCCCCTCGGCTGGAAGCGCAGGAACAGGATGATGACAAGGCCGTAGAGCATGCTCTTCAGCTCCTGTGCCCCGGTCGTGAACGTCGTGTCCATCTGCGCGCTGAACAGGCTGAAGACGATCCTCGTCGCCTCCGGCAGCAGCACGATCAGGACCGTGCCGAGCACCGCGCCGAGCGCGGAACCGAGCCCGCCGACGATCAGGATCGCCAGCGCCTCGATCGAGAGCAGGAACGGAAAGCCCTCGACGCTGACGAAGGAGAGATAGATGCCGTAGAGCGCGCCGGCGATGCCGGTGATGAAGGCCGAGGTGACGAAGGCGAACAGCTTGTAGGCATGCAGATTGATGCCCATGACGCGCGCCGCGGTGTCGTTGTCGCGGATCGCAACGAAGGCGCGGCCGACCCGGCTGCGGCGGATGTTGAGGGTGGCGAACAGCGTCAGCGCTGCGATGGCGAGGCAGAGATAGGTAAAGGCCGCGTCGCTGTCGAAGCTGATGCCGAATATCTGCGGCCGCTGCACCTGAATGCCGCGCGCGCCATTGGTAAGCCAGCGCATTTCCAGGATCACGGTGTTGATGATGAAGGAGAAGGCGAGCGTGGTGATCGCGAGATAGAGGCCCTTGAGCCGGAGCGACGGCGCGCCGACGATCAGGCTTGCGAGCGCCGGCACCAGGCCGGCGCCGAGGAAGCCGACCAGCGGCGGCATGTGATACTTCGACACCAGCACCGCATAGGCATAGGCGCCGGTGACGAGGAAACCGACATGGCCGAGCGAGATCAGGCCGGTGTAGCCGGTCAGGATGTTGAGCCCGAGCGCGCCGGTCACCGTGATCAGGATGATCATCACGAACGACAGCGCGTAGGAGTTCAACACAAAGGGCGCCGCGATTAGCGCCAGCAGCAGCACGGTCGACCACAGCCACACCGGCGGGGAATCGATCAGCGCGACCAGCTCGCCATAGGTCTGCTTGTAATCGCCCGTGCGCATCACACCCTCTCGATGTCGCGTTCGCCGAAGATGCCGAACGGTCGGATCATCAGCACCACGATGATCATGGCAAAGCCCGCGACCTCCTTCATGCCGGAGCCGAGATAGCCACCGGCAAGGTTTTCGGTGATGCCGATCAGGAGCCCGCCGAGGCCGGAGCCGAGCACGGCGTCGAGCCCGCCGAGGATCGTGGCCGGAAACGCCTTCAGGCCGAGCTGGAACATCGCCGGCGACAGATCGTAGGACAGCGCGAAGAACACGCCGCCGATGCCGGCGATCACGGATGAGGCGGCCCAGGCCAGTGCATGGACTTTTGTGGCGCTGATGCCCATCAGCAGCGCGGTGCGGTCGTCGGCCGCGACCGCGCGCATCGCGACGCCGACCTTGCTGTAGCGGAAGAACGCCCAGATCGCAGCAAGTAGCGCCAGCAGCGTGACGATCACGGCAATCTGCCCGGTGCGCACGCCGATGCCGCCGAGATGCACGATGCCGCGGCCCATGCCGATATCGAGCCCGTGCGGATAGGCGTCCCAGATGAAGTTGATCGCCGAGCGCAGGATCACCGCGAGCCCGATCGTGACCATGACGGTCGCGAACACCGGTTCGCCCAGCATCGGCCGCATCACCAGGCGCTCGATGACGAGGCCGAGCAGGACCGCGGCGAGGATTGCGCCGACTGCGACGACGAACACATTGCCGCTGACCGTGGTCGAGATCGTCCAGGCGATATAGGCCGTGATCATGGTCATCTCGCCCTGCGCGAAATTGACCAGCCCGGTGGATTTGTAGATCACCGCAAAGCCCATGGCGATCAGACCGTAGATCGCGCCGATCGCGAGCCCCGATATCAGGAGCTGGATGAGATACTGCATTCAGCCCTCCGCCTGGTAGATGATGGCGAGCTCGCGCGCGAACTTCTTCTCGATCATGGCGCGACGCACCTTCTGCGTGGCAGTCAGCTCGCCGTCGTCATGGTCGAGCTCCTTCTCGAGGATGGCGAAGCGGCGGATGTTCTCGACCCGGGCGAAGCGCTTGTTGGTCTCGGCCACGATGCGCGCGACCAGCTCGTGTACTTCGGGCAGCTGCGACAGCGACTTGTAATTGGTGTAGGCCAGCGCCCGGTCGCGCGCCCAGCGGCCGACATTGTCGTAATCGACCTGGACGATGGCGCCGAGGTACTTTTTGGCTTCACCGACCACGATCGCTTCCTTGATGAATTCGGAATCCTTCAGCGCGTTCTCGATCTCCGACGGCGCGATGTTCTTGCCGCCGGCGGTGATGATGATCGCCTTCTTGCGGTCGACCACGGCGATCTCGCCATTGTCGAGGATGTCGATGATGTCGCCGGTGCGCAGCCAGCCACCTTGTTCCAGCGAAGCCGTCGAGGCCTTCTCGTCGAGGAAGTAGCCCTTGAAGACGCCGGGGTTGCGCAGCAGGATCTCGCCATCGCTATCGCACTTCCATTCGGTCTGCGGCAGCGGCACGCCACAGCCGCCGATCCGGTGATGGCTTTTGGTCTGGATGAAGGCGACGCCGCCGCTTTCGGTGAGGCCGTAGCCCTGCGACACCGGGCGGCCGATGATGTCGAAGAAGCGCAGCGTCTCCGGGGAGATCGAGGCGCCGGCGCAGAGCCGGTGCCGGCTATGGGCGAAGCCGAGATGGCGCTGCAAATTGCGGAACATCAGGAGGTAAAGCAGCCCGTAGACGGCGTGATCGAGCCAATTGGCTTTCCCGGCCTGTCGGCGGTCGGACAGCGTGCGGCCCCAGGCGAGGCAGGCCTTGGTAAAACCCTGCCGCAGCCGGCCGCTCTCGCCGAGCCTGAACAAAAAGCCCTGTTGCAGTTTTTCGTAGATGCGGGGTACGCCGACAAAGAACGTCGGCGCGATCTCGCGGATGTTGATTGCGACGGTGTCGATCGACTCCGCAAACGAGACGGTGCCGCCGAGCACCAGATGCGTCACCGTGCCGTAGCAGCGCTCGGCGACGTGGCACAGCGGCAGATAGCTCACCGCTTCGAACGGCTTGTCGGCAATGCCGACGGTTTTGGCGTAGGCATAGGCCGCGTAGACGAGATTGCGATGGGTCAGCATCGCGCCCTTGGGCGGGCCGGTCGTGCCCGAGGTGTAGACCAGGATGCAGACATCGTCGGGCGCGCTCTGGCTGATCAGGCGGTCGAGGGTGTTGTTGGCTTCCGGGCTCGCCTCGGCGTACGCCTTGCCGCGTTCGCACAATGCGGCGAACGACATCAGCTCCGACTGGCGGTAGTGGCGCAAGCCCTTCATGTCGATGCAGACGATGGCCTCGAGGTCGGGCAGGCCGCCATTGTTGGCCATCGCGTCGAGCACCTTGTCGGTCTGCTCCTGGTCGCCGGTGACGACGATCCGGGCACCAGAATGCTTGACGATATATTGCAGCTCGACCCAGGGATTGGTCGGATAGATGCCGACCGCGACCGCGCCGATCATCTGGGCGCCAAGATCGGCGTAAAACCATTCCGGCGTGTTCTCGCCGGCGATGGCGATCCGGTCCCCCGGCTGGATGCCGAGCGAGAGCAGGCCGAGTGCGACCGCGCGTGCGGTCTCGTAATAGTGCCGCCAGGAATAGGGATTCCAGATGCCGTAGTCCTTCTCGCGCAGCGCCAGCGCATCGCCATGCATGGCGGCGCGTTGCCGCAGCAATTGCGGGATGGTGATCGAGGCATCGTCGAGCGCAGTCTGAAATGCGTCGGCGCCTGCCACGGTTGCGCTACGCGCTGCACTGGCCTGTAACGGCGGATGCGCGGTACGAAAACTGTCCATCGTCGACATCAGGCGCCCGCCTTCATCGCTTCGGCGCGCTGGCCGCCGAGATAGGCCTCCGCGACAGCCGGATCTCGCCTGATTTCGTCGGGTGTGCCTTCGGCGATCTTGCGGCCGAAATTCAGCACGTGGATGCGGTCAGAGATGTCCATCACGATGCGCATCTCGTGCTCGATCATGACGACGGTGATGCCGAGCTCGTCGCGGATGTCGAGCACGAAGCGCGCAATGTCCTCGGTCTCCTCCTGGTTCATGCCCGAAACCATCTCATCGAGCAGCAGCAGTTTTGGTTCGCACGCGAGTGCGCGGGCGAGCTCGACCCGCTTCTGCTGGCCGTAGGACAGCGTGCCGACGACGGCGTCCCTGACGTGCTCGATCTCGAGGAACTCGATGATGTGCTCGACGCGCTGCCGGGCCGCGATCTCTTCCTTCCGGGTGCGGCCGAAGAACACCACGGCATCGAGCACGGTCGAGCGCAGATGGGTGTGGCGGCCGGTCAGGATGTTCTCGACCACGGTGCCGTGCTTGAACAGCGCCAGATTCTGGAAGGTGCGGCCGATGCCGACGGCGGCGAACTTCCACGGCGAGATGGTCGAAAGGTCGATGTCGTCGAAGGTGATCCGGCCGCCGCTCGGTCGCAGCACGCCCGAGATCACGTTGAACAGCGTGGTCTTGCCGGCGCCGTTCGGGCCGATCACGCTGCAGATCTCGCCCGCCGCGACCTGCAGGCTGACATCGGCGACCGCCTGCAGGCCGCCGAAGCGTTTTGACAGGTTCTCGATTGCAAGCAGCGCGGTCACGACAGCCACCGCTTGCGGCGCTTGTAGTGCTTGACGTCGCGCAGGCTCTTGCGGCCGGTGGAGGAGACGCCGAGATAGAATTCCTGGACGTCCTCATTGGAGGTGAGCTTTTTGGCCGTACCGTCGAGCACGATGCGACCGGTCTCCAGGATGTACCCGTAGTCGGCGATGTCGAGCGCGCGCTGCGCGTTCTGCTCCACCAAGAGCACGGTCATCTTCAGCTCGTCGCGCAGGCGGACGATCACCTCATAGATGCGGTCGATGATCAGGGGAGCGAGACCGAGCGACGGCTCGTCGAGCGCCAGCAGCACCGGATCGGTCATCAGCGCGCGGCCGATCGCGAGCATCTGCTGCTCGCCGCCGGACATGTAGCCGGCGATCTGGTCGCGCCGCTCATAGAGCCGCGGAAACAGCGCAAACACCTTGTCGCGGCGCTCGCGCGCCTCGGCGCCAGTCCTGGTGTAGCCACCCATCTGCAAATTCTCGTCGATGGTCAGCGCCGCGAACACGCGGCGGCCCTCCGGCACCTGCACGATGCCGCTGCGCACCAGCTCATCCGGCGCAAGATGATGCACCTCGTCGTCGCGGAAGCGGATGCTGCCGTTCTCGATCACGCCTTCCTCGGTGTAGAGGATGCCGGACATCGCTTTGAGCAGTGTCGACTTGCCGGCGCCGTTGGAGCCGAGCAGGGCGACGATGTTGCCTTCGGGCACCGCGATCGAGACATCGCGGATCGCCTCGATCGCGTTGTCGTAGACGATGCGGATGTTGCGGAATTCGAGCAGGCACTCCGGCGCCGGTGTGGCCTGGGGCGCTGCCGGTGGCGTCGAATGCGGAATGGTCGTCGGCATCGCGCTCAGACCCGGCCGGCCGATCGGCGCGGCCGCGCGGCGAAGATCGCATCGGTCACGATTTTGGCGGTCTCGGCACAAGCCTGGGTGCCGCCATTGCCGTATTGCTTCACGGCATCGCCGACGCACCACAGGCCTTCGATGCCGGTCTCGCGCGGCAGGTCGTAACCGGCGCAGCTGCGTTGCGCCGGCCAGTCGTCGCGCATCACGCGGATCGAGAGGATTTTCGCGTGGTCGAAATTGGCGAACTGCTCGCGAAGATCCTCGAGCGCGAGCGCGACCTCGGCATCGGAGTCGAAATCGCCGAGCGCCGGCACCGGCACGGCGTATGCGACGTAAAGATGCCAGCCCGGCGGAGCGAGTTCCGGACAGGTGGCGGAGAGGTTCGCCATGTTGCAGAGCCGGCGCGTCTTACCGAAGGTGACGATGCCGGGGTGATTGATCAGCGGCTCGCGGCTCGCGACATTGATGACGATGTTGGCGGCCGGGCGAAGGTCGTTCTTCACTTTGGCGAGATAATCCGCCGGGAAGGCCTCGCTGCCGACGAGCGCGACGGTGGCTTTCGGTCCCGCGTTGCTGATGACGAGATCGGTGTCGATCCGCACCCGCTCGCCGTTTCGGAGCACGGTGACGCCTTCGACGCGGCCATCGGAGGTGTGGATCGTCGTCGCCGGCGTGCCGAGCCAGATGTCGCCATTGCGCCGGATCGCGCCGCCGAGGCTGTTCCAGACGCCGATCGTGCCCTGCGGGCAGAAGCCGAATTTCTTGAAGGCGCCCTTGCTGGTGAAATAGGTGAGGAAGGCGCGGGCCGGCAGCTCGGCTGCATTACAGGCGAAGATCGCCGCGCAGAGGTTGCGGAACAGCGCGTGCACAGTGGTGTTGCTGGTGTAGCCCTTCAGCCAGTCCTCGGTCGATTGCCGCCCGTCGGGCAGGTTGCCGGAGCGGGCATCGGCGAATTTCTCCAGGATGCGCGAGGCCTGTTTCGTGAGCTGCCCGAGCAGCAGCGACCAGCCACCGCGGCCGACATCGATCACTTTGCCGTCGATGAAGAACGAGCTCGCAGGCTCCGGCGCGCGGATATCGAGCGGTGCGCCGACGGTGTGGAAGGTTTCCTCGAACACGCCGCCGAACTCGATTGCGATCGCGCCGATATTGACCTTGAAGCCGTCGATCTCCTCGGTCGAGGCGCGCCCGCCGAGCCGATCCTTGTCGTCGACGACGAGCGTATGCAGCCCGCCATGGGCAAGACGCGCCGCGGCGCACAGCCCGCCGGCGCCGGCTCCGATCACGACAGCATCGACCTTGTGAGAATCCACGCGCAGCCTCCCTCGATGCCGCCGGATTGGTTCCGGCGTGCGCAATCTGCTTGCTTGATGGCAGGCACTCTAATATAATCCGACCGGTCGTTCAAATTATTTTTTGACGCAGGTCGCGCGCCGCGGCGGGCGACGGAAGAGTTCTGGTGGATGGCGACCGCAAAGGGGAGGAGGGCGTGGAGCGGCAGTAGTATAGAGAGACGGGTGTCGTCCGATTCCGGCGGCGCCAAGGTGCACGAGAGAAACGGGTATGGCGCGGACGCGCTCAGAAAATTACGACGAGATCCAGCGGGGCATCCTCACCACGGCCTGCGGCCTGTTCGCGCGGCAGGGCTACATGCGCGCCTCGATCGCCGACCTTGCGGATGCCTGCAAGCTGTCGCGCGGCGCGCTGTATCACTATTTCGACTCGAAGGAAGCAATCCTGTTCGCGATCCTTGATGCGCATATCCGCGAGATGATCGCCGATGTCGAGGCCGCGATGGCCGGCAAGGCGGCGACGCTGGAGCAGTTCCGCGCCGCGATCCAGGCCATCGTCGCGCTCAATGCGCGCTCGAGCGACGAGCAGCGCGTCATCCTCAACGACCTCTCGTTCCTCGGCGAGACCGAGCAGGATGCGATCAAGGCGCTGGAGCGCCAGCTCGTCGACACGGTCTCGGATCTCCTGGTCAAGCTCGACAAGGAAGGCAAGATCGTCAAGCGGACCAAGAAGATCTACAGCATGATGCTGTTCGGCATCCTGAACTTCAGCCACACCTGGTACGACCCGAAGGGCGGCGTCGATCCCAGCGAGTTCGCCGACATGGTGGTGGACCTGTTCCTGTACGGCTTCACCATGCCGGTGCCGGCCAAGGACGCCGCGCGGCCGCTGCGCCAGCGCGCGTGAGCTGGCGCGTCTTCGAGCGGCGGCGTCACCGTTGCAGGATGTGCACGTAGCAGACCGCGCCGACGCCGACCATATGCGCCAGCCCAATGCGCGCGCCGCCATGCTGGCGTGGGCCGGCCTCGCCACGCAGCTGCATCACGATCTCGCCAATCTGGCCGATACCGGTGGGACCGATCGGGTGTCCCATCGCGATCAGGCCGCCCGAGGGATTGATCGCGCATTGCCCGCCGATATCGAGCGCGCCGTCCTTCAGCATGCGAACGCCATGCCCCTCGGGGCAGAGGCCGATGCTTTCGATGTAGTGCAGCTCCTCGACCGTGAAGGCGTCGTGCAGCTCGATGATGTCGAGATCCTTCGGTGTTAGCTTGGCCTGCGCCAGAGCAAGGTCGGCGGTCTCCTTGGTGAGCGCCGCGTCGAAGCCGGCGCCGGGCGGATAGACCCGCTCGCTGCGGCCGACCGAGGCCGTGGTGCGAATGGCGCGGCCGGCGTCGATGCCAAGCCTGCGAATGCCGTCCTCGGATGCGACGATCACGGCGGCGGCGCCTTCGCCGATCGGCGTGCATTGCAGCGCCGTCAGTGATCCCGACACCCGCTTGCCGCCGAGCACTTCGTCGAGCGTGCGCTCCTGTTGCCGCTGCGCATTGGGGTTTTTGGCGCCGTTGCGGTGGTTCTTCACCGCGACCAGGGCAATGTCCTCGGTCGAGCCGTTGTGGCGGACCGCGTATTCATTGGTCAGCAAAGCGAAATGCGTGAAGGGGACGATGGCGTCCTCGGCAAGATTTCCGATGCCGGTGTCGGGGCGCCGCACCGGATTGCGCTTGTCGACGCCAACCGCCAGGGCAATATCGGAGATGCCGCTCGCGACCTCGATGCAGGCATGGCGGAACGCGGTCGATCCGGACGCCGACGCATTCTCGACATGCATCAGCGGCGCGCCGGTCGCACCGAGATGGCGCAGTATCGGCCGCCCCGACGCCATGCCAAGCAGCGCGGTCGCGACATAGGTCGATTCGACCGCTGGCCATTCGATGCGCGCATCGGCAAGCGCGGCGCGGATCGCGGTGAGGCCGAGCTCGACATAGGGCGTCTCGCTCGGGTTTTGGTAGCGATGCCAGCCGATGCCGACGACGTAGACCGGCCGCAGCTCGTTGAGTGATCGTGTCATGGCGAACCTCCGGATCAATCA
This sequence comes from Bradyrhizobium altum, assembly GCF_020889705.1. Taxonomy (GTDB): domain Bacteria; phylum Pseudomonadota; class Alphaproteobacteria; order Rhizobiales; family Xanthobacteraceae; genus Bradyrhizobium; species Bradyrhizobium altum. Next base: position 18,011 of record NZ_JACMYP010000116.1, on the reverse strand, counting down.
GGATGCGATGCTGAAGCGGAGATCGAGCACGGTCTCGCCGCGATCGCTTTGTCCGATTGCGGCGAGCCTGCCGGTCACGCGCTGGCCCGGCGCGACGGGCGCGCTGTCCTCGGCGAGCACGGTGCGAATGACAGGGCCGTCGTCGAGCGCGACCTTGACGATGGTGAAGGGAGCCGGGCGGTTCTTGTCGGCGTGGAGGTGCACGGTTGCTTCCGCAAGCAGCGTTCCCTTGGCCGAGAGTTCGCAAGGCGTCAGCGCATCGCCGTGGCTGCCGCAGCGCTCGCAGCCATAGGTCTGCATCGGGAAGAAGACGTATCCGCAGCGGCAACGGCCGCCCTTGAGGCGGGCTGTCGCCCCCTTCTGGTCGCCGGACGTCGCGGAATACAGGCCTGGTTTCAATAGCTTGTTCGGTTGCATGTGTTTCCTCCAAGAAACTTGTTGACCAACCAACAAACATTATTCTAGCTTGAATGCAAGCAAGAAGTCGCCGCACGGCAAAGGGAGCGAAACTGAATGGCACGAGCAGTTCGACGCGCGCAGGAGCCGCAAGATGATGCGCCCGTGTCGGTGTCACGGCGGACCCAGGTCGAGCGGCGCGACGAAGCGGAGCGGCGGATTCTCGAAGCGGCTGCGCTGATCGTGGCCGAAAACGGGCTCGAGGCGATCACGCTGGCGGAGGCCGGCGAGCGCGCCGGCTACAGCCGCGGTCTGCCGTCGCACTATTTCAAGACCAAGGCCGATCTGCTGTCGGCGCTCGGTACCTACATCATCGAATCCTTCATCACCGAGCGCCGTGCCTCCGCGCCGGGGCTGACCGGCTACGACAGCCTGCTCGCGTCGTGCCGATACTACTTCGTGATGCCGGCGCGGACCCCCGTCATGGCGCGCGCCTTTCACGCCGTGCTGGCCGGCGCGCTCACCGTGCCGCCGATCACGGCCACCGTGGCGAAACTCAATCGCGAAACGCGAGGCGAGATCGCTGCCGCCCTCAGGGCGGGAATGGCCGAGGGCCGATTGCGCGCCGATATCGATCCGGAGACCGAAAGCGCGCTCATCCTCGCGTCGCTGCGCGGATCGGTCGCGCAGTGGCTGGTCGATCCGGAGGGACTGGATCTCGAAGTCGTCAGCGCGCACTTCATCGCGACGCTCGAACGGAGGCTGGTGAAATGAGTATCCTGCCGAACGGCGTCGAATACTGGGCCGCCAATCGCCCCGACGATGTCGCCTTCATCGAGGGCGATCACCGGATGACATGGTCGCAGCTCAACGATGCGGCCAACCGCGTTGCGCATGGCCTGGCGGCCAGGGGCGTGGTTGCCGGCGACATCGTGGTGCTGCGGACCCAGATCCGGATCGAGTGGCCGATCCTGAGCGAGGCGATCGGCAAGCTGCGCTGCTCGCTGCTCGGACTGAACTGGCGGCTGACGCCGTCGGAGACGCAGTACGTGCTGTCCAACAGCGGTGCCCAGGTCATCGTCTGCGACGATGAGGATCCGGCTGCGCTGAAGCCTGCATTCGAGGGCTTGCCGATCAAGCTCGCGGTCTCGATCGGCACAGTGTCGCCCGGCTTCGTCGCATTCTCCGGTCTGCTCGACGGGCCTGCCGAGCCACCGCTGCATTCCACCGGCCGGCCGCCGCTGATCCTCTACACGTCAGGCACCACGGGCCTGCCCAAGGGTGTGGTCTCGGTGGTGCAGCCGGGCGTGCAGATGGATCAACGCACCAGCGAATATCTCAGCGACGTCGCGCAGACCCGGCGCGGCCAGCCGGGCGGCGTCTCGCTGCTGACGCTGCCGCTGCATCATGGCGCCGGGCCCTCGCAGGTCTGGGGCGCGATCCAGCTCGGCAATCCGGTGATCCTGATGCGCCGTTTCGATCCGGAAGGCGCGCTTCGGCTGATCGCGAAGCACAGCGTCACCAACTGGACCGGCGTCCCGACCATGTACAAGCGCCTCGCGGCGCTGCCGAAGGCCGTGCTCGACGCCTACGACGTGTCGTCGATCCGCGCGTTGTCGGTCGGCGCAGCGCCGGTGCCTTACGAGCTCAAGCGCTGGATCATCCGCTATTTCGGCGCAGGCGTGCTTGGCGAAGGCTACGGCGCGACCGAGGTAGGCATGATCAGCTTCCTGCCGCCTGAGATGCAGGAGCGCAAGCCCGGCTCCAGCGGCCGCCCGCACAAGCATGTCGACATCTCGATTCGCGATGCCGAGGGGCGCGAGCTGCCGCGCAACCAGTCCGGCGAGATCTGGATCAGGACGCCGGTGACGATCCGCTCCTATCTGAACGGCAAGCCGCTCGGAGCGGACACGTGCGACGACGACGGATACTTCCGCGTCGGCGATGTCGGGATGCTCGACGACGACGGTTATCTGTTCATCACCGATCGCGCCAAGGACATGATCATCGCCGGCGGCGTCAACATCTATCCGGCCGAGATCGAGGCCGCGATCCTCAGACATCCCGATGTGCAGGACGTCGCTGTTATCGGTATCCCCGACGACGAGTTCGGCGAGCAGGTCAAGGCGTTCTGCGAGCTGAAGCCGGGCCACACGGCGGACGAGGCTGCGATCCTCGACTTCTGCCGCGACCACCTGGCTTCGTACAAGCGGCCGCGAACGCTGTCGATCGTCGATGAACTGCCACGCAACACCATGGGCAAGCTGCTCAAGCGCGAATTGCGCGAGCCCTACTGGAAGGGACGGGAGAGAAACGTATGAGTGATATTCTTGATCTGAACGGCAAGGTGACGCTGATCACCGGTGCGGGCCAGGGCGTCGGGCGCCAGATCGCGCTGCATTTCGCCGCGCACCATGCGGCGGGCATCGTCGTCAATGACTACTTCCTCGATCGCGCCGAACAGGTCGCGCGGGAAATCAATGCCGCCGGCGGCAAGGCGATCGCGGTGCAGGCCGACGTCACCGATCTCGCCTCGGTGAAGGCGATGGTCGGCAAGGCCGAGCAGGCCTTCGGTCCGGTCGATGTGCTCGTCAACAATGCCGGCAACGCCGGCGCGACCCCCGATCCCGATGCGCGCAAGCCGTTCTGGGAGACCGGTCCTGAGGTCTGGAACAGTTTCATCGGCGTCAACCTCTACGGCGTCATCAACTGCGCCTCGGCCTGCATCCCGCAGATGATCGAGCGCAAGGGCGGCCGCATCGTCACCATCATCTCGGATGCCGGCCGCGCCGGCGAGGCGGGCCTCGAGGTCTATTCGGGTGCAAAAGCAGGCGCCGCGGGCTTCACGCGTGCGGTCGCGCGCTCGCTCGGCCGTCACAACATCACGGCGAACTGCGTGGCGATTGCCGCGACGCTGACGCCCGCGATCGAGGCGCGGCTGAAGGCCGATCCCGAGCGGCAGAAGAAGATGATGGAGAAATACGTCATTCGCCGCCCGGGCCTGCCGTCCGACGTCGCCAACATGGTGCTGTTCCTCGCCTCCGATGCGAGCGCGTGGATCACCGGCCAGACCTATCCGGTCAATGGCGGCTTTACCTTCGCATTGTGAGGCGTAGCGATGACCACTGAGAGCGAACAGGTCGTTCTGACCGAACGGCGCGGCCACATCCTCGTCGTCACCCTGAACCGTCCCGAAGCGCGCAACGCGTGCAACGCTGCGCTCGCGCGCGGCATCTGCGATGCGATGGATCTGCTCGACGCGGAGGATGCCCTGTTTGTCGGCGTCATCACCGGCGCGGGCGGCAACTTCTCGGCCGGCGCCGATCTCAAGGCGGTCGCGCGCGGTGAGCGCGGCGTGACCGAACGCGGCGGCTTCGGATTGTTTCGCCGGCCGCCGCGCAAGCCGCTGATCGCGGCCGTCGAGGGCTATGCCGTCGGCGGCGGGCTCGAGCTCTGCCTGTCCTGCGATCTCATCGTCGCCGCACGTGACGCCAAGATGGGACTGCCGGAAGTCAGGCACAATGTCGTCGCCATCGGCGGCGGCCTGTTCCGGCTGCCGAAGCGGATCCCCTATCACGTCGCCATGGAGCTGGCGCTGACCGGGCAGTTCAAGGGCGCGGAGTACTTCGAACGTCTCGGCCTCGTGAACCGGCTCGTCGAACCCGGACAGGCGCTCGAGGCGGCGGTTGCCTTCGGCAACGAGCTCCTCGTCAACGGCCCGACCGCGCTCGCCGCGTCGAAGGAGATCATCTTCCGGGCCGCCAACTGGACCGATGAAGAGGGCTGGACCGCACAGAGCCCGATCGCAGAACGCGCGCTGAAGTCCGAAGATCGCACCGAGGGGCTGAAGGCGTTTGCCGAGAAGCGCAAGCCGGTCTGGAAGGGACGCTGATCATGCAGGCCGCTGCCCGCCGGAGGGCGCTCCCCGCTGCGATCGCAGATCGGCTTCGGTTGCCGCTGATCGCGGCGCCAATGCTGCGCGTCTCCGGCGTCGATCTCGTGACGGCGGTCTGCCGCTCCGGCGCGATCGGCGCGTTTCCAACCGCGAACGCCCGCTCGGTCGAGGAGCTCGATGCCTGGCTCACCCAGATCGAGCGCAATGTCGCCGATCTCGGCCGGCCGGCCGCGCCGCATTGTCCGAACCTCATCATCCGCCAGTCGCGCTTCAAGGATGATCTCGCCTGTCTCGTCCGGCACAAGGTCGAGATCGTCATCACCAGCGTCGGTTCGCCGGCGACGGCGGTCGCGCCGCTGCATGATGTCGGCTGTCTCGTGTTCGCAGACATCGCTTCGCTCCGTCATGCCGAGAAGGCGATCGAGGCGGGCGCCGACGGTTTGATCCTGCTCACCGCCGGTGCCGGCGGGCAGACCGGCTGGGCCAATCCATTCGCCTTCGTGCGCGCGGTGCGCGCCATGTTCGCCGGTCCGGTCGTGCTCGCGGGCGGCGTGACCGACGGCACCGCGCTCGCCGCGGCGCGGCTGCTCGGCTGCGATCTCGCCTATATGGGAACGCGCTTCATTGCGGCGCGCGAGAGCATGGCGAGCGATGCCTATCGGAGAATGCTGGTCGACAGCACACTCGACGACATCATGCTGACGAAGGCCTTCACCGGCCTCGAGGCCAGCATGCTGCGGCCCTCGATCGTCGCCGCGGGTCTCGATCCCGCAAATCTCGATGAGTCCGTGTCGGAGGCGCGGGCGCGCGAAAAGTTCGGTGGAAAGGGCGACACGGGAGCACCGCGGCGTTGGATCGAGGTCTGGAGCGCCGGTCATTCGGTCTCCGGCGTGCACGCGGTGACGGGAGCGGCCGACATCGTCGACGAGATCGCCGCGCAATATCACATGGCATTCGAAAGAGGCGCCGCATAAGGCGCCCTAAATCCAGTGGAGGAAGCCGATGAAGACGATCAGCCGTCGAACGCTGCTCGGGACGGCAGCGGCTGGGCTCGCGGCATCCATTGACGGCGCGGCATTTGCCGGCGCCTCCTATGATCCCGGTGCCAGCGATCAGGAAATCCGCATCGGGCAGTTCGGCCCGCTCAGCGGCCCGGTGTCGTCGTTCGGCGTGCTTGCGAACGCCATGGATGCTTATTTCCGCATGCTGAATGACGCCGGCGGCATCAACGGCCGCAAGATCAAGTTCATCAACTATGACGACGCCTACAGCCCGCCGAAATCGGTCGAAGCGGCGCGGCGCCTGGTCGAAGGCGATGAGGTGCTGTTCATCGCGGGCGCGATGGGAACGCCGGGCAACATCGCTGTGCAGAAATACATGAACGCGCGCAAGGTCCCGCAGCTGTTCCTTGCGGCGGCCGCCAGCAAGCTGTCGGACCCGGCGGCCAATCCATGGACCATGGTCGGCGGATCGACCTACGAGATCGAGGGAGGTGTCGTCGGCCGCTACATCGCCACCACCATGCCCGATGCGAAGATCGCCCTGCTGTATCAGAACGACGATGCCGGCAAGGCAACGCTGGCAGGCCTGAAGACCGGTCTCGGCGCCAGGACCGCGCAGATCACGTCGGAGCTGAATTACTCGATTGGCGATCCGACCATCGATTCCCAGATCGTCCAGATGAAATTGTCCGGCGCCGACGTGATGTTCCTCATCACCATCCCGAAGATGGCGAGCCAGGCGCTGCGCAAGATGGCCGCGCTCGAATGGCGGCCCCAGATATTTCTCGGTGCCGGCAATGCCTCGGTCCGCGCGACGCTGAAGCCCGCCGGCTTCGAGACCGCGCAGGGCATTCTCGCTTTCGCGACGCGACAGGACCCCGGCAATCCGCTCTGGGCCGATACGTCGGACATGAAGCAATACATGGCGTTCCTCGACCGTTATGTCCCGAACGCGGATCGCGCCGACGACCTTTACGCCATCGGCTACACCGCCGGGGCAACCGCTGCCCACGTCATCAGGCAATGTGGCGATCAGCTGACGCGGGCCGATATCCTGCACCAGGCGACCAACCTGAAGAGCTTCGCCGCGCCGCTGCTGATTCCCGGGATCACCCTCAACACCACGCCGAGCGACTATGTGCCGATCAAGCAGTTTCAGCTGATGCGGTTCAAGGGTGAAGCCTACGAGAAGGTCGGCAAGTTGTTCACCGCGGCTTGAGGCTTCCGCCGCCCGCCGGCCCTGTCGATCACCTCGTCCGCACATCCTTGTGAAGGCCGTGACGGCCTCCCGTGCGTAACGCGCGCGGGGCGCGCTGCGTAATCCTGCCACGAACCCGTAACCGCGGCTGATGGTGGCATCGCAGCGAGGGAAGAAACATCCGCATGAATCTGTCGTTCAACATCGCCGAACAAGGCGAGGGGTCTTATCGTCTGCTCGCGATCCTGCGCTGGGTCATGGTGGTGATCTTCGTGTCGTTCGGCATGCAGAAGTTCACGCTGCAATCGGCGCAAGGCATCGTGCAATTCATCAGCAACAGCCCGTTCGTCTCGTGGCTGTCGGTGTTCGGCCTTCGCGGCGAGGCCTATGTGCTCGGCGTCACCGAGTTCGGCATCGCCGTGCTGCTTGCCGCCGGCGCGTTCAGCCCGATCCTGTCCGCGATCGGCGCACTGATGGGCGTGATCACCTTTGCGGTGACCTGGTCGTTCTTCTTCACGACACCCGGGGTGGTGAAATGGAGCATGTCGACCGATCCGATGGCCTGGAACCTGGCCGGCGAGTTCCTGTTCAAGGACATCGTGCTGCTCTGCGCCTGCCTCGTGCTGCTGCTGGCGTCGTTGCCGCGGTCGATCGTCCGGTCGCGGACCGGATAGGCGCGCGCGCTGTGCGTTCGATAGTTAAGCCATGCTTAACCACGGCATCGCGCGCGTCCTGCATCGGGAACAGGACAATCCGTCGCAGGCAATAGTATCTTGTCAATCGAATCTCATGGGCCTACTCAACCCTTGATTGACGAATTGTTGCTAGTAAGAAACCGTCCCCCGGTTGGGAGCGGAATGTGACGAAGTCAGACATCTCGGCGGCGAGCCCGGCAAGCGTCGGTATTGCCTCTCCGTCGCTGCACATTTCTCGTATTTTAAAGCGTCCCGCATTTTTTAGTTCCATTGCAGTTCCCGCGCCGTGGCTGGAGTGGGAGGGCGGTCGCGATCGTGGATTCCGGGATTGACCGCCGGAACAGCGATCGGGCCGCCCGTTCCCTAGCCGGAATGGGTAACGGTGCAAGACGCGCGATCGTGAATTCGGACGCGTGGGTTCCACCGCTAGGATCGCGATGTCGCCATTTCTCGATGGCTGAACAGGTCCGCCTGCGGGTCACATCGCAACCTCGTCCCGAATTCGTTCTACATGAGACAATGGCTCTTCGTCCGGATCGCGGCCGTCCTGCTAGCGTGCTGACGGCAGCGCGGGCTGATTCCGACATGGATGCGCAGACCAGGGACATCGTCACGACGGAACTGGCGCCAACCGCGACCGCGGCCGATCCGGGCGGCCTTGCCGCGGCGGTCTATGCCGGGGGGCGGGTCGCCTTCTTCAACTACGGCTTCGCCGACGCTGCGGCAAAGCGGCCGGTCACCTCGGACACGCTGTTCAATCTCGCCTCGCTGCGCAAGCTGTTCGAGGCGACGCTGGTCGCGCTCGGTGCGCAGCGTGGTGAATTGCGGCTGGACGATCCCGTCGGCAAGTATCTGCCCGAGTTGCACGGCGGCTACATCAGCCGCGTCACCATCGGCGAGCTCGTCAACCATACATCGGGGCTGCTGCTGCCGACCGATCATCCGCCCTGGGCGAACGAGGCCTTCAGCCAGGATCAGTTCATCGCGATGCTCAATGCATGGATGCCTCCTGAAGGCGTGCAACCGGGCAAGCAGCGCATCTGCAGCCATGCCGGATCGTGGCGAGGACAATCGCGCGGCGATGGCGCCGGAAATCATGCAGCGCCTGGTCCAGGGTTACTCCCATGACGGCACGGCGATCGGTCCACCCGGCAATCAGCAAAACTATTACGATTTTCCCGGCACCGGCCAGATGTTCTCGTCGGCGCGCGATCTCGGCATGCTGCTGCGCGCCTGTCTCGACGGTGCGGTGATCGATCCCGAATTGCGCGCGGCATTGCAAGTGACCATGCGCGAGAGTTTTCGTATCGATGCGACGTTCGGGCAGGCGATGGCGTGGGAGCACGTGCGGCTGGACGGCGTCACCGTCATCGACAAGCCCGGCGGCCTCAACAATGCTTCGGCCTATAGCGGCTTGGTGCCGGCGCGCCGGTTCGGCATCGTGCTGCTCGCCAATCGCGGCGACTATCCGCACGAGATCGCGCGCTACAGGATCCTGCCGGCACTCGCGCGACTCTGATCAAAACCAAGATACTTTAGCTATGCCGCGTGCCAATCCGATGACACGGCCTCCGCGGCCGAGCAGGGGATGCATGCAAAAATCGTCATGGCGCGGAACCGTGATCGGCTATATAAACCGGTAGCTTCTTCTCCTGCTTGAAGAGGCTGACATGACCGATTTACAAGATTCTGATTTGCACGCTCCCGATTTGCATACTTGGCTTTCGCAGCAACCCCATGGCCTGCGGACCTACCGAACCCTCCAGGAAAAACTCGAGACCTTGAGCCAGCATCAGCCCGAGCAGCGGGCGATGTGCCGGCTGCTGAGCGGTCTCGTCGGCAACTACATCGAGGCCTTTGACGAGGAGCCGCTGCCCGTCGCGGTCGCCGACCGCGCCTATGGCCGCCTGCTCGATCTCGTCGCAAGCCTCGATCTCAAAGGCAATCCCGATCGCCGCCTCGCCGATATCAACCGCGTCGCGTCCTGCGATCTGCTGAATTGATCGCGCGTCATCCTCGCGCGGCGGCGAGCTCGCGGTAGAGCGCGGCGTAGCGGCCGGCGCGATTGTGCCAGGAGACGTCGGTGGCCATGCCGGCCTGCTGCAGCCGGCGCCAGGTCACCTTGTCGTTGAACAGCAGGTTCGCTGTGCGCAAGCCATGGGCGAGCGCTTCCGAGGTCACGGGTGCAAACTTGACGCCGGTCGCAGCACTGCCGGTGACCGCGGCTTCGTCGAAGCCCTGCACGGTATCGGCAAGGCCGCCGACATTGGCAACGATCGGGACCGCGCCGTAGCGCAGCGCGCAGAGCTGGGTGAGGCCGCACGGCTCGAAGCGCGACGGCACCGCAAGCGCATCGGAGCCTGCCTGGATCAGATGCGCCAGCGCCTCGTCATAGCCTATCACGACCGCGATCCGTCCTGGATTGTCGCGCGCCAGCGCGGTGTAGCGATCCTGCAGATCGCGATCGCCGCTGCCGAGCAGCGCGAGCTGAATGCCTTCGCCGAGCAACGTCGGAATGCTCTCGAGCAGCAGGTCGAGCCCCTTCTGCCATGACAGCCGGCTGATGACGCCGAGCAGCATCGCGTCCGGCGCCGGCTCGAGCCCGAACCGCCGTTGCAGCGCCGCCTTGTTGGCCGCGCGCTCCGCGATTTGCCCGGCGCTGAAGCGCGCCGCGATGTCGGGATCGGTGGCCGGATTCCACACATCGATGTCGACGCCGTTGAGGATGCCGCTCAGCACGTCGGCGCGTTCGCGCAGCAGGCCGCCGAGCCCCATGCCGCCTTCGTCGCTCTGGATCTCCTGCGCATAGGTCGGCGACACCGTGGTGATGCGGTCGGCGAATTGCAGGCCGGCTTTCAAGAGACTGATGGTGCCGTAATATTCGACGCCGTGAAGCGAATAGGCCTCACCCGGAAGACCAAACGCAGCCAGCATGTCCGGCGAGAATTGCCCCTGATAGGCGAGGTTGTGCACGGTCATCACCGTGCCCGGCCGCGGTTGGGCGCCATAATGCAGATAGGCCGGCGCGAGCCCGGCCTGCCAGTCATGCGCATGCACGATGTCGGGGACGAAGCCCTCGATCGCACCCCGGCCGATTTCGGCCGCCATCCGCGACAGCGCCGCAAAGCGGATGCCGTTGTCGGGCCAGTCGCGTCCGTCGGGACCGACATAGGGATTGCCGGGGCGCGCATAGAGATGCGGCGCGTCGAGTGCAACAAGATCGAGGCCGTCATGGGTACCGCCGAGCACGCGGATCGGCCCGCCGTAGAATTCGCCCCAGTGCAGCAGCGTCTCCGCCGAGGCCAGCGCCTTGAGCACATCGGGATAGCCGGGCACCAGCGTCCGCGTCGCGACGCTATGCTGCTTCAGCGCCGCCGGCAGCGCGCCGACCACGTCGGCGAGGCCGCCCGTCTTGACGATCGGGTAGACTTCCGAAGCGACCGCGAGGACGCGGATGGGCGTCATGTCGGGAGCCTGTCGATCATCGTTTGCGTGATCAGCGTGATCCCGTTCTCGGTGGTGCGGAAGCGCTTGCCGTCGAACTCGGGATCCTCGCCGACCACGAGCCCTTCCGGAATCCGCACGCCGCGATCGATCACGACGTTTCGGAGCCGTGCGCCGCGGCCGACATTCACATAGGGCATGATCACCGCGTTCTCGACATTGGCGTAGGAATTGACGTGAACGCCGGTGAACAGCAGCGACCGGCGCAGCGCCGCGCCCGAGATGATGCAGGCGCCCGAGACCAGCGAGGTCACCGCCTGGCCGCGCCGTCCATCCTCGTCGTGGACGAATTTGGCGGGCGGGGTGATCTCGGCATAGGTCCAGATCGGCCATGCGCGGTCGTAGAGATCGAGCTCCGGCACGACGTCGGTGAGATCGATGTTGGCGCCCCAATAGGCGTCGACAGTGCCGACATCGCGCCAGTAGGAGCGGGGATCGTCGCCGGAGCGGACGCAGGAATCGTTGAACTGATGCGCCACGGCGCGGCCGTGCTTGACGATATAGGGGATGATGTCCCTGCCGAAATCATGGTTGGAATTCGGATCGGCGGCATCGCGGCGCAATTCGTCGAACAGGAATTGCGAGTCGAACACGTAGATGCCCATGCTGGCGAGCGACTTGTCGGGCTTGCCGGGCATCGGCGGCGGATCGGCCGGCTTCTCCAGGAACGACCGGATCAGGCCGTTGTCGTCGACATGCATGATGCCGAAGCCACTGGATTCGGTGCGAGGCATTTCGAGGCAGCCGACCGTAACGTCAGCGCCGCTCTCGACATGCTGCTTCAGCATCACCTCGTAGTCCATCTTGTAGATGTGGTCGCCGGCGAGCACCAGGATGTATTTGGTGCCGTGCGCTTCGAGGATGTCGATGTTCTGATACACGGCGTCCGCCGTGCCGAGATACCAGTTGGTCTCCGAGACGCGCTGGCTTGCGGGCAGGATGTCAAAACTCTCGTTTCGTTCCGGGCGGAAGAAGTTCCAGCCGCCTTGCAGATGTCGGATCAGGCTGTGCGCCTTGTACTGGGTCGCCACCGCGATGCGGCGGATGCCCGAGTTCACGGCGTTGGAGAGCGCGAAATCGATGATGCGGGACTTGCCGCCGAAATACACCGCCGGCTTGGCGCGCCTGTCGGTGAGCTCCTGAAGTCTGCTGCCGCGTCCGCCGGCCAGCACATAGGCGAGGGCGTGACGCGACAATGGTTCATTTCCGACTGATCTCATGGTCATCCTCCCAGAACTCCAGGCGTGGCCCCGCTACCTTCTCTTGTCCGGAAGGCCTGATCGGGCGCCAACGGGGCCGATTGGAACGTTAGCAAGCGCGCCCCGGTTGGGCAAAGCGGGATGGCGGATTTTCGTTCCCCGAATCCCGGCCTCTGAAGATCGGGGTTGCGGGCCGGTTAAGGCTATTGACGGCGCGCGATTTCGGCCTAGAGCAGGCCTGCGCATTTCCTGCCCAAGGCCGGCATCTCATGACAGTTTCTTCCGTCACACCCCAGACCATCCGTGCAACGCTGCTGCTGCGCCAGGAGATCGCGCTGCTCGACGTCAGGCATGAGGCCGACTTCGCCACCGGCCATCCGCTGTTTGCCGCCAACATGGCGGCCGACCGGATCGCGCTGGAAGCCGAGCTGCGATTGCCGCGCAAGGACGTGCCGATCGTTCTTTATGACAATGGCGAGGGACTGGTCGCTGCCGCGGCCGGCGCGTTGCAGGCGCTGGGCTACAGCAACGTTGCGGTGCTCGCAGGCGGCCTGCAGGGCTGGAAGGCGGCCGGCTACGAGGTGTTCGAGGACGTCAATTCCTACGCCAAGGCCTTCGGCGAGCTGGTCGAGTCGCGCAGGCACACGCCCTCGCTGAGCGCCGACGAGGTCGCCGCGTTGATTTCAGACAAGGCCAACATTGCGATCCTCGATGTTCGTCGTTTCGACGAATACGCCACCATGAATATCCCGGGCTCGGTCAGCGTGCCCGGCGCGGAGCTGGTGCTGCGCGCAGGGAGCGCGGCGCCCGATCCCGACACCACCATCATTGTCAACTGCGCCGGCCGCACCCGCTCGATCATCGGCACGCAGTCGCTGATCAATGCAGGGCTGCCGAACAAGGTGCGGGCGCTGCGCAACGGCACGATCGGCTGGACGCTCGCGAAACACGAGCTCGAACACGGCGCCGGCAAGCGCGGCGACGTCGGGCCGTTCGCGGGTGCCGCTGACAATGCCCGCGACGTCGCCTATCGCGCCGGCGTCCGCCGCATCGGCGCGGCTGAACTCGCGGCGCTGGAAAAGGACGCACACCGCACGCTGTATCGCTTCGACGTCCGCGACGCCGAGGAATACGCCGCCGGTCATCTGGCCGGCTTCCGCCACTATGCGGGCGGCCAGCTGGTGCAGGAAATCGACATGGCCGCGCCGGTGCGCGGCGCCCGCATCGTGCTGACCGACGACAAGAGCATCCGCGCCGACATGACGGCGTCCTGGCTCGCGCAGATGGGCTGGGAGGTCTATGTGCTCGAAGGTGGCTATGACGGTCCGCTGGAATTGGGGCCGCCGCGCGTCGTGCCGCGGCCCGATCCCGCGCGTCGTTACCGCCGTCCCTATGAAGGCACCGGTGTCGCGGAGCAGGCGATGCAGGCCTATCTCGATTGGGAGTACGGCCTGGTCGACCAGCTGCGCCGTGACGGCACGCATGGGTTCTACGTGATCTAGCGGATGACATGGTGACGGCGGTGCGACCGCATCGGTGCCGAGTTGCTGGGGCACGCCGCCAAAATATCGAAAACAACCCCATGCAAAGTAGCCGGTGGCCGCCGGCGGACACGGCAACTTGACTCGTCGGGCAACTCAGCGGTATTATTCTATTATTCAGAAATAGTGATGTGAGTCCGCGGCTCCTCCAACACGTCGTCCCTGCCTAGTGCGCAATTGCGCACGGGAGCAGGGACCCATACGCCGCGGCGGACCTCGTTAGAGGGACTCGTCGTTCCGGCATCGCCCAACAATTGGCATTTGTGGTTATGGGTCCCTGCTTTCGCAGGGACGACGATGAGGATGGTGCTCGATTCAAGGCGTCACACCACGCAGTGTCATCACCCGCGCAGGCGCAGGTGGGTGATCCAGCATTCCAGAGACCGCAGTGCTTGAGCCGAGGGGCCGCGGCGTACAGGGTCGCCCGGTCCCGTCCACGCCAAGGCTTCGACGCGGCGACGTATCGTCGGCGCGCCGAAGTCTGCTGCGAAACGTAACTCGACCCGCCGCTACTTCGGCAGCGCCACCGGCGTCAGCTTGAACGGGCCGGGGTCCTTGCCCTTGTTGTCGCCGATCACGTAGGACAGCTTGCCCTCGGCCACCCAGCCGACATCGCCGACCTGCGTCACCGAGACCGGCTCGGCCAGACCATCCTTGATAGTGTCGATGGTGGCATCGCTGCCCTTCACCGTGACCTTGTCGAGCTTGCCATTGCCCTCGATCAGCAGGAAGCTGTTGCCATGGGCGCGCAGCGCGTCGGCATGGTCGAGCGGCCGCGACGGCTTCAACTCCGTCACGGCGCCGGCCTTGCCGTCCTTCATCTCGATCTTGAACAGCTTGGCCGGAATGAAGGTCGTGACATAGAGGTTGCCGTCGGCGCCGATCGCGATGCCGTCGAGCCCGACGCCGTCCTTGGCCGGCGCGAGCTGCGGATCGGTCGCAAAGGTCGCGAGTGCGGTGCCGCCGGGCTTCAGGCTGTAGACGAACGGCGCGAAGGAATCGCTGATATAGGCGGTGCCGTCGGCGCCGACCACGATGTCGTTGCAGAACGATTTCGGGTCACTCAGGGCAAAGCTGCCCTTCGGCGCGCCGCTCTTGAGATCGAAGGTCTTCAGCCAGGCGCCCTTGGCGTCGCTCGGCCCCGCGACGCCCATCGCGCTGATGTCGTTGGAGCAGACATAGAGCGTTCCGCTCTTCTCGTCGGCGAGCACGCCCAGCGTCGAGCGGCTGTCGCCGGCACCCGGCTTGATCAGCTGCTCGGCCTTGCCGCCGGCGATCTTGGTCACGCCGCCTTGGTTGAAGCTGCCGACGTAAAGCGTGCCGTCGGAGGTCGAGGTCACGCTCTCCGGGAAACTCTTGTCGGGAACTCCCACCGGAGCGGTTTCGGCGCGCGCTACGGCGGCCGTGCCGAGTGCGAGGATGGTGGCCGCAGCGCTCACTAGAGTCTTGGTTTGACGCGTTCTCTTCACGCGAACCGGTATCCACTTCGCTCGAAAACGCTCCAGAGATGCGCGGCGGATCTTGAGCAGTTCTCCCGTTGCGCGCGGATGTCCCGCGTCGCCGTTGTTTTTTATCATGATCGCGTTTCCTCAATGAACCTGGTTGGACCAGGCAGGAATTGTGAGGCGATCGTCTCCGGTCGATGGTTGTTGTCTGCAGGGTTCCCGACCGGATTGTTCACCCGCCTGCCTTGTCGTCTCGATATATATGATAGTATATAGCGCAAGGAAAGCTGCAGAGAGAGAAGCAGCGGAGAAGGATGCTGCGACGGCGGAAGGCGCGTCATGGAGCGGGAACTGGCGTCACGCTAGCAATGCGTGTGCCGCGGCGGCGTCATCGATGGGCTGGCCGACGATGGTGCGATCGGATTCGAACCGCGGATCGGTCTGTTACGGATGAGTGTGCGTTCGTCTGCAACGAATGCACCACGAGCCTGGTCGCGGCCGCAGCACGGCGCAGGCAGGAGATGGTTCGGCGCAAATAGATAAGTGCGACGAAACTCAGTCGGGACTGAACGCGTCGTACACCAGTTTCCTGAACGCCGGCGTGATGCGCTGGCGTTCGTTCTGGGTCTGCTCAAGCATGATGTAGATTATGTCGAGCTTCGGATCGACGCCGAAATAGGTTCCGCTGCCGCTGTCCCATTTCAATTCGCCGATCGAGCCGGGCGGCGGTGGCATGGCAATGCCGGGATCGGTGCGCACGGCGATGCCGTAGCCATAGCCGAAACCGTCGCCCGGAAAGTACCAATAGTCGCGGCCGACGCCGGAGCCCGGCCCGATATGGTCTGACGTCATGGTCTTGAAGGCGGCAGGGCTGAGATAGCGCTTGCCGTCAAGCTCGCCGCCGTTGAGCAGCATCTGCGCGAAGCGCGCATAATCGAGGATGGTCGACACCAGGCCGCCGCCGCCGGATTCCCACTCCGGATGCGCGCGCCGGTCGTTCTCGCCCGCGATCAGGATCGTGTCCGACGGCAGCGGCTCGGCCAGCCGCGTCCGTTCGGTTTCCGCATCGAGCACGTATCTTGTATCGTTCATCTTCAGGGGATCGAAGATGCGCTCCTTCTCGAACTGATAGAGCGTCTTGCCCGCGACGATCTCGATCACCCGGCCGAGCACGTCGGTGGAATGACCATAGCGCCACATCGTGCCCGGCTGCCGCGACAACGGCAGCTTGGCGAGCCGCGCGACGAATTCCTTGTTGTCGAACTTGCCGTCGAACAGATGCCCTGCGCGGTAGAGCTTCTGGATCCAGTCGGCGCCGATATATTCGTAGGTGATGCCCGAGGTATGCCGCATCAGGTCCTCGATCGTGACCGGGCGGATCGGCGGCACCAGCTCGAGCTTGCCGAGATCGTTTCCGCCATCCGGCTCGATGCCGACCTTCACGTCGGCGAACGCCGGTATGTATTTCGACAGCGGGTCCTGCGGCGACAGCTTTCCTTCGTCGACCAGCATCATCGCGGCGGTGTTGGTGATCGGCTTGGTCATCGAATGCAGGGCGAACATCGTGTCCGGCCGCATCGGCGACCTGGTCGTGACGTCGCGATAGCCGAAGGTCTTGAGATAGACCGGCTTGCCGTGCTGCTGGATCAGGATGGCGGCGCCTGGAATTTTTCCTGTCGCAACCTCGTTGTCGAAGAACGCGGTGATGCGTTCGAGCTTTTCCGGCGACGGGGCGGGGGCGTCGGTGGCGCGGGCCGCACTTGATGTGACAAATGCAAGACACAAGATCGCGGTCACTGCCTCACGAAGCGTCCGCACGGCAGTGTGGAATGCTCGATCGTATCCGCCTGACATTGAAAGCCGCCCCTGCCTGATGCCCTGGACGCCGCAGTTCTAGCGCAGCGCCCCCGCACCATAATCATTTTCGGGCGAGTTTATTCCCTAACGATGGTTGAGATTTACACAATTTGCGTGGCGCCGACCGGTGTGCGCACGGCGTTCGACAGCACCTGCAGCGCCTGGCTCAGTTCGGCGCGATTGCGCGCGGCGCCAAGCGAGACGCGCAAGCCGCGCGGCGCGGCGTCGCCTGCCGCAAAGGCGTCTTCGCCGACCACGGCCAGGCCGTTGCGCATCAGATGCGACAGCAGGTCGGTGCCGTCGAAATGTTTTGGCAGCGGCATCCAGAGATGGTGGCTCGCCGGCCGTGCCGCATAGGTAACGCCTTTGAGGAAGCGGGCCGCAAGCTGCTGGCGCGCGGCCGCCTCGTTGCGGATGGCGCGGATGATGTCGGCGGCGACGCCGGAGCGCAGCCATTGCGTGATCAGCGCGACCATCAGCGATGGCGGCATCTGCATGGTGGCCTGCATGCCGGCGCGCATCCGCTGCTCGGCGGCGGCATCGGGCGCCAGCAGATAGGCGACGCGCAATGCCGGCGCGATGCATTTGGCGATGCTCGCGGCAAGGTAGGTCCGTTCGGGAATCAGCGTGGCGATCGGTGCCACCTGCGGCTCGAGCGGGCCGTAGACGTCGTCCTCGATCAGGACGCAGCCGCGCTTCCGGATGATATCGGCGATCGCCTTGCGTCTGATGGCGCTCATCGTCGCCGTGGTCGGATTCTGCTGCGTCGGCACCAGATACACCGCCTTCGGCTTGTGCTTGCGGCAGGCTTCGTCGAGCGCGTCGGGTCTGGCGCCTTCAGCGTCCATCGCAACGCCGACGAGGCGGACATCGAGCCGCGCCGCCGCGGCCTTGATACCGGGAAACGTCAATGCCTCGGTCAGCACGACATCGCCGGGCGAGGTCAGCGCCAGCAGCGCATTGAAGATGATCGCCTGCGATCCCGGATAGATCACGATCCGCTCGGCCGATGCCTTCGGCACGCGCGGCTGCAGCCACGCGGCGCCGGCGTCGCGCTCGTCAGCGGTGCCGCCGGGACGCGTATAGCCGAGATAGGCGGAGAACCCGGCCTCGGAGCGAATGGTCGCAAGTCCCTGCGCGATCCGCAGGTCGAGATTGGCCTCGACCGGCTGCGGCGGCAGATTCATCGACAGGTCGATGTTGACGGGGGCGGGCAGATCGGACGCCGCGCGCGCAGTGGTCTCCGAGACGAAGGTGCCCTGGCCGACGCGGGCGTCGAG
>NZ_JACMYP010000115.1 GCF_020889705.1 Bradyrhizobium altum | reverse complement strand
CTCCGCAAGGGCCTCGTTTGGAGATGTGTGCATATCGTAGGGTCAAGCCGGGCGATAACACCGTTCAGGGGTGCTGAGGTCACGTCAAGGGGTGCTCAGGTCACGCAGCGGCCGGGCTGCAGCAGCTTGGCCACTTCGGTCAGGACGCTGACCACGGGCTCGCAGGCCACCTTGCGTGTGTCGCCGGGGCGCGCACGCGCCGGCGCTGCGGGATGATTGCGGGCCTCTTCCCGCGCCACGGGAACACGGACCAGGACCGACGTATCGGGAAGCCGATCGAGCTTCAGCGCGACGGTCCGGCTCGGCAGGCCGGTCATCGGAACCGCGGCACGATCGGTCTTGGCGGCGCGATTGACCGCGCTCTCCGGCGCCAATTGGGTGGTGACCTGCTGCCCGCCAATGAGATCATGGCCGGACGCGAGCTGGACCGCGCCAAGCGTCAACCCAGCCGCCAACGCAGCGAAAATTCCCTTTTGAATCTTTGACATGGTGATGTCCCTCGCCCCATGGAAATTCCCGTTGGCGATCACGGACACAACGCGAGCGAAACCTGTGAGGTTCTCGCGTCCGGCCATCACTTAACCGTGTACGAAAAATTTTGATTCGCGCGGAACGAGTCCGGGGGTCTGCGAGTCATTGGAGGAGCCGGTTATTCCCCCTGCCCCATTGACCGGCGACGTAGGGCGCGACCGTGGTGATGCCGGTCGCGCCCTGCTCTTTTTTCGGCCGTGCCGCGAACGATGCGTCAGCCGGCCTGTCACTCAGCCGTCGCAATTGAAGCCCGGCGCTGAAGGAGCGGTCCTTCCGCCGAGCGAGAGGACTGTCTGCTTCAGGCATTATCGTTCGATGGCATGTCCTGGGATCGAACGACCGTCACTTCACGGCATGACAGGCAACGACCGACGTGAAACTTGATTCCAGTCGTCTGGTCGTCGACGAGCATCAATTCGCTCAAGGGCTCGCCGCATTTGCAGGTGACCGTTTTCTTATCGGCAAAATACATCTGACGTCCTCCATAAGCCTGGAGATTTCATCTCATCGCGTCATTGGGGCGAACTCGCTTGCGCTCGCCCCCTCGCTTCGGCTTCTCGGTCTGTCAGATCCGTGCAATCCGGACGATGGATGCGGCTCACTGCGCTTATTTCGCAGCGGATGGCTTCCGTGATTCCGCGGCTTCACGCGCCTGCCGCTCGGCCTTGAGGCGGTGGAAGTTGTTGTAGAACGCCTTCTCGTGGGCGAGGTGCTCCTTCATCGCCTGCGATGCGTCTTGCTGACGCTGCTCGCTACGAACCTTGCGCTGCTGGGGAGTAAGATTCATACGGCCTCCAACTAAGTTCTTGAATCAACGCTGGATTCAACGCACGAGGCCGGAAAAGGTTGCACCCCGGAAGGAGCTGGATTTATTTGCGCAGGCTCGCCCAGACGCCGCCGAGGATCAGCAAGCCGCCAACCAGGTGGATCAGCTTCGGCGGCTCGCCAAGGATGATCCAGGACAGCAGCGCGCTTGCGATCGGCGCGACGTAGAGCACGAGCGACGTCCGCACCGAGCCGAACCTTGCGCCGAGCCAGGCGAAGCCGGCATAGGCGATCAGGCCTGGGACGAGGCCGGCGAAGACATAGGCCTCGAACGCCCTGACGTTGAAAACCTCCGCCGGCGTGGCCCACATCTCCAGGAGCGCGGGCGGCAGCGAGCACAGCGCGCCGGCCGCCGAGAACAGGCTGACCCGCGCCAGCAGCGAGGCGCGCGGCGCGACGCGCGATTGCACCAGCGTATAGCCGGACCAGCCGAGCATCGCGCACACCACCAGGAGATCGCCCCAAGCCGCGCTCGATTGCGTCAGCGTTTCCAGATGCCCGCCCGAGACGATCAAAAGCGCACCGGCGAGCGCCAGCGCCGTGCCCAGCCATTGCAGCGGACCGATATGCTCGATGCCGAGCGCGGCCGAGATCAACAGCACCATGATCGGCGACAGCGCGAAGATCAGTGCGATATGGATCGCGGTGGTGGTGATGCCGGCGATGTAGACCGGGCCGCCGCACAGGAACATGCCGAGGAAGCCCGCGGCGAAGATCGGCCAAAGATTCTGCGCCAGCGGGATCTTGCCGTCCCGGATTGCCGCGATCGCAAACGGCGCAACACCGATGGCGATAATGCTCCAGCGGAAGAAGGCCAGCGAGAACGGCGGCACCGAGCCGGCCAAGCCGCGCGCCAGCACCTGATTGGACGCCTGCCCGACCGCGACCAGGATGAACCCGGTCAGCGCGACCGCGTCCTCCCAGCCCGGGGCCGGGCGGCCGACCTGACCTTTCGGCAGCTCTGCATCCATGACACCGCCCCCTCAGCCGGTGCACGTACAGCCAGGACGGCTTCCGTCAGCGCGCCACTTGCCGCGGCACGCCCGCGCTATTGCTCCGCCGCCTCGCGCTCCATGTCGCGGCCGGACATATCCTCGCCCTGCATGTTGGCGTATTCGCGCGCCATCTCGCGCATCAGGAATTTGGCGGGAACGTCGTGATAGGTGCCGTGGTCGTTGATATACTGCATGTAGGCGCGCCCCGTGCCATCGAACGAGTGCAGCAGCGCATCCGAATGGCCGTCGAAATCGAGCGGCTTGACGCCGAGCTTGGCGCACAGCGTGTCGTTGAAGGTCGGGGTCGCCTTGCGCCAGGCGCCGTCGACGAACACTTCGGTGAAGCCGTGCCAGGTGAACAGGTCCGACCCCATGCTCTGGCGCAGCTTCTCGGTGGTGAGATGGTTGCGGACGTCGGCGAAGCCGACCCGGGCCGGGATGCCGTGGACGCGGCAGGCCGCGGCATAGAGCGCTGCCTTGCCGACGCAGTAGCCGTTGCCGGCGGCGAGCACGCTGGAGGCCCGGTAGCTCTCGGGCGAGCGCATGCTGACATAGGGGTTGTAGCGGATGCCGTCACGTACCGCGGTGTAGAGCCGGCTGGCCTTGTCGCGCGCGCTGGCGTCGGCCGCCACGGCTGCGCGGGCGAACGCCTCGACGGCGGGATGGTCGCTGTCGACATATTCGCCGGGGTCGGTGTAAAGGCGGCTGATCGTATCGGGGAGGTGCTCGGTCATGGCGCAACCTTAGCAAGCCATGTGGGCAGTTCAATGCGGCGGGTGCAGCCTTCTTGCAGCCCTGCCCCGCCATAGCTCTCTTCCGTTCCGATTGAATCGGAACGGGGCTCCGGATTGCAGTTTTGACGCGTTTTCTTGACGCGAACCGGCGGCCATCCCGCATCGAGCGCGGGACAGGCTTCGCTCGAAAACACTCTAGTTCCTGAAGCGTTCGTCCCACTGCGGCGGCCGGTAGCTGCGCCGCTTGGCCTTGAAATATTCGCGTGCGAAATGGATGCCGATCCCGATCAGGAACGGCGGGGCGAGCGCGGCGGCGATCATCAGCGCGGTGATCGACTTCGGCGTCAGGATGTCCAGCACCATCGACGCCAGCAGCCACAGCGTGGCAGCAATCACCGCGACGTCGACATGCTTCATTCCCCAGTCTTTCCTTGATCCCTGACCACGATCCGGGTTCCATCCTACCGGCTGCCCCCGCGCGCGCCAAGGATTCCGGCGGCAGACGATACCTCCAGCCCTTCACTTTTTTGGAACGGTGCCCGCGCGGACTGAATGACTATCCGCGCGCCGGCCGCCGTTCGACTGTCTAGGCCGCGAACGCCCGCACCAGCAGCAGGCCGGCGAACAGCGCGAGGATCGAGAGCGCAACGGAGGCCGCGATGTAGGCAGCGGCCGGCCATAGCTCGCCCCGTTGCATCAACACGATCGCATCGAGCGAAAAGGTCGAGAAGGTGGTGAAGCCGCCGCAGATGCCGACGGTGAGAAACACCCGCACCGCCTGGCTGACATTCCAGGTCAGCGCGAAGGACTCCGCGAAGACGCCGATCAGGAACGAGCCCACGATATTGATCACCAGCGTGCCCCAGGGAAATCCGGTGCCGACCAGGCGTCCCGCGCCGACCGCCACCAGATAGCGCGCGACCGATCCCAGCAAACCGCCGATCGCGACCGCCGCCAACAACTGAACGCTCAAGATTCTGCCTTTCCGCCCTGCCACTCGGCGACGCCTGTCATAAGCCCAACAACGAAGGTCGCGGCGATCAGCTCGCCCGAGGCGCCGACCAGCAGGGCGACGACACCGACGAGCCAGATCGACCCGACCAGCGACAATGCGATTGAGAGTGACCCGGGAAGACCCGTCATGCTCTGCCCCTTCTCATTCGCGGGGCACGCTGCGGATCGGCGGTGGCGTATGCTCCTACCGAAGCTGTCGCGCCCGGTAGGAGTCATCAGCCTTGCGGCGCTTATCGGGGGACTCCATCCCCATCAACGCAGGGATGGTAGGCAAACGGAGCAGCGGGAGCAAGTGGGCGTCCCGCGCCGGTGTTGGTTCACTCGCTCATCGACAGCATCGCGTTCAGCTCGACGGCGGTCCGCAGCTGCTCAATCCGCGCGGCGATCTGTTCGCGCTTGGCGCCGCGCGGCAATTCCGCGAGCTCGCTCTCGAGCCGCACCCGGTGTTCTTCGAGGCGCTGTTCGAAGGTGTGGGGTTCAGATCGCTTCCGCTTCCGAATCGTCTTCTGCATCACTCACCCTTGGCGGTTGCAGACCGGGACTGTTGGCCCAGCGGTCCAGTTGATCGATCACCCGAGCGTGGCTCGGGCGCCGCGGTTCCGGCTCCTCGGACAGCTTGCGGGGCAGCTTGACGTGGTTGGTCATGGCGTCACTCCCGCCAGACAACGGAGGGGCAGCCGGATCGTTCCCTTAGTTTTTCTTGTAAGCTATTGATTTTATTTGATTAACTTACTCAATCGGCGCTTTTATCTCAAGCTGTGGAACCCACCGCGAATTGGTTCGTTTAGCAACTTACTCAACTAACTAATTTTGGGCGATTTGCGATGAATGAGCTTCGCGCTGAACGTCTTCAAGTCATGCTCTCCCCTGAAGAATTATCGGCTCTCGACGATTTCCGCTTCAGGCACCGCATGCCAACCCGTGCCGCGGCGGTGCGCGAGCTGCTCAGGCTCGGTCTGGCCGGCAACGGTGTCGATGGAGGGGCCGGGGTGAAGTCGAGCGAGTATGGGGTGTTTAACCGGGGGCCGGATGGCCACACCCAAGGGGACGCGCCGCAACAGGAGTGACGGGGCGTTGGCGCTGATGCGGCGGTTCAGCCGGCGACGAAGAGGTCCACGACCGCTTTCAGCGTGCAGACCACAAGCGCCGAGGTGAACATCGCCGTACCGAGATCTGCGAGATAAAGCAGCTGCGCCTTCTGCTCCGCATCAAGCCGCGCGATCGCCTTGCGCATGGCCAAGCTCCCTTTTCAGGAGAACGCGTCGCGTGAACGTCGGTTCCCTCGGCCGCCTTCTCACGCCCGCTGCAGCGCCAGCGTCACGCCGCCAAGCGTCAGCGCCATCGCGCCGATCTCGCGCAACCCTTCCGATACCTCTCCGTCAGGCAAAGGTGCCGATCGAGACCCGCGGCCAGCCCTCGCTTTTCCGCGCGGCGGCAAGCTTGCTTGTCCAGGCATCGATCAGGCTTGCGATGAGGAGACGGCCGGTGCCGCGCATGTCGGGCAGTTTCATGGTCGGCGTGCCGAGCGCGAGCGCGATCACGCCGTGCACGGCCGCAAGCAGGGCGGTTGCGAGCCGCGGCGGCAGGCCGGACGCCGGCTCGGCGCCATGCGCCGCGAGATACTCCCGCACTGAGATCACGAACAGCTCGTAGCTGCGGCGGGCGATCTCGGTCTCGCCGAAATAGACGCCGTCGGGAAAACGGCGGTCCTCGACCGTGCCGGACATCGAGAACAGCGAGCGGAAGTGATCGGGATTGTCGGCCCAGTAGTCGAGATAGGTTTCCATCACCCGCCGCAGCCGCGCATCGCTGTCGGCCGTCTGCGCGCGGACCCATTCGAGCCGTTCGGCAACCGCCTCGAGATTCTGCTGCTTCACCGCGAGCAGCAGCAACAGCTTGGTCGGATAATATTTGAGGACGGTGCCCTTCGAATAGCCGATCGCATCGGCGATCTTCTGGATCGAGACGGTCTCGAGCGTGCCGGCGGCGAACTCCTTGCGCGCGGTCTCGAGGATCAACGCCTTCAGCGCCTCCTTGTCGGCCTCCTGACGCGCCCTGCGCTGAAAGCGCCGCGCACCCTTGCTGGATCGCTCCTCGATCGACATCGCCGTCTCCTAGAGCCTTTTCCGCTCCGATGGAATCGAAACGGGGCTCCCCCTTGCCATAGCCGAGTTAATTGACTATGGTCAATTAACTGATTATAAAACGGGAGGATGCAATGAGCGCCCTTGCGAGCCCCCTCGCCGGAGAAATCGTCCGCAGCGATTTCGATCCGTTCAGCCCGGCGACGCGGGCCGATCCCTACGGCACCTATGCGGCGCTGCGTGCCGCGGCGCCGGTCGTTCGCCTGACCAAATATGACATCTGGGCGGTGCCGCGCTTTGCCGAGGTCAAGACGATCTTCGGAGACCATGTCAATTTCAGCAACGCCGGCGGCGCCGGGCTTGCGAACCACTTCAAGGACAAGCCGTGGCGGCCGCCGAGCATCGTGCTGGAAGCCGATCCGCCGCTGCATACGCGGACCCGCGCGGTGCTGGCGCGGATCCTCTCACCTGGCGGGATGCGACGGCTCGCCGATGATTTCAAGGCCACGGCAACACGGCTGATCGACGGGCTGGTCGAACACGGATCGTTCGATGCGATCCAGGACATCGCGGAGGTATTTCCGGTCAGCGTGTTTCCCGACGCGCTCGGCATCGACCAGGAGGGCCGCGAGAACTTCCTGACCTATGGCGCGATGGTGTTCGCCGGCTTCGGGCCCGAGAACGACTATTTCCGCGACCTGATGAAAGAGGCGCCGCGCGTGCTGCCCTGGGTGGCGGCGCGCTGCCGGCGCGAGGCGCTGCGGCCGGGCAGTTTTGGCGCGCAAGTCTACGAGGCGGCCGACACCGGCGAGATCAGCGCGGAGGAAGCTCCGCTGCTGGTGCGTTCGCTGCTCTCGGCCGGGCTCGACACCACGATCAGCGCGATCGGCATGGCGCTGTACACGCTTGCGCGCCATCCGAAGCAATGGGCATTGCTCGCTGCCGACCCGTCGCTGTCGCGCGCGGCGTTCGACGAAACGCTGCGCTTCGATTCACCGGCGCCGTTCGTGTTCCGCACCACGCCGCATGACACCGAGATCGCGGGCGTTGGGATCGGCAAGCACGAGAAGGTGCTGCTGCTGCTCGCCTCCGCCAACCGCGACGCGACGCGCTGGGAGCATCCCGACCAGTTCGACATCAAACGGCGGCTGTCCGGACACATGGGCTTCGGCGTCGGCATCCACGGCTGTGTCGGGCAGATGGTGGCGCGGCTGGAGGCGGAGGCCGTGATCGCAGCGCTCGCGAGCCGCGTGAAGCAGTTCGACATTGCGGGTCCGGTCGCCTTCCGCGACAGCTCGGGTCTGCGCGCGCTCAGCACGATGCCGGTGCACGTCACCCGCAAGTAGCTTCGACATCGCGCGCCACGCAGCCTTGCTCAAGAAAAAGCCGGCGTACCTTTCGATACACCGGCTTGCACTTTGCCCTCTTGCGTAAACTCAGCTCATGCCGACGCCGCGCGCGGCGTGCGGTTGCGCGAGTTGCGCTGGAAGAACAGCGCCTGGCTCGCCACCGCCGACACCATTGCGGGCTGGAACGGCTTCGAGATCAGGAACGCCGGCTCCGGCCGTTCGCCGGTCAGGAAGCGCTCGGGATAGGCCGTGATGAACACCACCGGCACCTCGAACGTGCGCAGCAGCTCGTTGACCGCATCGAGGCCGGACGAGCCGTCGGCGAGCTGGATGTCGGCGAGGATCAGGCCGGGCTTCTTGTTCTTGGCGAGCGCCACCGCATCGGAATGGGTACGCGCGACGCCGATGACGTTGTGGCCGAGATTCTTCACCAGGCTCTCGAGGTCCATCGCGATGAACGTCTCGTCCTCGATGATCAGGACGTCGGTCGCGATCTCGGCGGCCATCTCGCGGCCGGCGGCATCGGTCAGCTTGCGGGTCTCTGCAATGTCGGTGCCGAGAATGTAGCCGACCTCCTCCTCCGAGAAGCCTTCCAGCGAAAGCAGCAGGAAGGCCTGTCGAGGCAGTGGCGTGATGTTGGAGAGCCGGCGCTCCGGCGGCAGCGAGAGCGTCGTCACATCGGCATTGTCGTTGTTGTTCACCGACACCGAATTCCAGATCTGGGTGAACAGCCGAAACAGCCCGGCGCGCGGACCGTGGCTCTGGTCCAGCAATGATCCGTCCTGCAACAGGGCCTCGAGCATGGCCCCGACATAGGCGTCCCCGGACGCCTGGTTTCCGGTCAGTGCGCGCGCATAACGGCGCAGCAGCGGAAGGTGTTCGGCAACGATCTGTGATCGGGACATTCCCACTCCATCCTTGTTCGTGAGGCCAACCGGCCTGAAACCCTACTCTGGGGCGGCGTACCATTTTGGGGCGCCCCCGGTTCCCCTGCATGCCCGACTACGCGCGAGCGCCGGAAAAGTTCCACGAAATAGTTCCAGCCTTCCGGAACTTTCTGCGCAACTTTGCATTAGCTCCTGACCGACGAGGCAACGCGGCCAGCCTCTTTTTTCGAGGAATCGACTTGAAAATCAGAGACTTCACTCCCGGGGAAGCGTGGATCACATCATGAAGGAAGTAAAGAAGCAGGGCGGTCTCAACGCCGAGATTCAATCGAGAATCGGCCACCAGCTTCGCGCCATGTACGACGACGTGGTGCGGCAGGGGGTGCCCGACCGCTTTGCGGAGCTGATCCGCAAACTCGACGGACCCGAGGCTGCCGCGGCGGCCGTGGCCGGGGGCGATACTGACAAGAACAATGGAGGGGACTAATGCCTCTCACCAATGAACTTCGCGACGACATCCTGGCGTCGGTCCCGAGCCTGCGCGCGTTCGCGATCTCGCTGTCCGGTAATGGCGACCGTGCCGACGATCTGGTGCAGGAGACCCTGCTGCGCGCGATCGCCAATATCGACTCATTCCAGCCCGGCTCGAACCTGCCCGCGTGGTTGTTCACGATCCTGCGCAACCTGTTTCGCTCCGACTACCGGAAGCGGCGGCGCGAGGTGGAGGATGCCGAGGGCAATTATGCCAAGACGCTGAAGAGCCAGCCGTCGCAGACAGCGCATCTGGAGTTCGAGGAATTCCGCGCGGCGCTCGAAAAGCTGCCGCAGGACCAGCGCGAGGCGCTGATCCTGGTTGGCGCCTCCGGCTTCTCCTACGAGGATGCCGCGGCGATCTGCGGCTGCGCGGTCGGCACCATCAAGAGCCGCGTCAACCGCGCGCGATCGAAGCTCTCCGCGCTGCTCTATGTCGACAGCGCCGAGGATTTCGGCCCCGACAACACCGTGCGCGCCGTGATCGGCGGCAATGGCGGCTAGACAAGCGCGATGCTAGAACGGAAGGGCGGCCCGCTGGGCCGCCTTTTTCATTCGGCGATGTTCCACAACGGTATCGCGCAGCATGACCAGGAAGACGTTTGAAGCCACCATCGTCCTGGAGGGCAGCGCCTGCTTCATACCGGTGACGTTCGATCCGAAGGTTGTTTTCGGGAAGGTTCTCGCTCCGGTTCTGGTCACGCTGAACGGCTACACCTATCGAAGCACCATCGCCTCGATGGGCGGGCAGGTCTGCATTCCCTTGCGAAAGAGCAACCGCGAGGCGGCGGGCCTAACGGGCGGCGAGACATTGCACGTCACGCTCGAACTCGATGCCGAGAAACGCACTGTCGACATCCCGCCCGACCTGGACAAGGCGCTCACCCCCGCTGCGCGGGCCCGCTGGGATCAGCTCAGCTACTCGCACCAGCGAGAATACGTCGAGGCGATCACCGAAGCCAAGAAGCCGGAGACGCGCGCACGCCGGATCGAGCAGACCGTCGCCCGTCTCGATCGATCATCGTCAAACTAGAGCGTTTTCCCTGGCGCTCGCTGCTGCGTGATCTGCCGCATTGCGCGACGATCGCGCCATCAGCCCGCCATTGCCTGCTTGACGGCAGTCGGCTTGAAGCCGTTTCTCAATTCGAGGATCTTGCCCGCGATCTCGGTCACCGGGACCGGATGACTGAACAGGAAGCCCTGGGCCTCGTTGCAGCCCTCGGCCCGCATGTGGTCCAGCTGCTCGACGGTCTCGATGCCTTCGGCGATCGTGGTCATGCCGAGGCTCCTGCCAAGACTGATGACGGCGCGCACGATCGATTTCGATCCATGCGTCGCGGTCGCGTCGCGCACGAAGGATTTGTCGATCTTGAGCTTGTCGAACGGGAAACTGCGCAGATAGCTCAGCGACGAATAACCGGTGCCGAAATCGTCCAGCGCAATGCGCAATCCCGACGCCTTCAGCTTGTGCAGCGTTGCAAGCGTCTCGCTGCTGTTCGCGAGGAAGACGGACTCGGTGATTTCGAGCTCCAGCCGACGCGGCGACAATTTCGACGCCGTGAGCGCGTTGACGACGACGTCGATGAAGTCGGGGTCGCGAAACTGAACCGCGGAGACGTTGACCGCGAGCTTCATCTCGCTGGGCCAGGTGACGGCTTGCTCGCAAGCGCGATTGAGCACCCATTCTCCCAACGGGCCGATCAGGCCGATCTCTTCGGCGATCGGGATGAACTGGTCTGGCGCCACCATTCCCCGCTTCGGGTGATGCCAGCGCAGCAGCGCCTCGAAGCCGCAGATGCGGTCGAGATGGAGATCGTAAAGCGGCTGGTAGTACAACGAGAACTCGTCCTTGGCCATCGCTTCGCGGAGATCGAGCTCGATCGCCCGGCGCCGCTGCAGGCTGGCGTCCATCGCGGGCTCGAAGAAGCGCCAGGTACCCCGACCTTCCATCTTGGCGCGGTACAGAGCGACGTCGGCGTTCTTCAGGAGCTTCTCTCCGGTGCTGCCGTCGACCGGCGACATCGAGATGCCGACGCTGCATCCGACCACGACACGATGCCCATTCAGCTCGTACGGAGCGCCGACGCATTCCACGATGCGGCGGGCGAGGCGCTCGGCCTCCTCTCCGGCCTGGACGCCACACTGGATGACCGCGAACTCGTCGCCGCCCAGGCGCGCGACGGTATCGACCTCGCGGACGCAGGCGTTGAGGCGGTCGGCGACCGCACACAGCAGTTCGTCGCCGACCGGATGCCCGAGCGTATCGTTGACCTGCTTGAAATTATCGAGATCGAGGCAGAACACCGCGAAGCCGGATCCACGGCCGACCTGAGCGACCGCCAGCTCGATCCGTTCGGCCAGCAGCGTCCGGTTCGGCAGCCTGGTCAGGGCATCGTGCCGGGCCATGAACGCGATCTGCGACTCGGCCCGCTGCTGTTCGGTGACATCCTCGCAGGTGACGAGCCAGCCGCCGTCGGATGTCGGCCGTTGCGCGATGGCAATGATCCGTCCATCGCTGAGATGCTGCAGATAGTTGCCCTCGTGCTGGGCCATCGATCGCTCGCGTTCCGCCAGCAGGTCGGCGACGGTCTGGTCACCGTGATTGTCGGCGGCGACGCTGAGGCCGAGCACGTCCTCCATGGTCATTCCGGGAACGACGAGCTCCGGCGAAATATCGAAGATCTCGCAGAACCTGCGGTTGGCGACCTGCAGCCGCGCCTCGCTGTTGTACAGGCACAGCCCTTGCGACATGTGCGTGAGCGCCGCGTCGAGCCGCAGATTGGTTTCATGCAGCTCGGCCTTCTGCTGCTTCAACGCGGAGATGTCGCTGTAAACGAGAACGACGCCGCCCTCCTGCGTCTCGCTGCGGCTGACACGCAGCCAGCGCCCGTCGGAAAGCTGCGCCTCGCTCGCGAAGCCATCGAAGTCACTGTCGGCCGGCGCCAGGCTGGGCGCATCGAGCCGATCCGACTGCAGAAGCTGCGGCGAGAGACGGATGAATTCGCTGGCGCGCGAGTTGGCCAGCGCGATCTGGCCATCCGCATCGAGCAGCACGACGCCTTCGTGCGACGTTTCGAGCGCATCGGAAAGCCGCGCCTGCGCGGAGCGGCGTTGCGAGACCTCCTGATCGACCATCCGCCTGATGTTGTCGCGCATGGTTTCCATGGCGGTCAGCAGCGTGCCGAGCTCGTCGGTGCCGCCCTTGGGGACGGTCGCGTCGAGGTCGCCGCCGGCGATGCTCCGCGCGGCCCGCGATGCAATGGCGACGGGCCCGATAATCCGGCGTGCCAACACCCACGAGAACAGCGCCGACAGGAACAGCGCGACGGTCAGCCCGGCGACGTTGAGCTGCAGATCCCGCTTGATCGTCGAGAGCGCCTTTTGCCGGAACAGAAAGCCGTCGCCGGCGGTGTAGTTGACCAGCAGCTCGACCTGCTGGCTGACGATCTTGGAGTAGCGATCGACATCGCCGACCGTCGTCCCCGATGCATGCGGATCAGCCGCCGAATTCCCCTCGATCGACGATCCGATCGCCCGGCGATGCAGCGCCATCCAGGCGTCGGCGGCTTCCTGAACCTTTGCCGCGGCTTGCGCGGCGCGCGAGGACTGCGAGCGGTCGGCGGCGATCGTCAGGTCTTCCGAAAGCGTCTTGGCGAGCTTTTCAATCTGGCTGTCGAGGCTGGCGCGAATTTCCGGATCTGTGGTCAAAAGACGCTGCGACGACGCGACCCGCATTGTGGCGAAGTCCGCACCGGCCGCGCGGGCGTAATTGATCGACATCAGGGATTCGTCGAACGTCTTGGCCACCAGATCGCCGGCATGGCGGATGCCAAGGATGGAGTATCCGCCGAGCGCGACGGCAACGGCGCTCATCGCGAGGCAAAAAATCAGAATCTGGGTGCGGATCGAACCTGTGGTCAGGGCAAGACGCGACAGGCCGCCGGTCGCGAGCCGAAAGGCTGCACCGCTCTTTACCTTGAGGTTGCCTAATAGGCTATCCATACCCGCGTTTCGCCGTAGTGCTCGATGTTCAAGCTACGCAGAAACGCGCAGCGCTTGCGGAAAAATGACTGT
Organism: Bradyrhizobium altum; assembly: GCF_020889705.1. Classification (GTDB taxonomy): domain Bacteria; phylum Pseudomonadota; class Alphaproteobacteria; order Rhizobiales; family Xanthobacteraceae; genus Bradyrhizobium; species Bradyrhizobium altum. The sequence goes on along the minus strand of NZ_JACMYP010000115.1, from coordinate 14,099 downwards.
CTGTTCAAAATTGCTTTAGTAGTGACTGCAACTCATGCTGAAATCGTTAAGATCAGCTGGCGATAATCACCCTTACAGGTAAACGCGGGACGCATCATTTGCACGCTAGATTGGCCGGCGTCGGAATTCCAAGCGGGGGTCTCATGCAGTCAGGCTTGTTGCGCATCCTGCGCCTCGGCCGGTCCGGAGGCGTGCCTTTAGTGGCCGCGATTGTCACGGGAGCGTTAGCCGGCGCCGCTCTGGGTGCGGCGCCATACGTCATTTCGCAGAAGGATCGCGAATTCAAGCCCGCAGAGATATCAATCAAGCGCGGCGAGATTTTACGATTCATTAACGATGACGGCGAACTGCTGCATCACGCTTATTTGAGCACCGATACGTTCAGTTTCGACTCGGGCGACCAGCAGCCTGGCAGCAAGTTCGACGTCACATTTTCCGTACCCGGCGACTACACCGTGCTGTGCGGCATTCATCCGAAGATGAAGCTCGCGGTCCATGTCGCCAAATAGTCCCCCTCGGGGATCAACGATCTACAGGACTGAGGTCTTGAAGATCGCGGCGTGGCCGAAATAGTAGACGAACAGCGTCAGCGACAGCGCGGCGCAGAGCGCGACCGGGGCAAGCCACGGCGCGCGACGATCGCGCGGCAACACCTTGTTGTCGGCGAGAATCGCAAACAGCACGGCGATGATCGCCGAGTGTCCGATGGTGTCGATCTTGCCGAATTCGAAGCACGCGCTGATGAACATCCCAGCCAGCACGGCGGCGGCGCAGCGCCGGATCAGCGGCGTCCAGATCAGGGCAAAGGCGAGCGTGAATTCCACCATGCCCGCAGCGCGCATGTAGAACTCATTGTCGAAGCCGAGGGTCATCCCGGTATGCTCGATCAGGAGCGGAAAGCTCCATTCCGGATAGGCCCATTTTTCGATCGAGGCCCACATCAGCGTCACCGCCGCGGCGTACCGCATCACGTCGATCGGCCGGATTCCGAACAGATCCTTGTTCAGCCCGATCAGCGCAAAATAGGCGGCAACGCCGAGAAAAATCGGGTAGTCGGCAAGATGGAAGACGCCGTAATCGCGGACACCGATGCCGAACAGGATCGCCATCCCCACGGCCGACAGCGGCAGCGTGCGCCGCGACAGCATGCCGGCGGCGATGGCGAGCTGCAACGCGCCCACGAGCGGTGACGACGTCTTCAACTCGGGGGTCAGCAGGATCCCGCCCACGGCCCAGATCGAGATGAAGAAGAACGCGCAGACGGCGCGCATCATCAGTTCGGTGTGCAGCCGAAGTCCCTCGGTAATGCGGTCCAGCACGCGAATGGTCGCATCGCCGAGCGACGTCGGCTCGATCAGGCAGCCTGCAAACAGCCAGAAGACGGCGACGCCGAGCAGCAGTTCAAAATCGAGGCACAGGACATTCTCGAGTCCGCGGGGCTGACCGGCGACATCGTAAGCGCAAAACCATTTGACATGTGCCTCGGCACTGCGCGCGGCCACGACGCAAAACAAAACCGCTGCAAGGCACGTGGCGAAAAAGGAGCGCACAGCCGACGCGGCATCTCGCTCCCGCCCACTAAACATTGAACCAACCGCCCACACACATACGCTTAAGGACTTGTTTAACTTATATCAAATTTTACGCTTTGCGCCTGCCTCTGGACATCCGCTGGTTGCATTGTGGTTAATTGCGGCCCCAACCCGTCCCTCATTGCATCTTTTCCGGGCAGTTCCATCGAATTTTAGCTAATTCCGGCACGGGGGCTCAATTCAACTGTCGTAGTGAAATCCGGACAAATCGGATCGGGAGGCCGGTTAAATGTTCGGAGCGTTGAGCGTCGTGAGTATCGGGGTGGGGTCAGCCCTCGCCTATGTGACAAAATCGTCCCCGTCGCGCACGGCGGCCCTCGAGACCTGCGCGGGCGCGTTCCTGGTCGTCGGGCTCGGCCTGCTTGGGGCCGCACTGCCGCACCTCGCCTGACAAGCCCCCGTTCCAAACCCTCTGCTGCGCTCAGCGCCCTCTGCTGCGCTCAGCGCGGCAATTTGGGGATCCCCGCCACCGGCGGGGCCGTGGCGGTCAGGGTTTGCAGGAAGGCGATGAGGTCCTTCTTCTCGCCTGCCGTCAGCGATAACGGCTTAATGTCGGGCGACCGGCTTGGCCGCTCGATCCCGCCCTTGTTGTAGAGCTCGATGACATCTTCCAGTGTTGCGACCGATCCGTCGTGCATGTAGGGCGCACGGCGCGCGACATCGCGCAATGTCGGGGTCTTGAACGCATATTTCAGCTTCGCCGAGGTCGGAAAGTAACGTCCGCGCCCGATGTCGTGGCCCTTGGCGGTGCCGATATCCTGGAAGGACCCGTCTGAGAAGGATGGGCCGCTGTGGCAGGACGAACAACGTCCCTTGCCGTTGAAAAGCTCAAAGCCGCGCTGGGCCGTTGCGCTGATCGCGCTCTCGTCGCCCTTGATCCAGCGGTCGAACGGGGCTTCGCCTGCGACGATGGAGCGCTCGAAGGTCGCCAGCGACTGCTCGATCCTCGGCCGCGTGATCGCGCCGTCGCCGAACGCGTGGGTGAATGCATCGACATAGCCGGGGATCGCCGCGAGACGCGCGATCAATTCCGGCTCGGTCATGTTGAGGTTCATCGGGCTCAGAATCGGCCCGAACGCAACGGATTCGAGATCCTTGAACTTGCCGTCCCATCCCAGCGGCTCGAAGAAGGCCACATCGATCAGCGTCGGCGAACGGATCGGCAAGCCTTTCGGATCCTCACCGATGGCGCGCGGCAGGCCGTCGGCCCACGATAGGCTTGGCTTGTGGCAGCTCGCGCAGGAATGGGTCTTGGACCGCGACAGCAGCGGATCGAAGAACAGCATCTGCCCCAGCGCGGATTTCGCCTCCGAATAGGGATTACTGCTCGGGAAGGGAACCACGTCGGGCCGGCGATAGCTGGCACGGATTGTCGCAGGGTCGCGCGGCGCCGTCGCCGGGGTCAAGGCAAGCGACAGCCCGACAGGCAAAACTGCCGCGAGCAAGGTCAGGCTGACCCAAAGCCTCATCGGGGTCCTCAGACGGTATCCTGCTCGGTATATGCCCAAGCATGTTCAACGAAGTTTTAACGCTCGGTTGCGGTCTATTACGGATGTCGGATTTCGACACAGATCACGTGAACGTCGTCCGGCGCACCTGATTTCGATCAATCCGCGCAATAACATAGCCACTCAACCTGAGGCGGCTGCGGCGCTCTACTTCTTCGCCGGACGGACCGGCGCCGAGAGCTGTTCGGTGCGGTCGCGCTCGGTCATGTCGACCACCGTATCCATCGGCGCGGTGAGCTCATAGACATAGGAGACGTCGGTGAAGTAGCGCTTCGCGGTACCGCCGAGCGCCTCGGGCGCGACACGGTCGAGCAGGATGAGGCCGAAGTCACTGTCGGCCCGCCGCGTCGCCTGGCTGGTGTTGAACTCCTCCCAACGGAAATGGAAGACCGAGTCCGCATCCTCGCCGACGACCTCCCAGTTGGCGACGATGTGCGGATGCTTGCCGACCAGCGACAGCCCTTCGTCGGAGTGCGAGGCGAGCTCGAAAAACAGCAGCGACAGCGATTGCGCGGCGCGGGCGCTGACGGTGATGTCGGGACCGTTCACCGCGATCCGGTCGGCATGCGGAATCGCGCGCGATTCGAACAGGCCCTTCAGCTTGACGCCCTGCCACTGGCTCTCGCTGAGCAGCGTGACGACATTCGACATCGCGTGGATGCGCCCGATCAAAAGTTCGCGCGCGACGTCGATGTCGGCGCCGTGCCGCAGCGTGCGGGTCACGATCGACTGGATCACCGCGAGGATGTTCTTGACCCGATGGTTGAGCTCGTCGATGACCGCAGTCAGCCGGCGCTCGAAGCCGATCCGGACCTCGATCTCGCGGCTGAGGCGCAAATTGTTGTAGGCGACATAGCCGAACAGGCCGCAGACGATGCCGGTCAGCGCGAGGCCAATCGCCGCGACGATGGTCGCGGTCTGCTGTGCACGCACCGTGGCGTTGCTCTTGGCGTAATAGTCGAGCGACCAGTCCCGGCCGCCGAACGTCACCGTGCGGACCATCGACGGCAGCGGGCCGTCCTGGCGCACCGCGCGCGAGGTGACGATGCCCTGCTCGTTGGCGGTGAACTCGTCATTGGAATCACGCGGGTCCTTCAACGCCACCGCGAACAGCGAGGAATCGTCGTTGGTCAGCATCAGCGACGACAGCTCGTAGGAAAAGGTGATGAAGCCGGCCGGCTCGGACCCACCCTCCTGGAACACCGGCGCAGCGAGCACGACCCCGACCGGGCCGTTCTGCCGCAGCAGCGGCACCGGGTCCGAGGCCACGGGCTTGGCGTTCTCCAACGCCCGCGCCAGCATCGGACCGACCACCGAGTGGCGGTCGAAGGCGCGGCCCGGGATGCTCAGGGTTTCCGGATTGCGCGGCTCGACATCCATCAGCACGTTGATCGGCTTGTCGAGCGCCTTGATGTCGAGCGCCTGGTCGTCGAAATCGCGGATCGAGGGATTGGTGAAGCCGGCGGCCTTCAGCTCCGCCTCGGCCGCGGTCAGCTCGTTCGGCTTGAGCCGCGCGATCCAGGCGGCGACGACGAAATCGGTCTTGAAGGCGTAGATCGCCGAGCGCAGCGGCTGCAGCATATTGGCCTTCACCATCGACGGCGTCCGGAACAGCCCCGAGGCCACCCGCGCCAGCAGCTCGCGCTCGGTCAGGCGGTCCTGCACCAGGCTGGCATGGACGTCGATCGCCCGCGCCAGTGCGATACCGTCGATTGCGAGCTCCTGATCGTGCACCCGATAGGCGGCAAGACCGGAGAGCAGAACCCCGATCAGCGCAATCAATGCAACGATGAAGCCCAGTCGAACCACACGCTTACTCGGCAATCAGGGGGTGGCGAAAGGGGACGGTAGGCATCTGGCTTCTGCGGGGGCGGCGACAAATCAGGGTGCGATGAACGCCAGCCGCAAGGGAATATGGAATAGCGATCATCGGTACGCAACAGGAGCCGGGCGACAACATTAACGACGACGCCATCCGGCGGTCTTTGGCGGCACCAAAGGTTGCTAATCGTCAAAGTTGGAAATTGTTCCGGCGATTGCGCAGCTTTTTTGCGGCGGAGTGCGCTCCCCTCTCGTCGTCCGTCACCCTGAGGAGCGCGAAGCGCGTCTCGAAGGGTGAACGGCCCGCCGGTGGCCGTGCATCCTTCGAGGCTCGCTCCGCTCGCACCTTCAGCGACAAAGGCGAAGCCTTTGCGCGGGGATGACGGGATGGACGACTGGAGATCCGCCACAATGATTAACGACTAGCCCGCCTTCGTACCCGCCTTGCCCGCGGCCTGCGACCGAAGGCCACCCTTGGTCTCGATGAAGCTGATGATGTGGTCGAGGCCGTCGCTCTTCTTCAGATTGGTCATCACGAAGGGCCGCTCGCCGCGCATCCGCCTGGCGTCGGTGTCCATCTTCTCCAAGGACGCGCCGACATGGGGCGCGAGGTCGATCTTGTTGATCACCAGAAGGTCGGACCGCGTGATGCCGGGGCCGCCCTTGGAGGGGATCTTGTCGCCTGCGGCGACGTCGATGACGTAGATCGTCAGATCCGCCAATTCCGGCGAGAAGGTCGCCGCCAGGTTGTCACCGCCGGACTCGATCAGGACCAAGTCGAGATCGGGGAATTTCGCCCGCATATCGGCGACCGCGGCGAGGTTCATCGAGGCGTCCTCGCGGATCGCGGTGTGCGGGCAGCCGCCGGTCTCAACGCCGGCGATGCGGTCTGGCGTCAGCGAGCCGGAGCGCACCAGAAACTCGGCATCCCATTTGGTGTAGATGTCGTTGGTGATCGCCGCGATGTCGTAACGCTCGCGCATCGCCTTGCAGAGCAGATCCATCAGCGCGGTCTTGCCGGAGCCGACCGGACCGCCGACGCCGACGCGCAACGGGCCATGAGAAGTGGGCATGTGACACGCTCTCCGTTTTCGTCGTCCCGGCCTAGTGCGCGATTGCGCACGGGGGCCGGGACCCATTACCACCGAATTCAATTGTTGCGAGAAGCTGGGGCCGCAGACTTGCATAACCACGAAGGCCGGTGGTTATGGGTCCCGGCTTTCGCCGGGACGACAGCGGAGGGTGGCTCATGACCGAAACAGCCTCGTATACTGCGCTTCATGACGCAGGCTCGCGAGGTCGGCCCGGAAGGTCGCGCTGCCGAGATCGTCGAGCGAAGCTGCGTTGGCCCGCGCCGCGGTCGCGGCAACGACCGGCTCGAGATCGGCCAGCACGCGCTGGCTGTCGGTCTGGCCGAGCGGAATCAGCCGGCTGCCTGCGGAAATCCAATTCGAGAGCACGGCATGCAGGAAGGCATGCAGCGACGGCGCCAGCCGGATGCCATGCGCAGCGCTGACGACGCCGACCGCGATCGGGTACACGATCGGCCCGCCACAAGCCGCAATCATCGCGTCGAGGCCGGACGAACTCCAGGCCGCACGGGCAATCTCGATGAAGGCGCGTCCTTGCGTCGTGGTTTCGAGCTGCCGCTCGCGCGACGGCACGAAGGCGGCCGCGAGTTCGGCGATCTCCTTCAGCCCGGCATGACCGGGCTCCGACGCTGCGCGATGGCTCTGCGCAAGGAACACGGTGTCGCAAAAGCCGCTGCCGTCGGTGAGCATCGCCGCGAGCCAGCCGCGCAGCGACGCGGCATCGGTGACGTCGCCGGCCTCGACCGCCCATTCGATGCCGCTGGAATAGGCGAACGCCCCGACCGGGAAGGACGGCGACAGCCACGTCATCAACCGGTACAGCGCGGCCGCCTCGTCCTCCGCCATCCCGCCGCGCACCGCAGCGGGATCAGGCTCATTTGTGGTCATGAGCATGGGAGTGGTCGTGGTGATGATGGGCATGGTCGCAATGCTCATCATGATGATGGTGGTGGTCGTGGTCATGGTCATGGTCATGTCCATCGCCGTGATGGTGACCATGGTCGTGCGCGTCGCCATGGGCATGATCGTGCCCCGTGTGGCCATGCGCGGGTGCGTCGGCATGTGCGTGCTCGGCATAGGCGCCGCCCTCGGGATCGAACGGCGCCTCGATCTCGATGACACGGGCCCCTAACCCCTTCACCATCGCCTCGATCACGTGATCCCTGCGAATGCGCAGGCCTTTCGGCATGATCTGCGTCGGCAGATGGCGGTTGCCAAGATGCCAGGCGACCCGGATCAGATGATGCGGATCGCTGCCGCGAATTTCCGCGAGCGGCTCCGGAGCTGCGACCACCTCGATGAGGCGGCCGTCCTCCAGCACCAATGCGTCGCCGCCGCGCAGCGCGACGGCGTTCTCGAGATCGAGCAGGAATTCGAGCCCGCGCGTCCCGGTCATTGCCATCCGCCGCCGGTGCCGGTCGTCGAAATCGAGCACGACGGTGTCGGCTGCCGCTTCTGTCCAGCGATGCTGTCCCAGGACTTTGGTTGCGCGGATCATCGATTGCCTCAGAGCTTCTGAACCTTGGCGTCGCTGATGATCTCGATCACCGTCGGGCCCGTCTTCATTTCGGCGGAATATTCGCGCCACACCTTCATGTGCGGGGCCTTGCTGTGCGCGGTCAGGTCGTCGCGGGTCTCCCAGCGCTCGACGACCACATACAGATTGGGATCGTTGACGCTGACATGGCCCTCGTAGGAGAGGCAGCCCTTCTCCTTGTGGGTCTCGGCGATGCACGCCTTGTGTCCCCTAATGAAGTCGTCCTTGTTTTCCGGCTTCATCGGCGTGGTTGCGATGACATAGATCATGGTGTTTCTCCCGTTCTTGTTCTTGTTAGCGGACGTCGACCTTCTCGGGCGTGATCACCTCGATCTTCGGCGGCGCGGCCATGCACTTCACCGCGACGCGGCCGAACGTCTTCATGTGCTCGGCGGTACGATGCGGCACCAGCGCCTCGGCGTTCTCCCACTGCTCGACGAACACCATCTTGCTGTGGTCGGTGACGCTCTCGTGCAAGTCGTAGGCGATGTTGCCGGGCTCCTTGCGGGTTTCCTTGATGCAGGCCGTCGCCGCAGCGATGAATTCGGCGCGGGTCTCGGGCTTGATGGTCAGCGTGGCAACGACGTAAATCACGGAAATTCCTCCCGGTTTTCTGTTCTGGTTTCGATACCGGGAGTGGTTTTAGAACATAAAGTAGCGCTGTGCCATGGGCAGCACCTCGGCCGGCGCGCAGGTCAGGAGTTCGCCGTCTGCACGTACCTCATAGGTCTCCGGATCGACCTCGATCTTGGGCGTCGCGTCGTTGTGGATCATGCTCTTCTTGGAGATCTTTCCGCGGGTGTTCTGCACCGCGTAGAGCTTCTTGCCGATCCCGAGCTTGCGGGCGAGACCGCCGGTGACCGCAGCCTTCGAGGTGAACACCACCGAGGAGGCGGTCAGCGCCTTGCCAAAGGCGGCGAACATCGGCCGGTAATGCACCGGCTGCGGCGTCGGGATCGAAGCGTTGGGATCGCCCATCGGCGCCGCCACGATCGAGCCGCCCTTGATGATGCAGTCCGGCTTGACGCCGAAGAACGCCGGCGACCACAGCACCAGATCGGCCATCTTGCCTTTCTCCACCGAACCGATCAGCTTCGACACGCCATGCGCGATCGCCGGATTGATGGTGTACTTGGCGATGTAGCGCCTGACGCGGAAATTGTCGTTGTCGTTGCCCTTGTCCTGCGGCAGCGCTCCGCGCTGCTTCTTCATCTTGTCGGCAGTCTGCCAGGTGCGGATGATCACCTCGCCAAGCCGGCCCATCGCCTGCGAGTCCGACGACATCATCGAGAGCGCGCCGAGATCGTGCAGGATGTCCTCGGCGGCGATGGTCTCCTTGCGGATCCGGCTTTCGGCGAAGGCGAGGTCCTCGGCGATCGACGGATCAAGGTGATGGCACACCATCAGCATGTCGAGATGCTCGTCGATGGTGTTGCGGGTGAACGGCCGGGTCGGGTTGGTCGAGGACGGCAGTACGTTCTTCAGGCCGGCAATTTTAATGATATCCGGCGCGTGGCCGCCGCCGGCGCCTTCGGTGTGGAAAGCATGGATGGTGCGGCCCTTGAACGCCTTCACGGTGTCCTCGACGAAACCGGATTCGTTCAGCGTATCCGAATGCAGCATCACCTGGACGTCGTAATCGTCGGCCACCGACAGGCAGGTGTCGATCGCCGACGGCGTGGTGCCCCAATCCTCGTGCAGCTTCAGCGCGCAGGCGCCGCCCTTGATCATCTCGACCAGCGCCGCCGGGCGCGACGCATTGCCCTTGCCGGAAATACCGAGGTTCACCGGGAAGGCGTCGAACGACTGGATCATCCGCCCCATGTGCCACGGGCCGGGCGTGCAGGTGGTGGCGAAGGTGCCGTGCGACGGGCCGGTGCCGCCCCCTAACATCGAGGTGACGCCAGACATCAGGGCGTGCTCGATCTGCTGCGGGCAGATGAAGTGGATGTGGCTGTCGAATCCGCCCGCGGTGAGGATCTTGCCCTCACCCGCGATCACGTCGGTGCCGGGGCCGATGATGATGGTGACGTTGGGCTGGATGTCCGGATTGCCGGCCTTGCCGATCGCGGCGATCATGCCCTCCTTGATCGCGACGTCGGCCTTCACGATGCCCCAGTGATCGACGATCAGCGCGTTGGTGATGACGGTATCGGCCGCGCCCTGCGCGTTGGTCACCTGCGACTGCCCCATGCCGTCGCGGATCACCTTGCCGCCGCCGAACTTCACCTCCTCGCCATAGGTAGTGAGATCCTTTTCGACTTCGATGATCAAATCGGTGTCGGCGAGCCGCACCTTGTCGCCGGTGGTCGGCCCGAACATGTCGGCGTAGACGGAACGCTTGATCTTCACGGACATGTCAGCCCCCCAGTTTCAGCCAGCGCGGCCTTGGCGCGCGCGATGGTGTCATCGAAAATGCGGTCGAGCCGCGGATTGATCCCCCGGCAACCGGCAACGACCTTATCGGCCCAGGCCGCATAATCGGCGAGATCGTCGCGTTCGTCCTTGCCTGGATCCGGCACGATCCGCGCACCGATATTGCTGACCTTGTCGGCAATCTTGATCAGCTTGGCGCCGGGCGATTTGTGCGGAGCGTCCTCGATCTGCTTTTGCCGGCGTACGGCCTTCGGCAGGCTCATGTCGTCGGTGCATTCGACCACCAGCCCGGCAACGCGCTCACTGAACTTTTGCGCGAGCTCTTCGCGCGTGGTCTCGGTGTCCTCGATGGTGTCGTGCAGCCATCCCGCCGCCACCAGCTCGGCATCGGCACCGTCAGTCACCTGCGCCAGCAGGTTGGCGACCTCGGCAAGATGGTTGATGTAAGGCTCATTCCCCCGCCCCTTGCGCGCCATGCCGTTGTGACGGCGCGCGGCAAGCTCGGCAGCTTCGGAGACCATGCAAAGCGCGGGTAGCATCGGGCCTACAACTTCCCCTTCACCTCGGCTCGAAAACCGTAGATCACGCGCTTGCCGGCGAGTGCCACGAGATGGACGTCGCGGGTCTGGCCGGGCTCGAAGCGGACGGCGGTGCCGGCGGCAATGTCGAGGCGCATGCCGCGGGCTTTCTTGCGGTCGAATTTCAGCGCCGGGTTCGTCTCGAAGAAATGATAGTGCGAGCCGACCTGGATCGGGCGGTCGCCGGTGTTGGCAACCGACAGCGTCACAGTCTTGCGGCCGGCATTGAGCTCGATCTCGCCGTCCTTGATGAAGAGTTCGCCGGGGATCATGTCGCGCTCCTATCGGATCGGTTCGTGCACGGTGACGAGCTTGGTGCCGTCGGGGAATGTCGCCTCGACCTGGATGTCGTGGATCATCTCCGGGATGCCATCCATCACCTGCGCGCGGGTCAGGACCTTGGCGCCGGCCTGCATCAGCTCGGCGACGGTGCGGCCGTCGCGCGCGCCCTCGACGATGTAATCGGTGATCAGCGCCACCGCTTCGGGATGGTTCAGCTTGACGCCACGCTCGAGCCGGCGGCGCGCCACCATGGCGGCCATCGATACCAGGAGCTTGTCCTTTTCGCGGGGAGACAAATTCATGCGAGCACTCTGATCGTTCTTGAAAGGTCTAGTTGAGCCACAGCCGCGGCAGCGGCACGGCGGAGGCGCGGCCAAGCACCGCCATCATGTCGGCGCGCAACCGGGCCGCATCTTGGGCACAGAAGCGCGCCATTGCAAAGCCATTCCAGGCCGAGATGCCGACCTCGGCGCCGAAGCTGTCAGACGCCGCGCGGATGCGCTCGACCAGCGCCTCGTCGCCCGGCACGATCAGCGCGGTGCCGATCGCGCAGCCACCCCCCGCGATCGCGGACTTTGCGAGCTTCTCGCCGATCTCGCCGTCGAGGCGGATGGTCTCGGCAAACACCAGCTTGCCGCCGCGCCGCATCCGCCAGCGGTCGACGAACTCGCCATGGCGCATGGTCTCGCCCATCGCGGCGCGGCCGAACACCACGATCTCGCACAGCAAGAGCGAAGCGCCCTCGGCAAGGTCGATGTCGAAGCCGCGATGAATACGGGCACGGTCGAACAGGATGGTCTCCTGCGGCAGCCAGGAGAGATGCGCGCCATCAGCGACCTTCAGCGCGATGTCGAGCCGCGCCGCCGCTGCCGGGCCTGGTGCGATCCAGTTGGATCGCTCCAGGCCCTCATTTTGTTTGGACGCGTTTTCTTCACGCGAACCGGCATCCACTTCGCTCGAAAACGCTGCCGGTGCGCGATAGACCTTTTCGGCGGCCGCCGTGGTCAGGGTCAGGCGAGCGCCCTCGCCGGCTGCGATTGCAATCTCGAAGCGGTCGCCGCCGGCAATGCCGCCGGCGGTGTTGACGAACATCGCCGACAGGCCGTCGTCCTCCGGCGACGGGAAACGCACGCGCAGCGAACCTGACTCATGGAGATCACCGCGGCGGGTGGCGCCATCCTTGCGATGCACGCCGAACCTGACCGCGCCCTGGGCGCGGTTTGCCGCAAACGTTGCCGCTGCCGCGCCTGCGATCCCGGTCCGCATTCCCCCGACGCTCCCTTGACTCACGCCGCGCGCGGCGGCGTCACACCATCTTCACAGCGCCATCTGGCGGCTGATCTCGGCGGGATCGAGGCTTGCGCGATCGCAGGCATACTTCACCGCACCCCGGTCCATCACGGCAAAACTGTCGCCGAGTTCGCAGGCAAAGTCGAGATATTGTTCGACCAGCACGATTGCGATGTTGCCGAGGTTGCGCAGATAGGAAATGGCGCGGCCGATGTCCTTGATGATCGAGGGCTGGATGCCTTCGGTCGGCTCGTCGAGCAGCAGGAGCTTTGGCCGCATCACCAGCGCGCGGCCGATCGCGAGCTGCTGCTGCTGGCCGCCGGAGAGGTCGCCGCCGCGGCGGCCCAGCATGGTCTGCAGCACCGGAAACAGCGAAAACACGTCGTCGGGGATGTTGCGGTCCTCGCGCTTCAGCGGGCCGAAGCCAGTCTTGAGGTTTTCCTCGACCGTCAGCAGCGGGAAGATCTCGCGGCCCTGCGGCACGAAGCCGATGCCGCGCCGCGCCCGCTCATAGGGCTTGAGCGCGGTGATGTCCTTGCCGTCGAAATTGATCGCGCCGGAGGCGATCGGATACTGGCCGACCATGGCGCGCAGCAGCGAGGTCTTGCCGACGCCGTTGCGGCCGAGCACGCAGGTGACCTTGCCCGGCTCGGCGGTCAGCGACACCCCGCGCAGCGCCTGCGCTGCGCCGTAATAGAGGTTGATGTTGTCGATCTTCAGCATCGCCTAGCGCCCCAGATACACTTCGACCACCCGCTCGTTCGACGACACCTGGTCGATCGAACCTTCAGCGAGCACCGTGCCTTCATGCAGGCAGGTCACCTTGACGCCGAGCTCGCGCACGAAGGTCATGTCGTGCTCGACCACCATGATGGTGTGGTTCTTGTTGATCTCTTTGAGCAGCTCCGCGGTCAAATGGGTCTCGACATCGGTCATGCCGGCGACCGGCTCGTCGACCAGCAGCACCTTGGGGTCCTGCGCCAGCAGCATGCCGATCTCGAGCCACTGCTTCTGGCCGTGCGACAGGCTGCCGGCGAGGCGGTTGCGCGCATCGGTCAAGCGGATGGTCTCGAGCACCTTGTCGATGCGCTCGGACTCGGCTCTGCTGCCGCGCCAGAACAGCGTGCCGCGCACGGAATGATCGACATTGAGCGCGAGCAGCAGATTGTCCTGCACGGTCTGGCTCTCGAACACCGTCGGCTTCTGGAATTTGCGGCCGATGCCGAGCTCGGCGATGCGGGTCTCGTCGAGCCGGGTCAGGTCGACGGTGCCGTCGAACAGCACGGTGCCCTCATCCGGCTTGGTCTTGCCGGTGATGATGTCCATCATCGTGGTCTTGCCGGCGCCGTTCGGGCCGATGATGGCGCGCATCTCGCCGGGCGCGAGCGTCAGCGACAGATTGTTGATGGCGTGGAAGCCGTCGAACGAGACGTGCACGCCATCGAGATAGAGCATGGCCGAAGTGGCGCGGCTATCCATGACGTTCATCTGCCTACTCCGCCAGGTTCGGTGCGCCGACGCCGTCTTCGCGCGCGGCGCTTTCCGCGTCGGCCGCAAGGGCCGCGCTGCGTCGCGTCTCCCACCAGCTGTTGAAGGTGCCGACGATGCCCTTAGGCAACAGCAGCGTGACCAGGATGAACAGCGCGCCCAGCATGAACAGCCAGTACGGCGCCAGCGGCCCCGAGGTGAATAACGTCTTGGCGTAATTGACGACGACGGCGCCGAGCGCGGCGCCGATCAGCGTGCCGCGACCGCCGACCGCGACCCAGATCACGGCCTCGATCGAATTGCCGGGTGCGAACTCGCTCGGATTGATGATGCCGACCTGCGGCACGTAAAGCGCACCTGCGACGCCGGCCATGCAGGCCGACAGCGTGAACACGAACAGCTTGTAGGATTCGACGCGATAACCGAGGAAGCGGGTCCGGCTTTCGGCGTCGCGCACCGCGATCAGGACCTTGCCGAGCTTCGAGGTCACGATCGCGCGGCAGATCAGGAAGGCGATGATCAGCGCCAGGCAGCTC